>ONRL01000044.1 GCA_900320225.1 uncultured Lentisphaerota bacterium
GCGGGCGCTGGTCCGGGCGTGGGTTGCCAGACGGGTTGGACGGGGGGTGGCACAGGGGCCGTGGGAACTTCACGGATGCTGACCGTGGGGGCGCGGCGGCCTTCGTAGATGTCCATGAACTCGCGTACGAGCGGAATGGGGTCGAGGCCCACGCATTCGGCGAAAAGGCGCACGAAGCCGCGTCCGTAGATGGGTGCGGGGATGCGGTGGAAGTCTTCGCGTTCCATTTCCTCGACGATTTGGACGAGCATGTGCGTTTGCGACGCAACTTGCGAACAGGTGAGGCCCTTGGCTTCACGGGCGTTTCTCAGGGTTTCTCCGAATGAACTCATGGTCATGCTCCTTGGGGTTTCAATTTCAAGCGTTTGCGGACTCGCCTTCGGACGGGTCGGGCGGAAGGGCGAACGCCGCGTCTCCGCCGCCGGCCGGGTCGCCGCCTCCGGAGAGAAGCGTTTCGGGGTCGACGAGGATCTCGCGCGGTCCCGCGCCGCGGGCGGGGCCGATCACGCCGCGTTCCTCGAGGAGGTCCATAATGCGTGCGGCGTGGTTGTAGCCGATGCCCATGCGGCGCTGGAGATGGGAGATCGAGGCGCGTTTCGTGTCGCGCACGACTTCGAGGGCGCGGCGGAAGAGGCCTTCCTCCTTTGACGCCGTCATGCCGGCCGGCGGCGGCACGCCGCCCACGACGGCGGTCGCCATGGCCTCTGCGGGTGCAGGTTCCTGGGGCTCGTCTTCGTCTTCACCCTCTAGCGGGTCGGCCTCCTTGATCTTCTCCATGCGCCGTGTCAGCGCCTCGTCGAAATCGGGGTTGGAGTGTTCGCCGATGAAGTCGATCACGCGGTTGATCTCCTCGTCCGAGATGTACGAGCCCTGTGCGCGGAGGAGGCGGCCGTCGGACATCTTGAAGAGCATGTCGCCCTTGCCGATGAGGAGCTCCGAGCCGGTGGCGTCGAGGATCGTGCGGGAGTCGATGGACGACGACGTCTTGAACGCGATGCGGCCGGGGATGTTGGACTTGATGACGCCCGTGATGATGTTGGCGTCGGGGCGCTGCGTGGCGAGGATGAGGTGGATGCCGGTGGCGCGGGCGAGTGCGGTGAGGCGGGCGATGACGGGCTCGACCTCCTTCTTCGCGGCCTGCATCACGTCCGCGACCTCGTCGATGATGATGACGATGTACGGGATCGTGCGGGGCATGTCCTTGTCGCCAAGCTGTTCCTCGCCGCCGAACATGTCCGGCTGCGAGACCGTCTTGCGCGTGTTGAAGTCCACGATGTTGCGGCATCCGGCGCGGGCGAACATCTTGAGGCGCTTCTCCATCTCGACGAGCGCGGCGCGGAGGGCGAACACGACCTTGTTCGTGTCGTTGATGATCGGGACGAGCAGATGCGGGAGGCGGTTGTAGGTGGTGAACTCGACGCGCTTGGGGTCGACCATGATGAACCGCAGCTGCTCGGGCGTGCGGCACATCAGGAGGCCGTTGATGATCGAGTTGAGGCACACGGACTTGCCCTGTCCGGTGGCGCCCGCCACGAGCAGGTGCGGGAGCTTGGCGAGGTCCACCACGAGGTCGTTTCCGGCGGCGTCCTTGCCGAGCAGGAGCGGCACCTGGAACTTCCCGGGACTGTTCTTCTGCCAGAGCTCGCCGTCGATGATCTCGCGGAAGTGCACGGAGGCTGGCTTGAGGTTCGGCACCTCGATGCCGACGGCGTTCTTGCCCGGGATGGGGGCCTCGATGCGCAACGAGGTGGCCTGCAGCGCCATCTGGAGGTTGCGGGCGAGGGCGGCGACCTTCTCCACGCGCGTGCCGAGGTCGAGCGTGAGGGCGTACTGCGTCACGACGGGGCCGGCCACGTAGTAGGCGAGCTCCGCGTTGACGTCGAACACCTTGAGCGTGTCGATGAGCCGCTGGGCCATCGCGGAGACATTCTCCCCGGGTCCGCTGTCCTGCTTCTGAACCGGATTCAGGAGGTCGGTGGTGGGGATGACGTACGGTCCCTTGTCCTCCTGTTCCTCCTCGGCGCCGGACGTGTTCGCCGGGAGGGTCGCGCTTGTCGTGGCCGGTGCCGGCGCGGGTGCGGGTGCCGGTGCCGGCGCGGGTGCGGTCGGGGTGACCGTGCGCACGGGGGCGACGGCGGGGGTGACGGCGGACCGGGCGGAGGGCGTTTCGCGCGGGGGCAGGAAGTCGGCGGGACCCGCTGCGGACTGGTCGCGTTCGGCCTTCAGCCGGGCGCGGAGGGCGGCGCGCTCTTCTTCTTCCTTGCGCTTCTCCTCCTCGCGCGCCTTGCGCGCGGCCTCGCGTTCGGCGCGGCGTTCCTCGCGGGCGAGGCGTTCCGCCTCGCGTTCGGCCTCTTTGGCGGCGCGGGCCGCGGCTTTCTCGTCGGCGATGCGCTGCTTCTCGGCGAGGCGTGCGGCCTGGGCGGCCTCCTTGGCGGCACGCGCGGCTTCGGCGGCTGCGTCCTGGTCGTCTACTTCACCCATTTCGTCGCGGTGACGGTCCGCCGCCCAGTCCGTCAGGCGGGCGATCGCGGAGATGATGTTGCGCGGTCCGGCGATGATGAGCAGGGAGAAGACGGCGAGGCTGATCATCAGCACGCTCGCGCCGAACGGCGCCAGGTGGTGGGCAAGGCAGCGCGTCATCACGAGGTAGCCCACGGCGCCGCCGGCGTTGGGTTCGATGTTCAGGTCGCGCAGCAGGGGGGCGATGAGCGGCGAGGTGCCGGCCACCTGCAGCAGGCAGGTGAGCGAGAAGAGGAGCAGGGCGACGCCCAGCGTGCGGCGGCCGGGGTGGAATGTCTTCCCCAGCACAAGCCTGAGGCCCACGTACACGCAGACGACCGGCACGGACCAGACGGCGAGTCCGACCAGCTGGTAGCCCATGTAGGCGAACCAATCGCCGACCGCGCCGATGAGGTTGGCCGTGGGGGCCGCCGCCGGGATGCAGAGATCCGAGATGTCGTGCCAGTTGTAGGTGCACAGCGCGAGTAAGGGGAACAGCGCGATCGGGAACATGAAGAGCCCGATCACCCGGCGGATGGCGCTGGGTTCCGTTTCGGAGGAGACTGGTTGCGTGGGCTGCATCAGACGGGGGCTTTCATTTGCTGCTCTTGAAAATCGGTGCGTCGGGGCGGAAACGGGAACTCGCGAGGGAGTCCCGCACGGCGTAGTACACGATGATGGCGAGGATGAGCGCCAGTATCTTGAGCCCGAAGTTGCTCGTAAAGAACGCGATGAACGATTTCATTTCCTCTCCTTTCCGCTGGCACCGGCGTCGGCCGCTGCCTCCTGGGCGGCGGCCGCGGACTTTGCGGCTTCCGGCGCGTCGTGCCGGCGACGGAACAGCTTGTCCGTGCGGCGTTTCATCCAGTCGGACATCGCCTCGGCCGTCGTCTTCTGCTGCGGCATGGCCTTCCGGACCCAGCGCAATATGGCCGTTCGCGCGTCCTCCTCGGCGTCCGGGTAGCGGATGAGGCGCCCGTTGTGCGCGACCGACACGCGGCCCGTCTCCTCGGAGACGACGATCACGAGCGCGTCCGTCTGCTCGCTCAGCCCCACCGCCGCGCGGTGGCGCATGCCGGAGGCGGAGAGGTCGCTCTGGCTGGAGACGGGGAAGAGGCAGTGCGCGGCGGCCACGCGGCCGTGGCGGATCACCACGCCGCCGTCGTGGAGCGGCATCGGCTCCGTGAAGATGGAGAAGAACAGTTCGGAGGAGATAATCGCGTCGAGCGCGACGCCGGTCGTCTCGAAACCGCGCAGGGAGATGCCGCGCTCGAACGCCACGAGGGCTCCGGTGCGTTTCTTCGCGAGCTTGAAGATGATCGTCGTGAGGTCCTCGGGCGTGACGCGGCCGCCCGCGAACACGTGCGCACGCGTGCGGTCCTGGAAGAGGAACGAGCCCATCGTGGCGAGGATGCGCCGGATCTCGTCCTGGAAAATCACGACCGACGACAGCGCGAGGTAGAGGAGCAGCCAGCGCACGATGACGGAGAGCACGTCGAAGTGGAAGACGAGCGTGAAGGCGATGAGGAGGCCGAAGAGGATGCCCGACCCCATCAGCACCTGGCCGAACCTCGATCCGCGCGCTCCCTTGAGGATCGCGTAGATCACCATGTAGAGGATGAATATCTGGATGACGTCCGGCACGTAGGACATCACTTGATGCCATTCCATGGCGAGCCTCCTTCCTTGGCGAGCGCGCCGACCACGGCCAGCGCCTCCTTCGTCTCCTTCACGTCGTGTACGCGCACCACGCTTGCGCCGCACATGGCGCACCACACGGCCGCGCCCACGCTGCCGCCGAGGCGGCGGGCGGGCTCGGCCTCGCCGCTGAGCGTCCCGATCACGCGCTTGCGCGACACGCCCACGAGCACCGGTCCCCGCGCCGCCAGGCGGCGGAGCGAGCCGAGGATCGCGACGTCCTCCTCGCGCGTGGTGCCGAATCCCACCATCGGGTCCTGCAGCACCTGCGCGCCGATTGCGCGGTAGTCCTTTGCCGGCACGACGAACCCGCAGCCGCTCTTCTCGACGAGCGACCACATGTCCGCGTCGGGCGTGTAGACGCAGTTGATCGCCGCGGCGCCCGCGTCGATGGCGCGCCGCGCCGTCTCGGCG
This sequence comes from uncultured Lentisphaerota bacterium, assembly GCA_900320225.1. Classification (GTDB taxonomy): domain Bacteria; phylum Verrucomicrobiota; class Kiritimatiellia; order RFP12; family UBA1067; genus RUG572. The sequence continues at coordinate 4,612 of ONRL01000044.1, forward strand.
TGGTAGGTGTCCACGGAGACGGGCACGTCGGGCAGTTCGCGCAGCAGCTGGCGCAGGACGGGCGCGAGGCGCGCCCATTCGGCGGAGGCGGGAAGGGGCCGGTGGCCGGGGCGCGTGGACTCGGCGCCCACGTCGATCACGTCCGCCCCGTCGCGCACGAGCGCGCGCGCGTGCGCGACGGCGTCGCCGGGACGGAGGTAGAGACCTCCGTCGGAGAACGAATCCGGCGTCACGTTCACGATTCCCATCACGCGCGTGGACGCGAGGTCGATCTCAAACTTCCCGCACGTCCACGTCATCGTGTTTCCTTTCGAGTCCCAGGAGCTTCTCCACGTCGCGGCCGTCCATCGTCTCCTTCTCGAGAAGGGTGGTGGCGAGCAGCTCGAGCTTGTCGCGGTTCTGCTTGATCAGATCGGTCGCCCGGGCGTAGCAGGTCTCGATGATCCGGCGCACCTCCTGGTCGATCGCCTCGGCGGTCTTCTGCGAGTAGGGCGGCGGCGCCTCGGAGATCGAGAGGGCGTTCGGCTCGATGAAGGCCTGGAAGCCGAACGCGTCCGACATGCCGAAACGGCAGACCATGCCGCGCGCCATCTGCGTGGCGTACGCGATGTCCTGCGCGGCGCCGGTGGAGACGTCCTTCGTGAGGAACTCCTCGCCGATGCGTCCGCCGCAGCACATCGTGATCGCGTCGAGGAAGTACGACTTCGAGCGGTTCAGGACGTCCTTCTCCGGCAGGCTCATCGTCACGCCGAGCGCGCGGCCGCGCGGGATGATGCTCACCTTGTGGAGCGGGTCCGCGTTCGGCAGGAGCAGCTGGAGGAGTGCGTGGCCGGCCTCGTGCCAGGCCGTGGTCTCGTACTCGCGGCGCGTGTAGCCGGCGGACTTGCGCTCGCTGCCCCAGAACACCTTGTCGCGCGCCTCCTCCAGGACGGCGTGGGGAATCGCGTCGAGTCCCTTGCGCGCGGAGAGGAGCGCGGCCTCGTTGATGATGTTCGCGAGGTCGGCGCCGGAGTGGCCGCTCGTGCCGCGCGCGAGGCGCTCGAGGTCCACGTCGTCCGCGAGCTTCACCTTCGCCGCGTGGATCGCGAGGATGGCCTCGCGGCCCTTGAGCGTCGGGAGGTCCACGTTCACCTGGCGGTCGAAGCGGCCGGGTCGCAGGAGCGCCGGGTCGAGGATGTCGGGCCGGTTCGTGGCGGCGATCACGATCACGCCGTCGTTCGTGCCGAAGCCGTCCATCTCCACGAGCATCGCGTTGAGCGTCTGGTCCGCCACGCGCTGCGACATCATGCCGCCCGCGTTGCGCTTCTGGCCGACGGAGTCGATCTCGTCGATGAAGATGATGCAGGGCGCGGACTTCTTCCCCTGCTCGAACAGGTCGCGCACGCGGCTCGCGCCCACGCCCACGAACATCTCCTCGAAGTCGCTGCCGCTGATGGAGTAGAAGGGCACGCCGGCCTCGCCGGCGATCGCCTTCGCGAGGAGCGTCTTGCCCGTGCCGGGCGGTCCCACGAGGAGGATGCCGCGCGGAATGCGCGCGCCGAGCTTCGTGAACTTCTTCGGCTCCTTGAGGAACTCGACGATCTCCGCCACGTCCTCCTTCGCCTCGTCCACGCCCGCCACGTCCTTGAACGTCACGCGGTCCTTCTTGTTGCCGTCCATGAGGCGCGCCTTCGACTTGCCGAACGAGAACGGGCCGCCCGCGCCGCCGCCCATCATGCGGCGGTAGATGAAGAACCAGAGCAGCGCGGCGAACACGCCGAAGATGAGCAGCTGCTGCATGAACGGGCCGAACATCGGCTCGTCCTCCTCCACGGGGCAGTTCACGCCGTAGTCGACGAGGAATTCCGTCAGGCCCTCGTTCTCGGCGGGCACGAGGTTCACGCGGAACTTCGCGGGCTTGCCGGATTCGGTCTTCATCTCGCCCGCGAGGTAGGTGCTGCCGCTGTCCAGCGCGCGCACGCGCTTGACCTTGACGAGCTTTCCGTCCTCCACGAGCGCGCGGAACTCCGTCTGCGAAATCGCGTTGAACTCGGGTCGGTTCGGGTTCATGAGGCGCATGGCGAGGAACGCGGCGGCGATGACGGCGAGGACGATCCACCCGCTGCGGGGACCCGTGTTCGCCGCGCCTCTCGGGAGGGCGCGGCGTCGCGGTTCGGTCGGCGCGGGCGGCGGCGCGTCCCGTTCCTCGGCGGACGCGCGCGCGTGTTCTTCTTTTTGCTCTTCAGACATGGGCGGGCATTATACCATATCCGCGGGCGTCCGTCACTTCCAGAAATCCCAAAATCCGCAGACGACGAGCGCGACGGCTATCCCGAAGAAGAAGCCGGCCACCACCTCGCGCCGGCGGTGCCCCAGGCGTTCGCGCAGGTGCTCGGCCTCGAAGCGCTCCTGTTCGTTGAGCCGCGCGACGATGCGGTTCAGCAACTTGGCGTGCTTCCCGGCCTCGTGGCGGATCGAGATCGCGTCCACCATCGTGATCGTGGCGAGCCCCGCGGTGATCATCGCCTCCGGCGAGTTGAAGCCGTCCGTGAGCCCCACCGCCGCCGTGAGCGCCGTCACGAGCGAGGTGTGCGCGCTGGGCATGCCGCCCGCCGCGGAGAGCTGCCTGGCGTCCAGCTTCCGCGTGCGGAAATAGATGGTCGCCATCTTGATGAGCTGCGCGAGCCCACCGGCGAGGAAGGCCGAGATGAACCAGGGATGGCGGATGATCTCGAATGCGTTGAGATCGTGCCAGCTCTTGATGATGCCGTATGCAAAGAAAGTCATGCGCCGATTATACCATATTTCCGCCGCGGCGGAAATGTGGTAAAATAAAAACCCACCTCAACCTAGAAGAAGGAGAAAAAGATGAAGTTGAAGATGTTGTTGGCCGCCGCAATCGCCTGCGGCGCCGCGTTCGCCGACGTGGAGGTCCCGCTGTGGCCGGAGGGGAAGATCCCGTCCCGGCAGGAAAAGCAGTGCACGCCGTTCCTCGTGTGGCACACGCCCAAGCAGCTGAAATCCACCGCCATCCTCATCTCCGTCTCCGGCGGCTCGTACATGGGCAACGGCATCACCGGCTTCGAGGTGGCGCCGATCCGCGACTACTTCCTCGCGCGCGGCGTGACCGTGGTCACGATGAAGTACCGCGTGCCGCGTCCGCAGGGCCTCCCGAAGCACGTCACCGCGTGGCAGGACGCCCAGCGCACCGTGCGCCTCGTGCGCGCCGAGGCCGCGAAGCGCGGACTCGATCCCGAGAACATCGGCTTCACCGGCTGCAGCGCGGGCGGACACCTCACCCTCATGGTCGCCACCTCCTCGCTCACGCCCGCCTACGAGCCGATCGACGACATTGACAAGCTGCCGTGCCACGTGAACTGGGCCGTGCCCGTCTACCCCGCCTACGCGCTCGCCGACGGCCTCGACCAGAACAACACGAAGCGCGGCAACGACCTCTCCGACGCCCTCGCCCCCGAGTTCAAGTTCGACGCGAAGACCCCGCCGATGTGCCTCATGCACGGCGACGCCGACGGCTGGTCCCCGATGAACAGCGTGCGCGTCTACCACAAGCTGCGCACGATGGGCATCCCCGCCGAGCTGCACGTGATGGCCCTCGAGCCCCACTGCTTCATGAACGAGCCCACGCCCGGCACGCCCGCCGACACCTGGAAGGGCCGCGTGTGGGAGTGGGCCGTCAAGATGGACATCGTCTCCGGCCACCCCAATACCCGCGTCGCCCCCTGGACCTCGCTCTACGACCGCGGCCGCAAAATCGAGGACCAGTTCGACGTGGAGCCCGGCGTGTGGCAGCAGAAGGGCCGCCGCGGCGAGATCACCGCGAACAAGGACAGCGCCCTCTGGACGAAGGCCGAGTACGAGAACTTCGCCCTCGACTTCGAGTACAAGCTCGAGCCCGGCGCCAACTCGGGCGTGCTCATCTACGGATCCGACACGAAGAACTGGATCCCCAACACCGTCGAGGTCCAGCTCCTCGACGACTACGCCGAGAAGTGGTCGAAGGACCCCGCGTACATGCTGAACGCTTCCCTCTACGGACACTGCGCGCCCACGAAGCAGACCGTCCGCCGTGCCGGCGAGTGGAACCGCATGACCGTGTTCGCGCGCGGGAAGAACATCCAGGTCATCTGCAACGGCGAGAAGGTGCTCGACGCCGACCTCTCCAAGTGGACCGACGCGAAGAAGAACCCCGACGGCACGAAGATCCCGCCGTGGCTGAGCCGGCCGTGGGCCGACCTCCCCACGAAGGGCAAAATCGGCTTCCAGGGCATGCACGGCAAGTCCCGCCCCTACTTCCGCAACATCCGCATCCGCCCCCTCTGAAAATGAAGATCACCTCTCTGAAGACGATTGTTGTCGACTGCTTCCGCACGAACTGGGTGTTCGTGAAGGTGGAGACCGACGAAGGCCTGCACGGCATCGGCGAAGGCACGCTTGAGTACAAGGAGGCGACGCTCTGCGCCGCCATCCACGACCTCGAGCACGGCCTCATCGGCAAGGACCCGATGGACATCGAGGCGCTCTGGCACGACAACTACCGCGACGCCTACTGGCGCGGCGGTCCCGTGTTCATGAGCGCGCTCTCGGCTGTCGATATGGCGCTCTGGGATATCAAGGGCAAGACCCTCGGCGTCCCCGTGTGGCAGCTGATCGGCGGCAAGTGTCGCCCCGCCGTGCCGTGCTACGCGAACTGCTGGTTCGCCGGCGCGAAGGAGCCCGAGGAGTTCGCGGAGAAGGCCGTTGCCGCCGTGGAGAAGGGCTTCAAGGGCCTCAAGTGGGATCCGTTCGGCAAGAACTACCGTCAGCTCCCGCCCGCCGACTTCAAGAAGGCGCTCCGGTGCGTGGAGAAGGTGAAGGAGGCCACCGACGGCAAGGCCGAGATCCTCATCGAGTGCCACGGACGCTTTGACCTCCCCACCGCGCTGCGCCTCTGCAACGCGCTCGCGCCGTACGACCCGTACTGGGTGGAGGAGCCGATCATCCCCGACACGATGGAGTCCCTCGCGGACCTCCGCCGCCGCGTCTCCACGCCCATCGCCTGCGGCGAACGCCTCTACGGCATCCACGCGATCCGCAGCGCGATCGAGCTGCGCGCGGCCGACTACCTCCAGCCCGACTCGTCGCACGCGGGCGGCATCACCGAGATGAAGAAGATCGCCGCGCTCTGCGAGGCGCACCACATCCCGTTCTGCGCGCACAACCCCTCCGGCCCCGTCGCGAACGCCGTCACGCTCGCGCTCGGCGTGTCCACGCCCGGCTACTGTATCCACGAGACGCTTTTCAACGACGTGCCGTGGCGCAAGGACGTGGTGGACGAGGACGTGAAATTCGTCGACGGCATGATGTACCCCTCCGACCGCCCCGGCCTCGGCATCGAGATCGACGAGACGGCCGCAGCCGCGCATCCGTTCGAGCCGCACTTCCTGCGCCACTACGTGGGCACGCTCACGAACGTGCGTCCGCCCGATGCTTGCGACTACTATCACGCCTGAATTTGTGGTAAACTAGAGACACGCCGCCGGAGTGGTGGAATGGCAGACACCAGGGACTTAAAATCCCTTGCTTAGTCTTAAGCGTGCGGGTTCGAGTCCCGCCTCCGGCACCAGTGCCCGTCTAACTGAAAAGGAGTTCTTATGGGAAATAGCAAACTCGTCGCGTGCGCGGCGGCTTTGACCGCCGCGACGGTGTTTGCCGCCGCCGCAAGGCCGGCTCGTCCTACGCGCTTGTGCACTCCTCCGGCATGATGATCTTTTTCCGGTGAAAGGAATAGGGGACACAGATAAGGCGATTTCAAAAGGAGAAATAAGATGGCAAGTTTCTGCGAAGGAAAGGTGGCGGTGGTGACGGGTGCGGGCGGCACGCTCTGCAGCTGCATCGCCAAGGACCTGGCGTCGAAAGGCGCGAAGGTGGTGCTGATCGGGCGCACGCGCGAGAAGCTCGAGAAGGTGGCGGAAGAGATTAGGGGAGGGTCGCGCTCCTGCGCGACCGCGGACGCGCAGGAGCGCGTCCCTCCCAGTGTGCGCATCGAACCCGGTGACGTGACGGACGAGAAGGCGATGCAGGAGATCGCGGACCGCGTGCTGGCCGAATGGGGCCCGTGCCGGTTCCTCGTCAACGGCGCGGGCGGCAACAACGTGAAGGCGATGCCCACGCGCCTGAGGTTCTCAGAGGCGGATTTGGAGGGAGGGTCGCGCTCCCGCGCGACCGAGGACGCGCAGGAGCGCGTCCCTCCCCCGGAGCGGGGTTTCTGGGACATCGACATGGAGGCGTTCAAGAGCGTGCTCGAGATCAATACGCTCGGCACGGTGATCCCGAGCAAGGTGTTCGGACGCCAGATGGCGAAGGCGGGCGGCGGGTCGATCCTCAACTTCGGCTCGATGAACACGTACCGTCCGCTCACGCGCGTCGCGCCCTACGCGATGAGCAAGGCGGCGATCGCGAACTGGACGATGTTCTTCGCGCAGTACATGGCGCCCGCGCACGTGCGCGTGAACGCCGTCGCGCCCGGTTTCTTCGTGAACGAGCGTTCGAAGCAGTACCTCATGACGCCCGACGGCGGCTTTTCGCCGCGCGGACAGCAGGTGATCGCGCATACACCGGCCGGCAGGTTCGGCGAGGCGCCCGAGCTGCTCGGGTGCGTGGAGTGGCTGCTCGACGACGAGAAGGCCGGCTTCGTGACGGGCATCACCGTGCCCGTGGACGGCGGTTTCCTCGCCTCTGCCGGCGTGTAATCCAACTACCAACTATCAACTACCAACTACCAACTTTTCAAAAGGAAAACAGATGAAAGCAAGAATGATCTGGGCGGCGGCGTGTGCGGCCGCGATTTCGGCCACGGCCGGCGTGGAGCTCTCCACGGCCGCCGACCGCGTGGAGTCCCCGCTCCGCGTGAACATGAAGCGCGTGGGCACGCTCGCGCCGCGTAGCGTGAAGGACATCCGCAGTTCCAATTGGACGCTTGGCTGCGAGGTGCTCGACCGCGACTTCGCGAAGTTCGACGAGTACAAGCGCTTCCTCGCGCCGCTTGGCATCAAGAAGATCCGCCTGCAGGCCGGCTGGGCGAAGTGCGAGCGCGTGAAGGGCGTCTACGACTTCTCCTGGCTTGACCACCAGGTGGACTACGCGCTCGCGCAGGGCATCGCGCCGATGCTGGAGACAGACTACGGCAATCCGGTCTACGAAGGCGGCGGCGGCTGGGACCTCGCCGGCGGCTTCCCCACGAGCGAGGAGGGCCTCGCCGGGTGGGACGCATGGGTGGACGCCCTCTCGAAGCACTTCAGCGGGCGCGTGAAGGACTGGGCGATGTGGAACGAGCCCGACATCGGCACGCCGAAGAAGACGCCCGCCGCCATCGCGGCGTTCAACGTCCGCACCGCGAAGATCATCCGCCGCAACGTCCCCAACGCGTACGTCGCGGGACTCTCCCTCGCCCGCAACAAGGCCGAGTTCCTCGAGGAATGCCTCAAGGAGATGGGCGAGGACGTGAAGCTCTTCGACTCGATCATCTACCACGGCTACGCGCCCGCGCCCGAGATGTCCTACGCGCAGGTCGAGGCGCAGAAGGCCGTGCTCGCGAAGTACAACCCCGCGGCGAAGATGCGTCAGGGCGAGAACGGCTGCCCGAGCGAGATGGCCACGCGCTTCGCGCTCTCGAACATCCCGTGGAGCGAGTACAGCCAGGCGAAGTGGGACATGCGCCGGATGCTCGGCGATCTCGGGCATGACGTGGAGTCGAGCGTGTTCACGATCTGCGACTTCAACCACACGGGCCGCGAGATCAACCTGAAGGGCCTCCTGCGCGCGAACGAGGAGAAGGAGGTGATCGCCGTCAAGCGCGCCTACTACGCCGTGCAGAACGTGGTGAGCGTGTTCGACGACACCCTCACGCGCGTGGCCGACTCCGGCTTCAGCACGAAGGACAGCACCGTGTGCACCTACGAGTACGCCAAGGCCGACGGCGCGCGCGTGTTCGCGTTCTGGACGTGCGCGGAGACGACGCGGAAAGCGGACAAGGAGAAGGAACCGCTGCTTCCCGCCGGGAAACAGTTCGTCCCCGTCTACGAGCGTCCGGGCGACAGCTTCGCCACGCGTCCGCACACCTTCAAGTGGACGGGCGCGCCGCTGAAGGACCCCGTGTGGGTGGACCTCCTCACAGGCGCCGTCTACGAGTTCCCGAAGAAGGACGTGTGCGTGTCCGCCAACTCAACGCGCTACGTCAACGTGCCGATCTACGACTCGCCGTGTCTCCTCGCGGAGCGTTCCGCGCTGAAGCTCCAGTAGCCATGACGCTCGTCGAGTTCGTGCCGCCCACGCCGCATCCCCTCTGGAAACTCTGTCTCCAGATGGGAATCACGGACGTGATCGTGAAGGTCAATCCGTCGCTCACGGGCCTCTCCGACCCGTGGCGGCTGGAGACGCTGAAGGGGATCGTGGACCGCCTCGCGTCGGCGGGGCTGAAGGTTGTGGGCCTTGAAGGCGATCCGTTCGACATGTCGCCGATCAAGGAGTACGGCGCAACGGGGGAGGGCCGCGCTCCTGCGCGGCCGGAGCGGGAGAGCCGCGCTCCTGCGCGGCCGGAGCGAGAGGGCCGCGCTGCTGCGCGGCCGGAGGCGTTGGACCACTACTGCGAACTGCTCGAGTCGATGGGCGCGCTCGGCATCCCGCTTCTCTGCTACAACTTCATGGTGGGGACCGGCTGGGCGCGCACGGGCGTGCGCGAAGGGCGCGGAGGCGCGAAGGCGACGTACTTCTCGCTCGCCGAGACGCCGGGAGGGTCGCGCTCCTGCGCGACCGCGGACGCGCAGGAGCGCGCCCCTCCCGTTTCGGACGCGCAGGAGCGCGTCCCTCCCGTGTTGAAGCTCACGGCTGAGCAGGTGTGGGCGAACTACGAGCACTTCATCAAGACCGTGATGCCGGTGGCGGAGAAGTGGGGCATACGCATGGGATTGCACCCCGACGACCCGTGCCTGCCATCGCTCGGCGGTTACGCGCGCATCTTCGGCTCGGTGGAGGCGTACGACCGCGCCTACGCGCTGTATCCCTCGCCGTCGAACGCGATTACCTTCTGCCAGGCGAACTTCAAGCTGATGGGCGCGAATCTCGAAGCGACCGCGCGGCATTTCGGCAAGCGGATCGCGTTCATCCACGTGCGCGACGTCGAGGGCACGAAGGAGGATTTCACGGAGCTCTTCCATGACCAAGGAACGACCGACCAGTTCGCGCTCATGCGCGTGTACCGCGAACTCGGCCTCGACGTGCCCGTGCGCGGCGACCACGTGCCCGAGATGGAAGGCGACCGCCGTCTGACCGAGGACTGCATCCCCGGCTACTTCACCCTCGGCCGCCTCTTCGCGAACGGCTACCTCAAGGCCCTCCTCGCCGGCACCGCAAATCCCTGAAAAGGAGAAACGCAGATGAAGAAGATACGTTACATGGTGGGGCGGCAGGTTAGCCGTCTTGTCTTTTCGTTGTCCGTGATTGCGGCCGCCGTGGCGCAGGGCGTGACGGTGACGCCCCAGGCGACGGACGAGGCGCTGATCAATCCCGGCATGGGGTTTATGTGCTACCACATGGCGGGGCGCATGTGGGCGTACGGGGCGCCGATCCCGCCGGGCGACACGCTTGACTGGTTCCCGGGCACGTCAACCGTCTACTTCCGACTCCTCTGGAGCGAGCTGGAGCCGGAGGAGGGCCAGTACCGCTGGGACATGATCGACCGCGTGGCGCAGAACTGGATCGCAAAGGGCAAGAAGATCGCCTTCCGCATCATCTGCTGCAACCATACGGCCAACGCCTGTCCCGACTACGTGCGCGCTGCCGGCGCGAAGGGCATCTGGTTCCGCTACGCGAACCACGGCGCGGGCAAGGACTTCCCGGAGCGCTGGGAGCCCGTCTACGACGACCCCGTGTTCCTCGAGAAGTATTCGGCGTTCCTCAAGGCGTTCGCCGACCGGTACGACGGCGACCCCAGCGTGGCGTTCGTCGACGTCGGCAGCTTCGGCATGTACGGGGAGGGCCACACGGGCAGCACCTCGAAGCTCAGTAAGGAGGAGACCGACCGCATCACGCGCCTCCATCTGAAACTGCACCGACGCCTCCTGCCCAACACGCTGCTGGTCATTTCCGACGACGTGGCCGGCTCCGGCGGACAGGAGCCGGAGGCGCCGCTCATGAAGTTCGCGCGCGAACTCGGCATCGGCTACCGCGACGACTCGATCTTCTGCATGGGGCCGGAGCCGCGCGCCACCTACAACGTGGAGGGGTCGTGGGCGCACAGCCACTGGGCGCGCAACTTCGCGCCGGAGACGCCGGTCGTCATCGAGACCGGACACTGGACGATGTGCAAGGAGCGCGGACGTTGGGTGCCGGAACGTCTGCTGGAGTGCGTGGAGAAGCACCAGGCGAGCTACCTCTCGATCCACGCCTTCCCGCGTCCCTACTACGAGGCGCACAAGGAGCTGATGGCGCAGATCGCCAAGCGCCTGGGCTACCGCTTCGAGCTTCGCTCGCTCTCGTGCCCGGAGAAGGTCACGGTCGGCGAGCCCGTGAAGGTGGCGTCGACATGGGCGAACGTGGGCGTGAGCTGGCTGCACGGCGGCGCGCGGCTCACGTGGTCGCTGGTGGACAAGGATGGAACCGTCTGCTGGTCGGTGACCGATCCCGCGTTCGACTTCCGCCGGCTCGACCCGAAGTTGAACGGCGAGGAGAAGCCGCTTTCGGTGGAGACGACCTGCCGCTTTGGCTGCACGGTGAGGAATCCCGATCCCGATCCCGTCCTCGTTTCCGCCCGTGCGGCGGGGATGGATCCCGGTCCAACGTATGAGATGCTGAAGCCGGGCGACTACACGCTCTGCGTGTCGGTCGGCTCAAAGCAGGGCACGCCCGAAATCGCCCTGCCGCTCCCAAACGGCACGAACCGCCGCTACCCCCTCGGCAAGATCACGGTTGAGCCGTTTGTGCCGAAGTGCCGCTTGGCGGACGCGTGCGACGACGGACGGCCCGCTGTACGCTGGCGCGGATTCAATCTGCTTGAGATGTTCATCAAGGGGAAGAACGCGAAGCCGCGCGAGTTCCTGGAAAGCGATTTCCGCATGATGCACGACTGGGGATTCAACTTCGCGCGCCTTCCGATGGACTACCGGTTCTGGATCGTGGACGGCGACTGGGAGAAGATCGACGAGTCGGCCGTGGCGTACATCGACCGCGCGATCGCGCTTGGACGGAAGTGGGGCGTGCACGTGCAGGTGTGCATGCACCGCTGTCCCGGGTACACCGTGGCGCGGCCGCACGAGGAACGCGACCTCTTCGCCGACCCCGAGGCGCAGCGCGTGTGCGCTCTGCACTGGGCGTACTTCGCGAAGCGCTGGAAGGGCGTCCCGAACGAGGCGCTCAGCTTCAACCTCTTCAACGAGCCGCCGGACGTCGCGCCGGAGAAGTACGCGCACGTGGTGAAGGTGCTCGTCGACGCGATCCGCCGCGAGGATCCGAAGCGCTTCATCGTGCTGGACGGCCTTTCGTGGGGGAAGCGTCCGCTCGCCGCGGCCTACGGGATGAAGGGCGTGGGGCAGGCCACGCGCGGCTACGAGCCGATGAGCGTGAGCCACTACCTCGCGCCGTGGGTGGGCACGCCGAGCGCGAAGCCGGTGTGGCCGCTCTCGCTTGACGCGCCGGCGGGTCTCCTCGCGGGGAAGGGCAAGCCCGACCTGCGCGCGCCTTTGGAGGTGCGCGGTCTGCCGTCCTGCCGCGTGGACGTGCGCTGGAGCCGCGTGTCGGGTCCGGTGACGGTGCGCTTCGCGGCGGACGGGAAGACGGTGGCGGAGGCATCCTTCGACCCGAAGCCGGGTGCGGCGGACTGGCAGGGCGTGAAGTACTATCCTGAATGGAAGATTCACCAGGGTTCGTATACGGGCGTGACCTCGTTCGACTTGCCCGCAGGGGCGCGGCACCTGACGGCGGAGGTTGAGTCCGGCGACTGGATCGAGCTCGCGTCGCTCACGTTCACCGCGCCGGACGGCCGCGCGGCCGAACTGGCCGTGCGTGCGAGCTGGTCTGCACCGCAGAACTTCAAGCAGAAGTTCAACGGGTTCGGGAAGGAGGAGCCGTTCACGTCCATGAACGCGGTGGTGCGTCCACGCCGCTACGCCGACGCGGGGCGCGAGTACCTCTACCGCCGCATGATCGAGCCGTGGGAGGAGGCGCTCGCGAACGGCACGTTCGTGATGGCCGGCGAGTTCGGCGTGTGGAAGATGACGCCGCACGACATCGTGCTGGACGTGTTCGAGGACTACCTCGCGCTCTGGAAGGAGCGCAACATGGGCTGGGCGCTCTGGAACCTGCGCGGCTCGATCGGCATCCTCGACTCCGAGCGTTCGGACGTGGAGTACGAGGACTACGAGGGCCACAAGCTCGACCGCAAGATGCTCGACCTGCTCCGGCGGTATTAACCAACGGAAGGAGAACGGAGAATGTCAGTCTCAAGAAGGGGATTCCTCGGCGGGTTGGCCGTTACGTTCGCGTCCGCGTTCGCGCGGCGGCTCTCCGCCGAGGCGGCGGCCAACGAGCCGCTGCTCCGGTTTGGCGCGCTGAGCGACACGCATCTGCGGGTGACGGACGACCCCGACCAGCTCGGACGTGTGTTCCGGTGGCTGCACGGCCGCAACGCCGACGCCGTGGTGATTTCCGGCGACATCACCGAGCAGGGACTCAACACGGAGATCGATTACCTCGTGCGCATCTGGAACGACGCGTTCCCCGGCGGCTGCGCGGCGGACGGACGGAAGGTGGAGAAGTTCTGGGTGTGGGGCAACCACGATTATTCGGACGCCTCGTACATGCGCCGGATGCCGCCCGAGAAGCTGGCCGAGCAGATCAAGGCGTCGGTTTTCGGCGACAAGGACGCCGCGTGGCGGCGGATCGGCGAGGGCGCGTTCCCCGGCGAGACGTTCACGAAGACGATCAAGGGCTTCTCCTTCGTGGGGACGCACTGGAAGCACGAGGACGAGACGGTCGCGTGGCTCAAGGCGCACCCGGAGGTGGACACGTCGAAGTTCTTCGTGTACGTGCAGCATCCGCAGCCGCCGGGGACGGTGTTCTACCCCGCGCGCAAGGGGAAGGTCTACAAGGGCCTGCGTGAGGAGATGCGCGCCTACTCCAACTGCTTCATGATTGCGGGGCACAGCCACGTCTCCGTCTCCGACGACCGCGCGCTCTGGCAGGGCGACTTCACTGTGATGGGTGCCGGCTCCACCAAGAGCGTGTCCGTGCGCCGCGGCTACGAGAACTCGCCCGGTACGCCCGAACCCGGCAAATACGTGCCGCACACGCGCGCCGTCGAGAGCGGGAAGCCCAGTCAGGGGTCGCTCGTGAGCGTCTACCGCGACAAGGTGATCGTGGAGCGCGTGGAGTTCCGCAGCGGGGAGGTCCTCGGCGACGCCTGGGAGCTGCCCCTGCCGCTCGAACGCCATGCGGACGATCCGTTCGTGATCGCCGCGCAGGCGCCGGCCCCGGAGTTCCCCGAGGGCGCGAAGGTGGAGGCGGCGCTTCGTCCGAAGGCCAAGGACCGCCTGGGGCGGATCGAGGCGCAGGTGAAGGTGTGGACGCCGTACGCGAAGAAGAAGGGGCGCTACGGCCGCGTGGTCGATTACCTGTTCGAGGTTCTCGACGCCGCGTCCGGCAAGGTATTGCTGTCGCGTCAAACTCTTCAGGACTACTACACTGGTCCCGAGGCGCAGGCGAAGAAGTATGGCGGCCGGTGCAAGTTCGCCGTCGCCGACCTGCCTGCCGGGGCGAGCGTTCAGTTCCGCGTGACGCCGCGCAACGCCGCCGGGAAGGGCGGAAGGAGCCTCGTTTCCAAGCCCTTTGCCATCCCGCCCAGCAGTCTTCCGCTGACGGGGGTGCAACGAGGTATTTATGCAGAGTCAAGGGTTTTAGCCGCAGAGAACGCAAAGGGCGCAAAGCTCATGCCGCGCAGTCGACCTGTGGAAGATCCTTGACGAGATAGTCGAAGAACTCGTCGAGCCG
>ONRL01000152.1 GCA_900320225.1 uncultured Lentisphaerota bacterium
CACGAACCTGTGGCTCAAGCGGTACGACCCCTCGCGTCTCGTGAACGGTCCCTCCGGCTGGAACGACTACGAGGGCGGCATCGCGCACGGCTACACGAAGTGGAAGCAGCCGGCCGACCCCGTGCCGTCGTGCGACGTGGTGGACCGCCACAACTATCCGCATGCGATGATGTGTCCGCCCAACGCGAAGCGCGTGACGATCGCGGGCGAGTTCGGAGGCGCGGGCGCGTGCCTGATCGGGCACTATCAGGACCTCAAGGGGCGCCTGCATTCGCCGGTGCCGGTGGAAGGCGGCCGGTGGCGCGAGGACAACCGCAAGCGCTACGAGGACCTCGTGCGCCCGCTCATTAAGATGGCGCATGACGGCTTGGGCGGCAGCGTGTTCACCGAGTCGATCGACCAGTTCTGGGAGGGCGGCGGACTCGTGACGTTCGACCGCGCGATCGTGAAGTTCGACTATGGCTTCCTCCGCGCGCTCCACAAGGAAATTCTCGACGCCGCCCGCGCCGGCGCAGAAGGCAAGTGATGAAAAACAAAATCCTGATTGCGGCGGCGTGCGCCGCGCTCGGCCTCGCCGCGGGTGCGGCGGGGATACCGTATGCGTTCAACTACGCGGGATCCCCCGCGATGTGGCCGGTCCTCTCGTCGAGGGCGGGCTTGACCTTGGTGCAGGACACTAACCGCTTCACGAAGTTCGTGCGCGAGTGGAGGAGTCCCGACGGGAAGCTCGTGCTGCGTTCCACCGAGAAGGCGTACAAGAAGTTCCCCGTGCACGAGTACCTGCCGGAGCTCGTGTGCGCGGGCGACGCGCCGACGGAGATCGTGGAGGGGTTCCGGTCGTTCACGATGACGCGTCCGGCGAAGGGCGCGGTCCTGCGCGCGCTCCGCGGCACGGTCTGCACGGAGAAGGACTTCGAGCCGGTCACCTTCACGCTTGGAGGCGCCGGCGGGGCGTGTTCCCTCGTTGCCACCGAAGGACGTTCGTCGGCCCAGTGGATGCCGTGGATGGGTGTTGACTTCCCAGAAGGGGACGGTCTGGAAATCGCCGTGGGCTGGAGCGGCGCGTGGCGGGCGGACGCCGTGTGCACGAACGGTACGTTCTCGCTTTCCGCCGGCATGGTGAAGACGCACTTCCGCCTGCTGCCCGGCGAAACGATCCGGCAGCCGTCCGTGCTCGTGTTCACGCGCGCGGCCGGCGTCACGCCGCAGGCGATGCAGACGTTGATCCACCGCTTCATGATTGAGGAGAAATGTCCGCGCGACGCGCAGGGCCGTCTCATCAAGCCGATCCTCCCCATCACGGCGGGCGGCGGCAACAAGACGCCCGCGATGATGCGCAAGATCATCGACTGGTCCGTCGCGAACAAGATGCCGTTCGACTGCTTCTGGGTGGACGCCGGCTGGAACGGTCCCGCCCACATGCCCGACCTCATCTCCAACTGCGGCAACATGTGGTACCACTTCGTGGGCGACTGGCGCTTCAACCCCACGGTCCATCCCGACGGCAATCTCGCGCAGGTGGCGGATGCCGCGCATGCGGCCGGGATGCGGATGCTCCTCTGGGTGGAGCCGGAGCGCTGCGTGAGCGATCCGCCCCCGCCGGTCTTCAGGGAGCACCGCGACTGGCTGCTGCCCGCGAAGGACGAGCAGATCCGCAACAAGCGCCAGCTCAACGTCAACCTCGGCAACCCCGCCGCGCGGGAATGGGTGACGGAGACGGTTTCCGCGCTCGTGCGCGACAACAAGCTCGACATCTACCGCCAGGACTTCAACATGAACACGCTGCCGCTCTGGCAGGGGAACGACTCCTCCGACCGCCAGGGAATCACCGAGGCGAAGTACATCGCCGGGCTCTACCTGTTCTGGGACACCCTGCGCGCGCGCTTTCCGCACCTCATCATCGAGAACTGCGCCTCCGGCGGACGCCGTCTCGATTTCGAGGCCGTCTCGCGCTCGCACTCCTACTGCCGCACCGACTACGCGATCGGGCACCGCAACGGCCCGCTCCAGGTCCTCGACGTGCAGAACGTGACGCTCAACACGCTCGCCTACCAGCCGTTCCAGGGGTCCGAGACGACGCCCGCGCTCCTCTTCGACGACTACGGCTTCTTCTCGTCCGTCTGCGCGGGGAGCGTGTTCACGCCGAGCGACTGGAACGCGGGCATCGTGAAGAACGACTTCACGGCCGAGCAGACGGCCTGGTTCAAGAAGGTGTTCACGGCGGCCGACCGGATACGTCCTTTCTTCGAGGGCGACTTCTATCCGCTCACCGACCTGCGGGCGGCGGACAGCCAGGGGGAACGCGCCTGGTGCGCATACCAGATGCACCGACGCGACCTCTCCGCCGGCTTCGTGCTTGCCTTCCGCCGCCTTGACGCGGCGGAGCGCCGGCTCGCCTGCACGCTGGGCGGCATCGACGAAACGGCGTCGTACGAGGTCGACGGCGCTGAAGCACCTCGTGATCGACCTGCCCGCCCCGCGCAGCTTCAAGTTGCTGTTCTACCGCCGCCGGTGAGCCGCTGGCGGGCCTGGGGAAAAGGCAATTTCACGCTTGCGGGGTATGACGGAAATATGGTATCATGGGGGTGTTTCTGGGATGATTGCCTGCACTGACCTTTTCGGTCGGTTGCGGCTTGTGGTGTCACCGGAATGTCACAAAAGGAGGCATGATGAGAAAACATTTGATGATTGCCATGTGCGTGGCGGTTGCGACAGGCGCGACGCTTCCGGCCGAGACGGTCACGATCGACCCCGGCAACGGGGTTGCGACGAACGTGACGGAGCGGTTTACCGGCGAGATGGACCTCGTCGTGAACAGCGGCTCGAGCGGCGGCGGCATCGTGCGTCTCAACACGCTCAACAGCTACAGCGGCACGACTACGCTCGGCTGCGGCACGCTCGTGGCGGGCGCGATGTCCGCCACGGGGCACGTCTCCAGCGTCGGCGCGGACGGTCTCGTCAAGGTCGGCCCCGGCACGTTCCGCTACGACGGACCCGCCGGCGGCTGGACCGACCGTCCGTTCACGAACACGCCTGACAAAGCGCACGCGGCCATCTTCGACATCTCGAACGAACTCACCCTCGCGGGCAACATCCAGCAGACGCTCGGCTCGTTCGTGAAGACAGGCCCCGGCACGCTCCACCTCGCGGCGTCGGGCACCAACACGCTCGGGAAATCGAGCAGCCTGACCGATTCGACGTACGGGCAGGGCGTGCGGGCGAGGTGGGTGCCGAACGCGAACGGCGACTCGCCGACGGTCGGTTTCCGGAGTTTCTACGTGCTGGAAGGCAAGGTGGTGATCGGCGAGGGCGGCGGCACCTATCTCATCGGCGGCGGCAACGATCCGTCGGTGGGCGGCTGGACGGTCGCGGACGGCGAGCAGGAGAAGGAGGCGACGCTGGAGATCGTCGGCGGCAACGTGGAGTTCGCCGGCTGGATGATGCAGGGCGCGTGCAACGGCTCCACCAACACGACGCCGGACCGGGTGCCGCAGTCCACGGTCCGCGTGAAGGGCGGCCGACTCTATACCGGTTCCTCTTACTCGCTCGGACGGAACAAGCTGGGTTACGCAACCTTTCCCATGCATTCCAGGCCGCGACTGGAGGTCCAGGGCGGCGAGCTGTATGTCAAGGGCCAGCTCGTGAACGGCGACGACCGCGGGGCGCATTCGACCATCGAGGTTACGGGCGGAAAGGTGACCGCCACGAAGGAGACTGTCACCGGACGCTGCTCCGGCAGCGTGGACACGACGAACACGCTTGTCGTCACCGGGACGGGCGTGCTTTCGGCGACTGGTATCACCAGCCTCAAGTCCGGTGGAAGCTGCTGGAACGTCTCCGTGACGAACGGAGGCACGATCACGGCCACGGGCACGTCGAGCAATTCGGTCGGCGTCGTGAACTTCCACGTGGCGAGCGGCGGCATGTTGCAGGTCAAGCCGTACCTGACCTACAAGGGCACGACGAACATCCGCGTGGAGGACGGCGGCACGTTCTCGGTGACGAAGCTGCAGAACGCGAATACGTCGGCTGCGGTGACGACCGTGTCGGTGACGGACGGCGGCATCCTGGAGGCGGACGAAATCCAGCGTGACAACGGCACGTTGGACCTGTTCTTTGACGGCGCGACGGTGAAGAAGCGCAGCAAGAGCCGCACGGCATTCCCGCGCGCCAACGCCGCCACGATGAAGCTCGGTGCGGGCGGGCTGACGTTTCGTCCGATCGCGGGTAGCTCGTTCGTGACGCGCTGCCCGTTCACGACGGCGGACGGCCTGGAGCGGGACGGAGGACTCGTCATCGACGCGGAGAACAACAATTCCACCAACGAGTTCGGCACGCTCGCGCAGGAGTACACCGGGCCGACGGTCCTGAAGAAGGGCGTGCTGACGTTTGCCGACGACCTCGGCGCGCTGTCCCCGAACTCGGACTTCGTCTGGGAAGGCGGCATCTTCCTCTACCGGGCGTACACGGGGGCGGTGCCGGCCGCGCAGACCGTCAAGTTTGCGCATGGACGCGCGCAGCCTGCCGCTCGTCGCGACGGACGGCGTGGCGGTGCTTGGCAACCCGACGCTTGCCGTGACGATCTTCGCCGCCGGCACGGTCTCGGCCGCGACGACGCCCGGCGGCACGTATCCTATTATTACGGCGCCTGTTTCGAGCCGAGCCGCGCTGGAGACATTGGCAGCGTGTTCCGTGCTGGAGAGTCCGTCGGCGACGTACGTGCGGGGCGCGCCCGTCTTCGCCGTGACGGATGACGGCACGACGGCGACGCTCGCGGTGACGTTCACGCGCGGCGTTGAGGCGTCGGAACCGGCGACGGCGGCGGACGCGACGGCGGTCTACAACACGCTTGGCGGCGCGGCGGACGACGCCGAGGTGCCCGGCAGCCTGGCGGTGAGCGGCCTGACCGGCGCGGACATCGTGGGCATCAACACGAACGCGACGGGCTGCGGCACGGTGACGGTCTCGAACGTGAGCGCGGAGTTCACGGGCAAGGTGGTGACCGGCAGCGGCACGGTGGTGATGGACTCGCTTGCGTGGGTGGACGATCCGACACGGCTCGTGTTGGGCCCCGGTACGCTCAAGTACACGGGCACGGGCGAGACGGTGCCCGGACTCACCCTCAACGCAGGCGCGAGCAAGCAGGCGATCCTCGACGTGGCGAACGACCTCACGCTCGAGTCCGTGCTGATCGGCACGTCGGCGTTCTCGAAGACGGGACCGGGCGATCTGGTGCTGAAGGGCCCCGGCGCGTTCAACCTCGGCAACACGAACAAGGGCAAGAGCCAGATGCCCGGCATCGGCGTTTACGGCGACTCGCCCGCCGACACGTTCCAGTACGTCACGGTGGCGGACGGGCGGCTGATCATCGGCGAGGAGGGCGGCACGGAGGCCGAGCCGTACATCGTGCTGTCGGGCTGCGAGGTCGACATCGGCGGCTGCACGGCGAGCGCGGCGAACGGACGGCAGGAGACGGCGGGCGAGTTTGTTATGAACAGCGGCACGTTCATCTGCAACTACCTGCAGCCCGGCTACTACAACGGCTCGAACGGGACGTACCCGGAAGGCGGAACGCTTGCGAAGATCACGGTCAACGGTGGCTTCCTCAAGCCCGGCACGCTCCAGGTCGGTTACGACAACATGCAGACGCACGTGCTGAGCACGCTGGTGACGATGACGGGCGGCGTTTTCGAGATCGGCACGCTCAACTTCCAGTCCGTGCCTGGCAACCCGGCCTGTCCGCCCTCGACGACCTGGAACCAGTCGGGCGGCATCACGACCTGCACGGCATTCAACGGCGGTGCCACCGCCATCGGCGGAAGCACCATAAAGAACAACGGCGCGTGGGGGCCGGGGCGGATGACGCTCACGAACTGCACGTTCGCCGTGTACGGCACGATGGCGCTCAAGAACGCGACGGACACGGAGATCAACGTGCTCGCGGACACCGTGTTCGAAACCGGGTCCATCAACGGCGACGGCTCCGAGTCGTCCGTCATCCGCTTCGACGGCGGCCTGTGGCGCGGATACACGACGGCCACGGGCGGCAGCGAGGTGAAGAACCTCACGCACCTCTACCTCGCGCGGCGCACGGTCCTCGACACGTCGGACAACCGCGGCATCGACCTGCCGCAGCGGTACTACTACTACATCAACCAGAAGGTGGAGGCCGATCCCGAGTCGACGGAGGAGGACATCGGCCTGACGGTCACGGGCGGCGGCGTGGTGGTGTTCGGCACCTCGACGTTCAACAAGAGCACGCTCACGGGGCCGATCCGCGCGACCGGGGCGACGATGCTGTGCCCCAAGACGACGTCGTTCAACAACTCGACCGTGGAGGTCGAGCCCGGCTGCAACCTGCGGCAGTGGGACGGAGGCGTCACGGTCGTGAGCAACCTGACGCTCGGCGCGGCAGGCGCGACGGATCTTATCCTGATCGACCTCAACCAGGAAAAGGACGCGGCGAAGAAGCTCAACAACTTCGTCGTGACGGGCGACTTGGACATCCGTTCGCCCGTGGCATTCCGCACGCATACGCTGACCTCCTACTATGCGTTCGACATGGAGCCGGGAACGTACACGGGTCTCGTGTTCCGCGCCGAGATCGACCTCGACCTCGAGAAGTTCACCGTGCCGAACGACCCGCTGGCGAAGTCGACCACGTACTCGGTGGTGACGGTGCCGAGCGGCACGTACAAGGACTGGAAGGCGCTCGTCGTGAAAATTGCGGCGACGGCGGCCGGCACGCCGAAGACGTATGATGCGTCGGGCCGCGTGTGGACGGCCACCTCTGCGGGCGGCGTCTGGCACGCGGCGGCGAACTGGAACGGCGAGGAACCGCCGGACGGCGCGGACGAACAGGCGAACTTCCTGCCCGCCACGGCTGCGGAGGTGCCGGTGGCGCTCGGCGGCAACCCGACGGCGGGCGGACTCCTGCTCACGGGCAGCTCGTCCGAGAACGGCTACGCGTTCTCCGGCGGGATGATGCGGATCTCCACGGCGAGGACCGCGCGGTCGCTGCCCGTCGTGGCGGACAGCGGCGCGCACGTGTTCAACGCGCCCGTGGCGTTCTCGGCCCGCACGGTTGTCGATACGTCCGCGGGCTCGTCCATCGACTTCGCAGGCGGACTCTCCGTCAACGGCGCGGCGCTGATCGTGAACCGGGGCCACGCGACGGGCGGCAGCGAGGTGCGGATCCACAACCCGGTCGGGCTTTCCGTCCTGGCCACGGGCTGCGGGCGCACGGTCATCGACAATCTCAACTTCATGACGTCGGCGGGCAATCTCGAGATCGGGCGCGGCACGGTGCGCTACACGGGCCCGAGCACGACGATCCCCGGTTTCAAGCTCGTCAACGGCAGCGGCTATCCGGCCGTGCTGGACATCCCCGCCGGCAAGACGCTCGGCGTGGAGGCGATTACGGCGTCCAGCACGGCATTCGTCAAGATCGGCGGCGGCGACCTGAAGCTGACGGGCAACGGGGCGTTCACGCTCGGCGACGTGACGGCACCAGTGCTTCAACGTGTCGCAGGGACGCGTGATCCAGGGAACCGTGGACGACCCGAACGACGCGCCGGTCGCCACATGCAACGCCTTGGGCGTGGGCCTGGATTCCGTACCGGGCGAGGACTGCGCCTACATCATGAACAACGGCCTCCTGAACCTCGCCGGCAAATGCATCTATCTCGACTACTACCACGGTTACACGAAGAACGTCAACACCTTGTTCGAGATGAACGGCGGCGTCATTACCTCGAAATTAGTGCGCACGTCGCACAGCGGCAGCAAGACGGGGTACATTCACCCGACGGTCACGGTGAACGGCGGCGAATGGATCAACACCGACGAAGCCCAGTTCGGCTACCAGGCCATCTTGAAGGCCGGCCCGTTGTCCACCCTGATCGTCAACGGCGGACGGATGTCGGTCGGCACGACGTTCTACCTCGTCTATCTGAACACGACGAGTACGGGCACGTCAAAGAAGACGACGGACGGCCTGGTCGTGGTGAACGGCGGCGAACTGGACGTGGCCGGCCTGTTCAACTTCTGCCGGGACGTCAACAGCACGGGCACGGTGCGGCTGAACGGCGGCCTCTTCAAGGTGGAGAACCTGACGATGACGCGCGGCAAGGGCTACCTCTACTTCAACGGCGGCACGTATGCGCCCTACGGCGCGGCGGCGGCGAACCGCACGCTGACGGGCCTGACGGCGGCGTACGTCTCGACGAACGGTGCCGTGATCTCCACGGCGAACGCGGGCGACGGCGCGTACACGATCGCGCAGAACCTGCTGCACGACCCGGCCCTCTCCGGAAAGGACGGCGGCCTCCTGAAGACGGGCGGCGGCCTCCTGACCCTCTCGGGCGCGAACACGTACACCGGCCCCACGGCGGTGGAGCGCGGCACGCTGCAGATCACCGGCTCCGTCGCCTCCGACGAGCTGATCCTCAGCAAGGACGGCGCGATCGACCTGTGCGGCGGCACGTTGACGTTCCCGAACGTGACGTCGCTCGACGGCAGCCTGGCGCCGCAGGCGGTGAACGGCACGCTGCGCGTGGGCGAGCGCCTCACGGTGGGCGCGACCGAGGGCGCGTACGGCACGGTGTTTACGACCACGAACCTCACGCTCGCGGCGGGCGCGACGCTTGCGCTGACGGTGGACGACTCAGGGATGGACGGCGACCTGCTGATGGTGGAAGGGGACCTTGCCTGCGAAGGCGCGCTGACGGTGGACTTCGGGCGCACGGCGGCGGATCCGCTCACGTACGGCATGAAGATCCCGCTCGCGGAGGTGACCGGCGCGCTGACTGCGCCGACGAAGGTCTCGGCAGCCAACTCGGGACTCGACCCCGTCGCGCTGAGCGCGTCGGTGGAGGACGGCGTCCTCTACGTGACGCTCAACACCGGCGGCACGCTGTTTATCTTCCGATAATTCCGCAAATGTTTCCGGCGCGCTCCCGCGCCGGACAATCTGTTTTGTGGTATACTATCGCCATGCAAGAAATCAACATCATCGTGGCGGGCGCCGGCATCTGGGGATGCACGGTCGCGCGCGTGCTGGCCGAGAAGGGCCGCAAGGTGCTCATGCTCGAACGCCGCGCGGTGCCGGGCGGTAACGTGCGCTGTGAGACTGATGCCGAAAGCGGCATTGAGATCCACGCCTACGGCTCGCACATCTTCCACACGCACCTGGACGACGTCTGGGCGTTCGTGAATCGGTTCATCACGTTCAACGGCTACCAGCACAAGGTCCTCGCTCGCCACGCGGGCAAGACGTACTTCCTGCCGCTCGGACTCACGCTCGTCAACGCGTTCTACGGGCTCAATCTCACGCCCGCTGAGCTGCCCGCCTTCATCGCGAAGGAGGCGGGCAACGCCCCGTCTGAACCGGCGAACTTCGAGGAGCAGGCCATCTCCTTCATCGGCGAGCCGCTCTACCGCGCGTTCATCCGCGAGTACACGCGCAAGCAGTGGGGCATGGATCCGAAAGAGCTGCCGGCATCGATCATCAAGCGCCTGCCCGTGCGTGCGAGCTACGACGTGAACTACTTCCCCGACTACCGTCAGGGCATCCCCCTCACGGGCTACAACTCGCTTTTCGAGCGGCTGCTCGACCACCCGAACATCACGCTCGAGTGCAACGTGGACTGGCTCGAATGGCGCAAGGCGAATCGGCTGGATGTTCCCGTGTTCTACTCCGGCCCCATTGACGCGCTCTTCGGCTACAAGTACGGTCCGCTCCCGTGGCGGTCGCTCCGCTTCGAGACGGAGCGCGTGGCGGTGGCGGACTGGCAGGGGACGAGCGTGATGAACTACACGGACGCGGACGTGCCGTTCACGCGCATCCACGAGTTCAAGCACTATCATCCGGAAAATAAGGAAGTCATGGCGCATCCCGCCACGGTCATCTGCCGCGAGTATCCGAAGACGTGGGCACCGGGCGACGAGCCGTACTACCCCGTCGACACCCCGGCCTCGCGGGAGAAGCTCGCGCTCTACCAAGCCGAAGCCGCGAAGTGCCCCAACCTCATTGTGGGTGGACGCCTCGGCGAATACAAGTACTACGACATGGACCAGTCGGTGGGCAAGGCCCTCGCCGCAGCGAACGCATGGGCCCCACGGCAAGCGTAATCATTCCATGCTGGAACGTGGAGAAATGGGTGGAGGACGCGGTGCACAGCGTCCTCCGTAGCACGTTTCCCGATTTTGAGGTCATCGCCGTGGATGACGGCTCGACGGACGGCACGGGCGCGATACTGGAAAGGTTGGCGGCGACGGATGCACGCGTGCGCGTGGTGCACCAGGCCAATCGCGGACTTTCGGGTGCGCGCAATGGCGGCCTTGACGTTGCGCGGGGCGAGTACGTGTTCTTCCTGGACGGCGACGACACGTTTGAGCCGGAGTTCCTGTCGCTGGGCGTCGGCGAGATGTCCGCCACGGGCGCGGACCTCTGCATATTCCCCATCCGCATTACGGAATTCGGCGCGTTGGAATCGCGGGAAGAACCTCTCCACGCCGATTACCATTGCGACACGCCTGCCGACATCCGCGCGCGATTCATACCGCGTTACATCGGCTTTTCCATGAAGCACGTGCGCCGATGGTACGGGGGAACGCCGCTGTTCGACAACCGCGAGCTGGGGAGCGTCTGCCGTTGCGTCTATCGACGTGCGCTGATTGAGCGGTACCACGTGCGGTTCGACGAGAGTATCGTTCTCTACGAGGACGCATTGTTCAACTGCGACTACCTTCTTCGGGCGCAGAAGACGACGTGCCGTCCGGAGCCCGTGTACAACTACGTGCTGCACAAGGGCGGACTGATCGCGAACAGGAGCCGGGTCCTGCGCGTCTTCCGGAACAAGGTGACGCTTCTGCGGACCCGCCAGGCGCTCAACGCGCGGGAAGGCGGGGCGCTCGGGCATCTGTATGCGGCGTCGTGCGTGCTGGCGCTGCTGGAGATGTTCGCGCTCCTGCGGACCGTGCCGATCGGCTGGTCGGAGGGACGGCGCATCGTGCACGAATACGCGGCGGACCCGGAGGTCCGCGCGGCGCTGCGGGCGTTCCCGCTCTCGTGGCGCAAGCCGGCGCTGGCGCTGGCGGTGCTGGCGGTGCGGATCCTTGGCGCGGGCTGCGTCTACGCGCTCGCCTGGACGCTGTTCGCGCCGTTCCGGCGCCGCCCGCGTCCGGATCGCGACATCCAAAGCTAAAAGCCGGCGGGGAAAACGCCGAATTGTGGTATACTATCCGCATGGACATCTATTATTTCGTCGTGTTCGCGTGCTTCGCGTTCGGGCTCGGGTGCTGCGTCGCGAGCTTTCTGAACGTCTGCATCTGGCGTCTCCCGCGTGAAGAGTCCGTGGCATGGCCTCCGTCGCATTGTCCGAACTGCAACGCCCGCATCCGCTGGTACCAGAACATCCCCGTGTTGAGCTGGCTCGCGCTGCGGGGGCGGTGCGCGAACTGCCACCAGCCGATCTCCGCGCGCTACTTGGTCGTGGAGCTGCTGGGGGGCGTCCTCTTTCTGGTCGCCTATTTCCAATGGGCGGCCGGATTTTTTCTCCGCATGCCTCCTCCGCTCGGGTTGCATCCGCTTGCCTGCGTATGGGCGGTGCCGGCCTGCTGGCTCGTCTTCTCCGGCCTGATTCTCGGCTCGTTCATCGATCTCGACCATTTCTATCTTCCCGACCGCGTGACGATTGGCGGCATGCTGCTGGGCGTGCCGATCAGTTTCGGCGTGCCGGAGTTTCAAGGCGAGACGCAGCGGCTGACGGCGCTTTACTGGTCTTTGGGCGGCCTGGCGGCGGGGTTCCTCGGCCTGTGGGCGCTGAGCTGGCTGGCGACGAAGGCGTTCAAGAAGGAGGCGATGGGTTTCGGCGACGTGAAGCTGCTCGGTGCGATCGGCGCGTTCTTCGGTCCGGTCGCCGTGTTGTTCACGGTCGTCGTCTCGTCGTTCGTCGGGGCCCTTGTGGGCGGCGTCCTCATCCTGCGCGGCAAGGCGAAGCTCGGGGGGTTGACGGCGGTGCCGTACGGTCCTTTCCTCGCGTTGGGGGTCCTGGTGTGGATGTTCTGGGGGCCGCGCATCGTCAACTGGTACCTGCACCTGCATGCCTTCACCCGGTGACATACAGGCGTCCGCGCCGCAGATGCGCGGCATGTTCACGCGCATCGCGGGGATGTACGACCGACTCAACCGCGTGCAATCGCTCGGACTGGACGTCATTTGGCGGCGCCGGGCCCTCGCCCGCCTGGCCCGCGTCGCGCCGTCCCCCCCCCGCCGAATCCTCGATCTCGCGACGGGCACGGCGGATTTCGCCCTCGCGGCGGCGCGGCGTTTCCCGGACGCACGCGTGACGGGCGTGGACCTCACGCCGGCGATGCTGGACGTCGGCCGGCGCAAGGCGGCGGCGGCGGGACTGGCGGCGCGTGTGGCGCTGGAGGAGGGCGACGCGTGCGCGCTCGCGTGCGCGGACGGTTCGGTCGACGCGGTGACCTGCGCATTCGGTTTCCGCAACTTCCCCGATCGCGCGGCGGCCCTGCGCGAGGCGGCGCGCGTGCTGGCGCCGGACGGGCATCTGCTCGTGCTGGAGCTGTTCCGCCCGCGCTTCCGTCTGCTCGCCGCGGCGACGGCGGCGTGGATGGCGTGCGTCGCGCGCCTGTTCGCCCGTGGCGCGCGGGAGGACTACGCCTACCTGCGCGCATCGGTGGAGACGACGTGTTCGGCGGCGGCGTTCGAGCGTCTGGCGGTCGACGCGGGGTTTGCGGCCGTGCAAAGAATTTTCTATCTTCCGGCATGCTCGTGTCTCCTTTTCCGCCGAAATATGGTAAAATAGTGTCATGAAATTCTGCGCTTACATGGCAATTTGCCTGTCTCTTCCGCTCGTCCTTCTGGCGGAGGACGAGAAGACCGATGCGGCGGAGGCCGCTCCGGACGCGGACGCGTCGTCGTCGGAGGTCGTGGCGGATCCCGGTTTTGAACGCTTCAAGACGATTCTGGACCGGATGCCGTTCGGGCGCCCGCCGCCGGGGTTCAACCCCGATGCGCCGAACGGACCGGGCGGCGGCGGGGCCGGGCAGGAGGGCGCGGCGGACGCGGCGGCGGTCGAGGCCAGCGAGGTCGAGCAGCAGATCCTCTCGTCCGTGCGCGTTTCCGTGCTGAACGTGACGCCGGCGGGCAAGGTCGTCGTCGGATTCACGGATTCGTCCGTTCAACCCGCGCGGAACTACCTGCTGGAGATGGGCGAGAAACGCGAGAACTGCGACTGGCAGGTCGTGGGCGCGGACGCGGAGAAGCGGGAGGTGAGGCTGTCGAAGGGCGGCGTGGAGGCGACGCTCAAGCTGGGCGGGGGCGTTGCGTCGTCTGATGAGAAGAAGAAGGAGGGCGAGGGCGGCGAGCGGCCCATGGTGCGTCCCGGACTGCTCCGCGGGCGGCAGCATCCGATGGCGCTCGGCCCCGGCGCGCATGCCAGCGGGGGGGGGAAGATGTCGGGCCTCGAAATCGCCCGCATGCGCCGGAAGGAACGCCTCGAGAGGCAGCTGGCCGACGAGGAGCAGCAGCGCCAGGCGGCGGAGCAGGCGAAGAAGGAACGCGAACAGGAGGCGGAAGCCCGCAAGCAGGCCGCGGAGGAGCGCAAGCAGCTGGCGGAGGAGCGCAAGGCGCAGCTCGACCAGCTGATGCAGATCCAGGAGGAACTGCGCCGCCAGCGCGAGGAGAAAGAGCAGGAACGCCGCGCCGCCGAAGCGCAGGAAACGGTTCAGGAATGAGACGGACCGGACGGACGATATGACGCAGACGACACTTGAGATGTTCCGCGAGGAACTGCTGCGGACGGGCGGATACAGGACCCCGCCCGAGCGCAAGGCCACCGTTCCCCGCAAGAAGGGCTGGTTGACCACGCTGGGATTCACCTGGAGCGTGTTCAGCGTGTTCCCCTACTGCGCGGTGAGCGAGGCGCTGCGGCGACTGACCACGGACAAGTGGGCCCACTACTGTTTCGCCTCGCTGCGCAAGGCCGAGAAATACGGTACGGACGTGATCATGGATGGATGGAACAACCGCAGGGACTACGACGGCCCCGTCGTCTATCTCGCGAACCACATGAGCACGCTCGAGACAGTGATGCTGCCGTTCGTGCTGCTCACGTACGGGCCGATCGGAACGGTGGTCAAGCAGTCGCTCTCGCACCTGCCGTTCCTCACGCGCGCCGCGGCGCACATGGGACTCGTCCCCATCGGACGAAAATCCCCGCGCGAGGACCTCATGACGATCTTCAACGTGTGCGGCCAGCGGATCAAGGAGGGAATCTCCATCACCATCTACGCGCAGGGCACCCGACAGCCCGTGTTTTCGCGCAAGAGCTGGGGCTCCATCGGCACGAAGCTCGCGGAGCGATCCGGCGTGCCCGTGGTGCCGATCGCGGTGAAGACGGACATGCAGCCAACGCGTCCCGGCGGGAAGGGGTGGTTCAAGGACTTCGGCACCGTCGATCCCTGCAAGACGATCCGGTTGTCGTGCGGGCCCGTCCTCACGGGCAAGTCGAAGGAGATGCAGCAGGCCTCGTTCGACTGGATCAAGTCGCGTCTGGACGAATGGGGACTTCCGACGGAAGGTTGAAGAATGTTCACAAATTACAATTGCCATAAATGTAAAAGGATGAGTTGAAATGGCCTGGTTCAAGAAACCCGAGGCGGCGACGAAGATCCCGCCCACGAAGGCGCTGTGGCAGGTGTGCCCGCGCTGCAAGAGCTACATCGCGAAGGACGAGTGGAAGGCGAACAACGCCATTTGCCCCGTCTGCAACTACCACGGGCGCCTCGGCGCGCGCGCGCGCATCGCGCAACTTGCGGACGAAGGCACGTTCGTGGAGGTGTTCCGCGACGTGAGCTACTCCGACCACCTCGACTTCCACGACGCCTCCGGCGCGTACAAGACGAAGATCGACGCCACGATCGCCAAGAGCGGCGAGACGGAGAGCGTGGTGGTGGGTGCCGCCAAGATGGGCGGCATCCCCGTGATGCTCGGCGCGATGGACTTCGCGTTCATGGGCGGATCGCTCGGCACCGGCACGGGCGAGCGCATCGCCCGCGCGTGCGAGCAGGCGATCGCCGAACGCCGCCCGCTCGTCCTCTGCTCCGCCTCCGGCGGCGCGCGCATGCACGAGGGCATCCTCTCGCTCATGCAGATGGCGAAGACCTCCGCGGCGGTCGGCCGCCTCAAGGAGGCCGGGCTCCCCTACATCAGCGTCTTGACCGATCCCACGACGGGCGGCGTCTCCGCCTCCTACGCGATGCTGGGCGACATCAACGTCACCGAGCCGAAAGCCCTCATCGGGTTCGCCGGACGCCGCGTGATCGAGAACACGATTCACCAGAAGCTTCCGCCGGACTTCCAGAGCGCCGAGTACCTGCTCGCCCACGGCTTCATTGACAAGATCGTCGAGCGCAAGGACCTCAAGGCGTTCATCGTGAAGATGCTCGGTTACTTCGGCTTCGCCGCCTAACTCCCCCTGCCGATGCATCCCGTCAAGCGAGCCAACATCCCGGTCGTCGTCGTGAACGTGGTGAAGGCGACGGTCGGGCACATCGACGGCCTCATGGCGTCCGTCGAGAGCGCGGTGAAAAACTCGACGTGGATCGTCGCGGAGCATCTCGACGACCCCGACTACATGTTCAAGATCACGGGCGAACTCGTACAGAACAACCCCTTCGTCGTGGGCAGCACGATCGCGTTCGAGCCGAACTTCTTCCCCGCGAAGGGCTACTACTACTCGGCCTTCTCCTGCAGGGACGGGAACGGAGGCGTCAAGCGCATCCAGCAGGGAGGGGAGGACTTCAAGTACCATGGCATGGACTGGTACCGCATCCCGAAGGAGACGAAGGCCGCCTCTTGGTGCGAGCCCTACTTCGACAAGGGCGGGGCGGAGGTGATGATGTGCACCTATTCCCTGCCGCTCGTCGGCCAGGACGGAAAGGTCTACGCCGTGCTGACCGCCGACGTCTCGCTCGAGGATCTCACGCGCGAAGTGTCCGCGATCGAGCCGTACCCGAACTCATACGCCGTCCTGTTCTCGCAGAAGGGGATGCCGCTCGTCTCCGCGCCGGAGAGCGCCGCGGCGCTGAAAGACGCGGTGAAGATCCACGGGAAGGCCGGCAACGGCTGGACGATGGAGCTGGTCTGCCCGCTGTCCAACATCCTGCAGGGGGCGCGCACCCTCGTCAGCCGGCTCGCCCTGTTCTCGATCGTGGGCCTGGGGCTCATCTTCTTCGTCTCGTGGTCGTTTTCCACGCGCCTCCAGCGCGTGACCGCGGCCAACGAACGCCTCGGCAACGAACTGAGCATCGCCCGCACGGGCGCGGGAGGTGGGCGGCGATTTCTATGACTTCATGGAGAAGGACGGCGTCCTCCATTTCGCGATCGGCGACGCCTCCGGCAAGGGCATCCCCGCCGCGCTCTTCGCGTTCCTGGCTGGCGCGGGGTTCCACCTCTCGGCGGACTTGGGGCTGCCGCCCGACGAGACCGTCAGCCGCATCAACGCGCTGCTGTGCAAGGACAACGACGCCTGCATGTTCGTGACGCTGTTCGTCGGCCGGCTTGAGCTCGCCACCGGCAAGCTGGAGTACTGCAACGCAGGGCATCCGCCGATCGTCATCGTTAGGCCGGACGGCTCGTCCGAGTTCCTGGCGGCTAAGCGCAACATCCCCGCAGGCGCGCTGGAGGGGTATCACTACGTGCAGGAGACGGCGACGTTCGCGCCAAGTACGCGGCTCCTCGTCTACACGGACGGCGTCACGGAGGCCGAACGGAATGACCACGCGCAGTACGGGAACGACCGGCTGCTGGCGTTCGCGTCCTCGCACGCGAAGGAAAGCCCGGCCGA
Source organism: uncultured Lentisphaerota bacterium (assembly GCA_900320225.1). GTDB lineage: Bacteria > Verrucomicrobiota > Kiritimatiellia > RFP12 > UBA1067 > RUG572. The sequence continues at coordinate 16,875 of ONRL01000152.1, forward strand.
CTTGATCGGCAGCCTGGTCGAGGAAATTGACGGATTTACGGCCGGGGCCGAGCAGTCGGACGACATCACGGCCCTCGTCGTCCTCGTCGGCGGCGAAACCAAAAACAAAACAGCTTAAAAACAAGGAGAAACACATGGCAGTGAAAAAGAAGGTAACGGCGATGGACAAGGTGAAGCTGGCGCGCGACGCGAAGCGCCCGCACCTGATGGACTTCCTCGGATACATCGCGAGCGACTTCGAGGAACTGCACGGCGACCGCCTCGTGAACGACGACCGCGGCCTCATCGCCGGGTTCGCCACGATCGACAAGGAGAAGGTGCTCGTGCTCGGACACCACAAAGGTGCCACCGTGGAGGAGAACGTGGAGGCGAACTTCGGCATGGCGAACCCGGACGGCTACCGCAAGGCGATGCGCCTTGCGAAGCTCGCCGAGAAGTTCCACCTTCCGGTCGTCACGTTCGTGGACACCCCCGGCGCCTACCCCGGCGACACCGCCGAGGCGCGCGGGCAGGCCGAGGCGATCGCGAAGTCCCTCGAGTTCTTCTCGCTCCTGAAGACGCCCATCGTGGTGGTCGTGACAGGCGAGGGCGGCTCCGGCGGCGCGCTCGCGATCGCCGTGGGCGACCGCATCCTCATGATGGAGAACGCCGTCTACAGCGTGATCTCCCCGGAAGGTTGCGCGGGCATCCTCTGGCGCGACGGCGCGAAGGCGCCCGAGGCGGCCGCCGCGCTCAAGATCACGGCGGCGGACCTCAAGCGCCTCGGCGCGATCGACGCGATCATACCCGAACCGGAAGGCGGCGCCCAGAAGAACCACAAGGCCGCCGCGCTCGCCGTCAAGAAGGCCGTGCTCGCCGCGCTGAAGGACCTCGCGAAGATTCCCGTCGACCAGCTCGTCGACGCCCGCTACGCGAAATTCCGCGCCATGGGGAACTTCTACAAGTGAGCCGCCACGACCAGCACCGCGGACCGCGCGAACTCTGCACCGGCGGCGAGTGGATCTACGGACGCAACCCCGTCGTGGAGGTCCTCCAGGCCGAGCGCCGCACGCTGAGCGAGGTGATCCTGCCGCCCGCCGAGAAGGGCGAGGCGGACGAGATCGCATGGATCCGCCAGACGGCCCGCCAGATGGGCCTCGTGGTGCGCACCGAGGACCGCCGCCGCCTCGACCAGCTCACGCACGGTGGACACCACCAGGGCGTCGCCATCAAGACGACCGGCTACCCCTACGTGGGCTTCGACGAGATCCTGCGCGACGTGGAGGAGGATGAAAACGCGACCGTCGTCATCCTCGACCACCTCGAGGATCCGCAGAACGTCGGCTCCGTGCTGCGCAGCGCGTGTGCGGCCGGCGTAACGGGCGTAATCATTCCCGAAGACCGCGGCGCGGGCGTGACGCCCGCCGCCGTGCGCGCCTCCGCCGGCGCGAGCGAGTACCTGAAGGTCGCGCATGTCGTCAACCTCGTGCGCGCGATGGAGGCGCTCAAGAAGGCCGGGATGTGGATGACGGGCCTCGACTGGGGCGACGACGCGAAGCCCTACACGGAGATCGACTTCACCGGACGCGCCGGACTCGTCGTGGGCGCGGAAGGCGCCGGCATCTCCCGCCTCGTGCGCGACACGTGCGACTTCATCGCCGTGCTGCCCATGCTCGGGCGCATCGAATCCCTCAACGCCGGCGTCGCCGCAGCCGTGTGCCTCTACGAGATGATCCGACAACGCCGTTGACCGGAAGGGCCGCCATTCGGACGGCTTCACGGATCACGAGCATGTGGAGTAGTCTTCTTATGCGAAAGACAGTGACAGCGGTGGCGGCGTGTGCCGTCTCCGTAATGACATGTGCGGGTGTGCGCGAGCAGTTCGCGGATCCGCCGCCGGAGTCGCGTCTGCAGGCGTGGTACCACTGGACCACCACCGGCATTACGGATGAATGCCTTGCCGCCGACCTGAAGGCGATGGGCGAGCTGGGCGTGGGCACGGCCCACGTGTTCATGCCCGGACAGCGGGAACTGCCGCCCAACACGCAGCCACTGTCCGATGAGTGGTGGAAGTGCTGGGAGACGGCTATCCGCGAGGCGAAGAAGAACGACATCCGCCTCGGATTCCACAACTGTCCCGGTTGGTCGTCTTCCGGCGGCAAGTGGATCAAGCCCGAGGACTCCATGAAGGTGCTCGTGGCCGCCGCGACGGACGTCGAGAGCCTTGCGAAACCCGCGAAGCTCGCGCGGCCCGCCGCGCAGCACGGCTTCTACCGCGATATCGCCGTCTACGCCTTCCCGATCCCGAAGCCCGCCGTGCCGGAGAAGGTGACGGGCGACTTCGTGGCCGACTTCGAGGCGTTCCGGCGCGGCGAGAAGCCGCTTGCGGTGCCGATTGCGCCGGAGGACCATGGTGGTTCGTTCGTGTTCGAGTATGCGCGACCGATCGCGCCCACGTCGCTCGTCACCTGCTGGAACGAGTCGCAGTTCTATCTCGATCTGGAGGTGTCCGCCTCGGTTGACGGCACGACGTGGAAGACGCTCGCCACGCGTGGTTACCGTCTCTTCAACTGCCAGCTGACGCCGAAGGTGCTGCCGCTCGCGAAGTGTCCGCCCAGCCGTTTCTTCCGCATCAAGGTGACGCCCGTTCCGCCGCCGCCGTGGGTGCGCTACTGCCGCCGGGCGCTCGCGTCCGCGGAGTTCACCTCCCTGCCGCTCGTGAGCGACATCGACGACAAGAATGGCGCCTCCGTGGCGATCGCGTACCGTCCGCCCGCCGACCCCGCCGCGCCGGGAATTGCGCGCGACGCAATCCGCGACCTCACGCGTTACCTGAAGCCGGACGGCACGTTGGATGCGGTCGCGCAGGAGCGCGACCCTCCCGAGACGGGGTGTTGGCGTGTTTTGCGCGTGGGCTACACGACCTCGGGCAAGATGTGCGCGCCGGCGCCCGGCAACCTGCGCGGACTGGAGTGCGACAAGCTCTCGAAGAAGGGTTTGGACGCCCACTGGCCGCACATGCCGCACAAGATGATCAACGCGCCGGGCGGGAAGGGGACCGTGGCCGTGGCGATCATCGATTCGTGGGAGGTTGGCGGACAGAACTGGACCGAGGATTTCCCCGATGAGTTCAAGCGCCGGCGCGGCTACGACATCCGTCCGTGGCTGCCCGCGATGGCGGGCTACACGGTGGGCACGGCGGGCGAGACGGCGAAGTTCCTCTTCGACGTGCAGCGGACGGTGTCCGATCTCATGGCGGAGAACTACTACGACTACTTCGCCGAACTCTGCCATCGCGAAGGCGTGAAGGCCGCCACGGAGAGCTACGGCGGTCCGTTCGACTACCTGCGCTGCTTCGTGTCGACGGACATCCCCACCGGCGAGTTCTGGCTCGGCCGCTCGCCGCATGGTTCGCCGCGCATCGCCGCTTCCGCCGGCCACCTGCACGGCCGGAGACAGATCGCGGCCGAGGCGTTCACCACCGAGGCGAAGGAGGGACGCTGGCAGATCACGCCGCACGAGCTGCGCGTGAACGGCGACCGTGGTTGGCTCGACGGCATCTCACAGCTGGTCTATCACTCATACCTGCAGCAGCCGTTCATGAACGTGCAGCCGGGCTTCTCGCTCGACCGCCACGGCACGCAGTTCAACCGCCACACCACCTGGTGGCCGGAGGGGAAATGGTGGGCGGAGTACGTCCACCGCGGACAGTTCCTACTCCAGAGCGGCGAGCCGAAGGCGGACGTGCTGATCCTTGCGGGCGACAGCGCGCCCAACCTGCATGAATATCAGGAAGAGTTGGTGAAAGCGGGGTACAACTACGATCGGTGCGGTGTGGCGGATTTGTGGTGTTTGACTGCGGTCGCGCAGGAGCGCGACCCTCCCGCGGGTTGCGGCGTGGCGATGCCGGGGCGGTTGCCGTATGAGGTGCTGTGGCTGGGCGAGGATCATTACCTCACCTGCGCGACGCTGCGCAAGGTGAAGTCGCTGTTGAATGCCGGCGCGCGCGTGGCGGGCGTGCGGCCGCGGGACACGCCGACGCTTTCAGACAATCCGTCGGAGTGGCGCGAACTCGTCGATTCCATCTGGGGTGGAAACTATCCGAATCTCAAGACGGCCAACTCCTCGTTGGCGGCCGTGCGCGCGTTCGGCGTGCGCGCGCCGGCGGAATCGGGCGGCGCGCTGTCGGCGCTGCGCCGCGTGATCGAGGGGCGTGATTTTTATTTCATCGTGAACGGAAAGACGAATGCTTTTGACGGAGTCGTTTCGTTTAAGGGCACGGGGCGTCCCGAGCGGTGGGATGCGAAGAGCGGGAAGATCGAGCCGTTGCCGTGGTACGAGGATGAGACGGGGCGCGTGAAAGCGCAGATCGCGTTGCGTCCCGACGAGTCGATGTTCGTGTCCTTCCGCGAGCCGAGGGAAGGTGAGCGGCCGTTGCGGTCGCGCAGCAGCGCGACCCTCCCGTATGGGGAGCCGCCGTCTCGGCGGCTCATGGATGTTTCGTCAGACTGGACCGTCGTCTCCTTCACGGGCAAGAACCCGCCGGCCGCGCCGCGCGCCTTCCCGAAGCTCGTCGGCTGGAACACCTCTTCGGACGAAAAGCTCAAGTACTTCGCGGGGCGCGCAATGTACGAAAAGAAAATCGACCTCGGTTCCGTCAAGGAACCGTGCGAGCTCGACCTCGGCGACGTGCGCGAGCTGGCGAACGTGTGGGCGGACGGGCAGTTTCTCGGTTGCCTGTGGGAGGCGCCGTACCGCGTGGCGCTGCCGGCTTCGGTACGCGGCAAGGCCGTGACGTTGCGCGTGGAAGTGGTCAACACGTGGCCCAACCGCCTGATCGGCGATGCGATTGCGCGCACGCGCGGCGCGGCGGAGCCGAAGGGGAAATACGGCGTGCCGCAGTGGGTGCTGGACGACAAGCCGGACTCCGGCACTGGCATCTACACGTGGATGAACTGGATGAAGGGCTGGACGGCGGACGACGAGCCGCGCCCTGCCGGTCTGCTCGGCCCCGTGCGGCTTGTCGCGCCGTGAGAGTGCAACGTCAAGAGCGTAGGTCATGCCTGCAGGGCGAAATTATGGTATAATGCGGCCATGAAGAAGAAGATCGGGATTTTGCCCAGGTTGTTCATCGCAATCGCGCTCGGTGCGGTGATTGGACTCTACGCGC
>ONRL01000047.1 GCA_900320225.1 uncultured Lentisphaerota bacterium
CGACACAAAAACTTGCATACAGTATTTCAAGGACTTGCAATCACTTCTGCAACTTGCGTTTATCCTTTCAGACTTGCGTTTAGTTTTGCGGGCGGCATCGGAATTTCCATTTCCCCGCCGGCGCTACCGCACGCCCTGCCAGGACTCGAACCGGCGGCGGGCGAGCGCACGGTAGGACGCCCCCGCGCCGCCGTTCACGAACGGATCGATGGTGATGCCGCCGCGCGCGGCGAATTTGCCGTACACTTCGAGGTACTTCGGACGCAGCAACTTCCAGATGTCGTCGTACACCACGTTCACCACGTCCTCGTGGAAGTCGCCGTGGTTGCGGAAGCCGAAGAGGTACAGTTTGAGCGACTTCGACTCCACGAGCCGCTTCGCGGGAATGTAGCGGATCGTCAAGGTCGCGAAGTCGGGCTGGCCCGTCTTCGGACAGAGCGTCGTGAACTCCGGGCACGTGAACGTGACCCAGTAGTCGCGTGCGGGATGCTGGTTGTCGAACGCGTCCAGCACCGAGGGATCGTAGTCCCCTACGGCCTGCACGTTCCGTCCGAGCGCCGTCAGTTTGTCAAGGTCTTTGCGCATGTTCTTTCCTCCATTGCTCACTTCGCCACGTCTATGGAGAGGCCGAGGTCGAAGTACTGGCCGCCGACCGCCTGCTTCACCTTCACCGCGAGCACGTTGTCGCCCGCCTTCACGGCGGCGGCGAACGCGTCGAGCGGAATCGTGAACGACGTCCAGTCCGTGTTGTAGCCGGGCACGGAAAGGATGAGTCTGCCGTTCAGGTAGATCTCCGCGTCCTCGTCGTGGAACATCTCCGCCGTCACGCGGAGCAGCCGTTCCGGATGCTCGGCATACGTGAAATGACGGCGCAGCCAGATCGTCTTCGTGGACCAGTCGGTGTTCACCTTCGCGTGCGGGTGGTCGCGCGTGATGGCCTTGTTGCCGAACCCGCCGCAGGCGCGCGCCCACGCGGAATCGTCGAAGGACGGCTGCATCCACGCCGCCGCCGGCTCCTCGATCGTCCACGCCCACGCGCGCGAATCGGGGTCGAGGCGCGACAGCAGCTGACGTGTCGTGCGCGGCACGAGCCCGCGCGCGGCGGCCGCGCGCACCTTGTCGTGCACGGCGGCAAGCACGGCGGAATCGAACTTCACCACGCGGCGGTCGTAGGAGAGGAGACCGTTGATCTCGGCCTCCACGTCCGTCGTCTGCGTGTAGACACTGCCCGCAAGCCCGCCCTCGGCCAGGCCCGCGACATGCTCCATGAGCGACACGAACTTGGCCTGTACCGCCTTGCGGTCCACGTCGCGCCCCGTGTTGCCGTAACCCCAGGCGTTCGTCGTCCAGAGGTGGCCCTCCACGCGGCAGCCGATGCCGCCGAACTCGCCGAGGAAGCTCGCGCGGCGCGGGTTGAGCGGATGCATCTTCGGACGTTGGCCGTAGTCGTGCTTGTCGACGGCGTGCGCCGCCTCCTCCACGCCAAGGGGCAGGTGCTGCGTGGTGCGGTGCGGCTTCATCCAGATCGCCCCGCCCTCCCAGTCGTGCGCGCCGCTGGGACCGTCCACGAGCCTCGTGGGGTCGTAGCGCTGCGTCCACATGAGCGTCGCGTGCGTGAGGAACTGTCCCGGCTGCCCCCACCCCTCGTTGTAGGGCACCCACATCACGATGGACGGCGTCTTCTGCAGGTGGTCCATCATCTCCTTCAGCTCGCGGCGGTAAAAGCCGTAGCGCTTCTCCTTGTCGCTGAAGCCGCTCGGCATGTCCTGCAGCACGAGGATGCCGAGCCGGTCGCAGAGCGCGTAGTAGCGGCGCGGCTCCACCTTGATGTGCTTGCGCATCATGTCGAAGCCCATTTTCTTGAGCGCGAGGATGTCGTAGGCCATCGCCTCCTCGGAAGGCGGCGTGAGGAGTCCGTCCGGCCACCACCCCTGGTCGAGCGTGCCGATGATGAACCGCGCCTCGTTGTTGAGGTAGAAGCGGAGCACGCCGTTCGGGTCCTTGCGGAGCTCGAACTTGCGCATGCCGAAATAGCCCTTCACCACGTCGCGCGTGCGCGCCGCGCCGTCCGACAGCGTGAGGACGAGGTCGTAGAGCGCGGGAGACTCGGGGCTCCACAGCGCGGCGGGCTGCGGCAGCGCGAGCGTCACGGGCTTGCCCCACGCCGACACTGTCCCCTTCACAAGCTCCTTGCCGTCGCGCCACACCTCCACCGTGCCGACGGCGCCGGAGAGGTTGCCCGCGCCCTCGAGCGTCACGCTCACCGTCCCCGCGTCGATGTCCGGCACGACCGTATAGTCGGTGATGTGCGTGGCGGGCACGGTCTCCAGCCACACCGTGCCGCCAAGGCCGGAAGAGCGCGTGTACATGCACCCGCGCGGCTTGAAGGTCTGCTTGCCGTGCGAGCCGATGAAGTCGGTGGTGGGATCCCAGATCGAGACGACGAGTTCGTTCGCCCCCTTCTTCACGAGGTCCGTGACATCGTACGTGAACGGCATCTGCCCGCCCTCGTGCGGCACGCCGGCCTCCACGCCGTTGACGAACACCATCGCGCGGAAGTCCGCCTGCTCGAAGTGGAGGAGGAGGCGCGTACCGGGCTGCACGTCCGCGTCGAACGACCTTTTGTACCAGAGGGTGTCCTGCGGCTCGAGGAGACGTCCCACGCCGGAGAGCGAACTCTCGATCACGAACGGCACAAGGATCTCGCCGTCCCACGCGGACGGCACGCCGGGCGCGTCGCGCGTGACGGCGTAGTGCCAAAGGCCGTTCAGGTTCGTCCAGGCGCCGCGCGCCATCTGCGGACGCGGGTACTCCCGCCAGGCGTTTTCGGGCGTGACCTTCTCGCCCCAGGGCGTCTTCATGCCAGGCGTCTGCTGCCAGGCACCTGCAGCTGCTGCGGCAAGCGCGGCCGCCGCGAATGCGAACTTCTTCAAGTACGTATCTCCTTTTCGAAAGAATCTCTTCACGGCGCACAGTATACCATTTTCCGCCCCCTTCGCGCCACCCCCTTCAACACGGCGCGGAAAAATGGTATACTAATCGGCGTTGTCAACGAAGGACAAGCGAAAGATGTGGAATTACTCTGAAAAGATGATGGACCATTTCCGGAACCCCCGGAACGTGGGAACGATCGAACATCCAGACGGCACGGCCACCGTCGGATCGCTCGCGTGCGGCGACGCGCTGACGTTCCAGTTCAAGCTGGACGAGGAGGGAAAGATCAAGGAGGCGAAGTTCCAGACGTTCGGCTGCGCGAGCGCCATCGCCTCGTCGAGCGCCCTCACCGAGATGGTGATCGGCAAGACCCTCGAGGAGGCCTCGAAGATCACGAACCAGCAGATCGCCGACTACCTCGGCGGCCTGCCGCCGCAGAAGATGCACTGCTCCGTGATGGGGCGCGAGGCCCTCGAGGCCGCCATCAAGAACTACCAGACCGGCGAGAACTCGGACCGCAACCTCGAGGACGCGAAGCTCTGCACCTGCTACAACGTGAGCGAGAACGAGGTGCGCCGCGTGATCACCGAGAACTCCCTCACCACGGTTGAGGAGGTCACCAACTTCACGAAGGCCGGCGGCGGCTGCGGCCGGTGCAAGCCGAAGATCCAGGCCATCCTCGACGAGATCAACGGGGGCGCGAAATGAAGATTGGCTTCGACAACGAGAAGTACCTCTCCGAGCAGAGCGAGGAGATCCGCCGCCGCGCCGCGAAGTACGGCAAGCTCTACCTCGAGTTCGGCGGGAAGCTGATGAACGACTTCCACGCCGCGCGCTGCCTCCCGGGGTACGACCCGAACGTGAAGCTCCGCCTCCTCCAGTCCCTCAAGGACCAGGCCGAGATCATCCTCTGCATCTACGCGGGCGACATCGAGCACAAGAAGATGCGCGCCGACTTCGGCATCTCCTACGCCGACGACGCCCTCAAGCTCATCGACGACCTCAAGCGCCTCGGCATCCTCTTCCGCGGCGTGGTGATCACGCGCTACACGGGCCAGGTCGCCGCGCAGCAGTTCCGCCAGCGCCTCGAGAACCGCGGCATCAAGGTGTTCTTCCACTACGTCACGCAGGGCTACCCGGCGGACGTCGAGACGATCGTCTCCGAGGCCGGCTACGGCAAGAACGAGTACGTGCCCACCGAGCGCCCCATCGTGGTCGTCACCGCGCCCGGCCCCGGCTCCGGCAAGTTCGCCACCTGCCTCTCGCAGATCTACCACGAGCACCGCCGCGGGAAGAAGGCCGCCTACTCGAAGTTCGAGACCTTCCCCGTGTGGAACATGCCGCTTGAGCATCCGCTCAACGTCGCCTACGAGGCCGCCACGATCGACCTCAAGGACTGCAACATGATCGATCCGTACCACCTCCAGGCGTACGGCAAGACCACGGTCAACTACAACCGCGACGTGGACGCCTTCCCGCTCCTGCGCGCCATCTGGGAGAAGATGACCGGCGGCGAGTGCCCCTACAAGTCGCCCACCGACATGGGCGTGAACCGCATCGGCTTCGGCATCATCGACGACGCCGTGGTGCGCGAGGCGTCGAAGCAGGAGGTCATCCGCCGCGACTTCCGCTACATGACCGACTTCGCCCTCGGCACGACCGACCGCGACTCCGTCGCGCGCGCCGACGCGCTCATGCAGAAGCTCGGCCTCAAGCCCGAGGACCGCATCCCCGTCGAGGCCGCCCGCCAGGCGGCCCAGAACGCGAAAGAGGCCGGCAAGGGCAAGGCCGGCGGCGAGATCGTCTCCGGCGCCGCCATCCAGCTGAAGGACGGGCGCATCGTCACGGGACGCAACTCCGACGAGATGCACGCCGCCGCCGCAATGATGCTGAACGCCGTGAAGGCGCTCGCCGGCATCCCCGCGCAGATCCCCCTCATCGCGCCGAACGTGATCCAGTCGATCACCCACATGAAGCACGACATCCTCAAGGGCGGCTACACCTCGCTCAACCTGGACGAGGCGCTGATCGGCCTCGCGATCTCCTGCACCACGAACCCCACCGCGCAGATCGCCACCGAGAAGCTCAACGAGCTGCGCGGCTGCGAAGTGCACATGACGCACATCGTCACGCCCGGCGACGAGGCCGGTCTCCGCCGCCTCGGCTGCCGCTTCACGAGCGACCCGTATTTCGCCTCGAACGCCCTCTTCACCGCCGGCCAGTAGCGCGCGGCCCACGGAACGGAACGACGCATGGGCGTGTTGCTCGCGAGCGAACGGCAGACGGCAAAGGGACGCATCTTCCTCGCCATCGTCTACGCCGTGCTCGCCCTCGGCGGCCTCACGATGGTGCTGCCGTTCCTCATCATGCTCGCCTCCAGCATCTCGGGGCCCTACGACTACAACCGCCACGCGCCCGTCGTGCGCGCCATCTGGGACCGCGACGACCGCTTCATGCGCTCGCTCGCCACGTACTTCCCGCGCTTTCCGCGCGAAATCTACCCCGACGCCCCCGAATCCTGGGGCAGCTGGACGACGGTGGCGCGCGACACGGACGGCATCGCCGCCTTCGCCGCGCAGCACCTCGAACCCGCGTGGACGAACCTCGACGTGCGCGCCGAATGGAAACGCCGCGCCGAGGCCTTCCGCGACCGCACGCTCGCCTGGGACATCGACTACACCACCTGCTCCTACGACGCGCGCGACGTGGCGCCGTTCGTCAAGTCGCAGACCTCCCTCGATGAACTGAACCGCACCTGGCCCGTCCGCTACCGCAGCTTCTTCGACATCTCCTTCACGGCCGAGTCGAAGATACCCCTCGGCCACGCCTCGTGGAAGCCGCCGAAGGACGACCCGAAGTACGCGATGTGGTGCGCCTTCAAGGACCACTACCGCCAGCGCATGGTCGCCGACGGCGACTACATCTGCCGCACGCTCCCCTTCCCCCTCACGGGAGGGTCGCGCTCCTGCGCGACCGAAACGGGAGGGTCGCGCTCCTGCGCGACCGACATCCGCGCCGCGCTCGCCACCCAATTCATCGAACACGGACGCCGCGACTTCTGGCGCAGCGCCTTCGCGAACTACCGCCTCGTCGCGGACTATCTCTTCGTGCGCGGACGCGCCTTCCTCAACACGCTCATCCTCGTGCTGCTCACCGTCCTCGCGCATCTCACCGTCAATCCGCTCGCCGCCTACGCGCTCTCGCGCTTTCACATGCGCGGCACCGAGAAGATCCTTCTCTTCCTCCTCGCCACGATGGCGTTCCCGGCCGCCGTCACCGCCATTCCGGGCTTCCTCCTCGTGCGCGATCTGGGGCTCCTCAACACCTTCGCCGCGCTCGTCCTCCCCACCGTCGCGAGCGGCATGTCGATCTTCATCCTCAAGGGTTTCTTCGACGCCCTGCCGCGCGAGCTCTACGAGGCCGCCGCGATCGACGGCGCGTCCGAATGGCTCGTGTTCCGCAAGATCACGCTCCCGATGACCACGCCCATCCTCGCCGTCAACGCGCTCAACAGCTTCCTCGCCGCCTACAACTCATGGGAGTGGGCGTTCCTCGTGTGCCAGAAGGAGTCGCACTGGACGCTTGCCGTGTGGATGTACCAGATGAGCCAGCAGTTCGCGGGACAGCCCTGGTGCGTGATGGCCGGCTTCGTGCTCGTGTCCATCCCCACCGCCGTCGTCTTCCTCGCCTGCCAGAAGGTCATCCTCCGCGGCATCGTCCTCCCATCGATGAAATGACCCCCGGGGCCGTCGTCACTTCTGGAGCAGGACGCCTTGGTAGCCGCAGGGGATCACGACCTTGCCCTTGTGGAACTGGGCGAGGTCGGGGTTGCCGGAGAGCTTCCAAGCTGCGAGCAGACGCGGATTTTGCGCGTCCTCGAAGTCGTAGAGCGCGGCGCGGCGCTTGATGCGGTTCGTGAACGCCACGCGCCGGCCGTCCGAACGCGGAATGCCCGACACCGCCGAATCCTTCTCATCGGGGAACGCGGGCGGCAGCGGACGGAACTTCCACTTCCCGCCGTCCGCCGGATCGCCTTCGCCCGGCGCGAGCAGCGTGTACCGGTTCGACCCGCTCACGAGCGACAACCCGTCGCGGAACGCGCAGATGCCGTTTGAGAGCGAGATGCGGTTGACCTGCGTGTCGACCGCCACGCACGGGTCAGGCTGCGCGGCAAGGTCGATCCACTTGAGCGAATTGTTCGCCGCGCTGTACGCGATGTAGCGCCCGTTGTCCACGGCGGCGTCCGCGAGATACTTGTCCCAGCCCGGGCATCCGCCTGTTTGGAGGACGTGGCGGAACTTCGGCAACGCGCGGATGTCGTAAAGGTCCACGCCGTGCCGGTCGGAGAGAAACGCCCACGTGTCGCTGACCGCCGTCACGCAGAGCGCGAGGCCGCGCCCTTCCTTGATCTTCGGCAACCGCGCGATCTCGCGGAAACCCGCCGGCCCCTTCAGCTCGTACACGCCGAACCCGTCCTGTCCCTCGGCCGTGAAGAGCCGGTTCCCCTGCAGCGAGACGTCCATTACGCTCCGGTGGTCCGGCAGACGGCCGAGCTCGTGGAATCCGCCGCCGGGAAGGATCTCCAGCACCCACAGCCCCGCGTCGCCGCACGCGGCGTACACCACGTCGTCGCGGATCGCCACTGCGCGCGCCTGTCCCACTTCCGGCGGACGCCACACGTACCACGCCGAGGCGTCGGTGGGATACGGCTCGCGGTAAGAGGCGTTCTTCGGCAGCACGCCGGGATCAAACGCCTCGGCTTTCGCGCCCTTCGCGGGAAGCACGTACAGCCCCGCGCCCTTCACGGCCGCGTACACCACGCCGTTCCCGACGGCGACGGATCCCACGCACAGCCCCGGCGCGGCGGATTTGCCTGGGCTCGGCAGCGTCCAGCGGTCAAGCGTCATGGGATGCGCCTTGTCGGTGATGTCCACGGCGAAGAGGCCGTTGTGCGTCTGGGCGGCAAAGAGGAGGTTCCCGCTCGTGCGCGGGGTCCACATGTCGAGTCCGCGCGCGTAGAACGGCGGGTAGTCGAGACGCGAGACGTGTTTCGGATGCGTGGGATCGGAGATGTCGAAGATGTCGAGCCCGTGCCCCATGCCGCCGCCCTCCTGCGGACCGCCGAAACGCTTCATCTCCGCCGTCATCACGCCGCCGCTCACTTTCCGGTGCTTGGAGTGGTGTCCCGTGGCGCAGTAGAGGTACTTGCCCTGCAGCCACACGCCGTCGCCGTAGCCGTGCAGCTCCTCGTAGGCGACCTGCCGGATATTGGACATGTCGTGCGCATCGAACACCGTCACCATGCCCGAGCCCCAGTCGCCGGAGTAGAGATAGCCGTCTCGGTACTTGACGCTCTGCGACTCGTCCGTCTTGCGCATCGCGATGTGGCGGGGGTGGTCGGGATCCGACACGTCGATGAACTCCACGCCGTTTTGCCGCTGGCCGAGGAAACACACGTCGCCTGCAACGTCCACGCCCGTCGCGAGCTCACAGCAGTCGAAGCGCGAGCGGATGCGCGGTTGCGTCGGGTCTGTGGCGTCGATGATCCAGAGTCCATATTCGCGCGTGGAGACGTACGCCATGCCCTTCTGCACGGCCACCTGGCGTGCGGCGTTGATTCCGGCCACTTCGCCAAGTTTCTTCGGCACGCGCGGGTTGGACACGTCGTACACGTGCAGATACGGCCCCGCGCCCACGTAGAGACGGCTGCCCTCAAGGCAGAGCGCCATCGCGGCCTTGTGCGCGTCGGACACCTTCACGGGCGTGCCGAACACCTTTCCGGTCTCGACGACGCCCTCCGCGTATACGGCGCAGCATACGCCGGCGACTACCGCTGTAAGGATCTTCTTCATGCTACCAACTCTTTCCTGTTAGGTTAATCTTAAACTGCTTAATTGGACATTCTGCGGGAGGCGAGGGGGCCGTCCGGGCCGACCAGCACGTCAAGCGAGAGCGTCTCCTTGGGGTTGATGCGGTCGCGCGCGAGCGGCTGCGGGCCGCAGTTGTTCGAGCCGAGGCCGCGTACGCGCGCGTAGAGGCCGAGTTCGGTACGGTCCGTCTTGGGCAACAGTTCGGGATGCGAGATGCGGATCAGCTGTTCCGTCGAATACGGCGACACCTCGAACGAGAACGGCGTCGCGAGGGTGGCGAACGTGAGGCCGGGGCGGGCAAGTCGCAGCGCGCGCGTCTCCTCGCGCGTACCGCCGTCCTGGCTGCGCCCGAACGGAAACGCGAACGCCAGCGACGACGCATGCCACCGCGCCGGGAAACAGGCCGTCTTGCGGTCGGGATAGTTGTCGAACGGACCGCGCCCGAACCATGCGACGTCCGTCTCGGGCACGTCGAACGCGAAACGCCAACCGACGCGCGCGACCTCCGTGGGGCGACCGGTCTGCGCGAATGAAGACTGGAACCGCACGTGCCCACCGCCGTAGAACGTCCAGGTACACGTGGTCTTGTAGCCGGGGCTGTCGGAATCGGGCGCGCCGAGGTCCACGATCTCCGTCTCGTCGCCCGTGCCGAACCCCGGCATATCCTCCTTACGGAGAGGTCTCCACGCCGTCGTGACGGTCAGCTTGACCATCCCGTCGGACACGTGCGGACCATCCAGCGTCTGGAGCGAGGGCGTGAGCGTGCGGAGGCCGTCCATCATGCGCTGACGGCCGAAATCGGGCCGCTTCGAGAAGAGATGCGTCTCGCCGCCCACGGGCACGCGGAACACGTCGATTGCCTGCGGTTCGCACAGCAGGTTGCGTCCATTGCGCGTGAGCGACGCGAGCGCGCCCGTCGTGCGCGAAAAACCGTACGTCCAGCCGCCCGTGCGCACGTAGAGCGTGGCGGCGTTGGCAGGCGGGATCTCCGCCGCGCGGGAGGGACGCGCTCCTGCGCGTCCGCAGCCCGCAGGTGCGAACGGCACGGCGGCCGACCCGCCGGGCTTCGGCACGTCCACCTGGTCGCGCGCCACGACCCAGCCCGCCGGCAAAAGACCTTCCGCCTCCTTGAGCGCGAACTCCACGCGCAGCGCGGCCTCCACGCCGGACTTGGCGGCGGCGATCCGCGCGGCCGCGGGCACGTCAACGACAGCCGTTTCCTGCGGGCCGATGCGCGCGGGCAGCACGCCGCGCGACGTGGCCTCGCCGTTCTCCAGCACCGTGTAGCGGCAGAGGTAGGCGGACGAGTCGCGGAAGTAGTTTTTGTTGCGGAGGCAGAGGCGCCCGTCCGCGTCGAGCGTCGCGCGGAACGGCTGGAACACGTGCTGCGCCTCGTAGTAGCCCGGCTCGGGACGGCGGTCGGTCGTGACGATGCCGTCCATGATGCCCTGTCCGTTCGTGGGTTTCTCCCCGAAGCAGCCGCCCCACGCCGCCACGCGCACGCCGTTGGACGTCACTTTCCAAAGCGCCTGGTCCGCCCAGTCCCACAGCGCGCCGCCGCAGATGCGCGTGGAGCTCTCGATGGCGTCCTGGTAGTCCATGAGGTTGCCGCAGTTGTTGTTGAAGTTGTGGGCGTACTCGTTGATGTGGAACGGGTAGCGGAGCTCGCGGTCTTTCGGCTCATGGTGGAGGCCGGGCTTGCCGGCGGCGCAGTCGCGCATCCACTCGACGCTCGGGTACTGGCGCGACCCCATGTCCGTGATCCAGTTGTTGCGCTCGTATTGTACGGGGCGTACCGTGTCGTGTTCCTTCAGCCAGTTGGCGCACGCCTTGAAGTTGTCGCCGGGACCGCCCTCGTTGCCGAGGCTCCAGATCACCACGCAGGGGTGGTTCTTGTTGCGCTCGTACATCGCGCGCACGCGGTCGACGTGTGCGGCCTCCCACTCCTTCGGGTGCGAGAGGGAGTGCTCGCCGTAGTAGTAGCCATGCGACTCGATGTTCGCCTCGTCCATCACGTAGATGCCGTACTTGTTGCAGAGATAGTAGAAATAACCGCACTGCGGGAAGTGGCTGTTGCGGACGTGGTTGAAGTTGCCTTCCTTGAGAAGGCGGATGTCCTCCTCGAGGCGGGCGTCTGGCACGTGGTGTCCGTAGAGGGGATCCGTCTCGCCGCGGTTCACGCCCTTGAGCTTGATGGGCTGTCCGTTGAAGATGTAGGTCCGGTCACGCTGGTCGGGGGCGTCGCGGATCGTCGATTCGCGGAAACCGAGCTGGAAACCGGCCGCCTCGGTCACGCGCCCCCTGTCCTCGAGTGATACCACAAGCGTGTAAAGGTAGGGATCCTCCGCGCTCCAGAGGCGCGGCTGGCGGAACGTGAGGCACGCCATCCCCTCGCCGCGCGCCTCGCCCGCGAACGGCACCTCGCGCCCGGCCGCGTCGAACGCGCGGAACATCACCGTGTGCGGCTCGTCGCCCTCCACGTCCACGCGCGCGAGCACCTTCCACGCGCCGTTGTAGCGACCCTCTTCGGCGGGCGTCGTGGTGAACGCGACGTCGCGCAGGTGGGTGGCGGGGCGGTGGTGGAGCAAAACGCTGCGCAGGATGCCCGAGAGACGGAAGATGTCCTGCGCCTCGAGGTAGGAGCCGTCCGAGTGGCGGTACACCTCCACGGCCACCACGTTGCGGCCCGGCTTGACGAGCGACGTGACGTCGAACACGGCCGGGCTGCGGGAGTCCTTGGAGAACCCCGCGTAGACGCCGTTGACCCAGAGGTAGAAAAACGACTCCACGCCGCCGAACTCAAGCAGCACCTGGCCGTCCGTCCAACCGTCGGGCAGGTCGAAGTCGCGGCGGTACGAGCCGACGGGGTTGTCATCCGGGCCGAGCGTCCAGTCCGTGGGCAGCTTGTTCCCCGTCACCTTCGGCCAGCATCCGACGTTGTCGGGATAGATGGGCGTGAAGAGGTAGGGCTGGTTCATGTAGAGCGGCACGCCGAAGCGCTCGCCGGAGGCGCGAATGCCCATCGCCTGCCAGGAGCAGGGCACCTTGACCACGTCCCACGACGAGACGTCGTAGTCGGGACGCCCGAAACCGACGGGGCGCTCCGAGGGGCGGCGGCTCCACTTGAAACGCCACGCGGACTCGCTGTCCAGCACGCGGCAGCGCGGGGAGAACTCGGGGCGGATGGCCTTCGCCTCTTCCACGCTGGGGAAGCTACCGAACCACGCGCGCGGCGGCAATTTGCCAAGCGAGAGGTTCTGACAGTCCTCCCATTCCTTCCCCGTGGGAGCGGATGGCATCTCGGCAGACAGCGCGCCGGCCAGACAGGCGCACCAAACGGCAAAAAAAAGTTTCATGTGCGTTATTATACCACGAACCGAGCCACGTGCCTAGACTTGACAGCAGCCTCGGGCGCAACAAACCGGAGCCGGTTCGGGCACTACGAGATGGACACCTTCCTCGACTCCGAGAAGATCAAGGCCGCGTTCTCCTGCGCTTCAGCTCCTTGCGAGGAAGGAGAGGATGGAACGGCGGTAGGCGCTTTCCCCTGCGGCGGCGGCGCGGCTCTTGAACACGTCGGAGGGGGCGGCTTTCTCACTCAGATATATGTTGCTTGTCTGCTCCACGGGCAGATACTCAATCCATTCCACGGGTACGTCGTGCCAAGCGCCGTCGCCGCCCAAGACGCTTTCATGGTCGACCCGCGTGACGCCCTCGTAGCCATGCGCCGTCACGGCAACCGTGCATTCGCCGTCTTTCCGCTGGACCACACGCGTCTTGAGGATGTTCTGCGTGATGCAGTTCGGATGCTTGAAACGGTCGTCTCCGTAATAGTTTGCAATCGCCTCATGCTCCCAGAATGCCGATGGCCGGCCCTCGAGCACGCCCTTCCAGATCTCCTCGTGCGTCCGTGTCTGCTGGTAGAGCGGGATGGACAGCAACGGGGCGAGCGCGAAGTAGGCGTCCTTGAAATACCTTTCGTTGAACGCGAGGAAGAAGTCCGCGGCGGCATCGTAGTCCCAGTTCCTGAACCGCGACGGATCGGTGTCGATGGTGGCCGCGCTGAGGTGCTTGGAAAAAAGCACGTTGATCTTTCTCTGCTTGATGAAAGTGAAGTCGTCTCCGTAGCCGACCGCCGTGTCCTTCATGAGGTTGAGCATCTGCATCTGCGCGATGGGGGTGAACAGCAGGCGGAATTCGACTTCGTTGTCCCTGTCCTTTGCATGGAACCAGGTCTCGAACTCGTGGTTGCTCATCAAGGTGAAGTTGGAGTCGTCCGTCAGGTCGCGCGAATAGGCCTTCAGGCGGCTGAGGCGCCATTTCTTCCGGATGTTCCCCCACAGTTCTCCTTCCGTACCGGTCAAGCCGGAAGGCTGGCGCGAGAAGGAGAGGTTCGGCGCCGCGTCGTTTCCGTAGACGAGAAACTTCTGCTCGGAATAGACGGGGATCGGCTTGGTCACATGCGCATAGAGCGTTTCACTCCTGTGCACGAGGCGACGCTTTCCCTCCGCGTCTTCCTCCCATTCCGTCCAAGATATCGTCGTGGAGCCGTCGTACGTCTTCTCGCCCCACTCCATGTCGAGGTAATGCCCAAAGGCGAAGGGGTTTCCGTTGATCTCGCCCGACTGGGCGAAGATGATCGATTTGCCGTCATTGAAGCTGTCGTCCCATGCGAACTGCTCGCGGAGGGCCGAAAGCCGTTCCGCCGTGAAATACGGGTCGAACATCAGCCGTGGCACGGTGGCTTCGATGAGCTTGACCGGCAAGTCCCAGGTGTAGATCCGGTTCAGCGGCTCCATCTGCCGCCAGGCAGCATCCTTCTTTGATGCAATCGCGACCTGAAGACTCTCCAGGAGTCTCGCCACCGCCTTGTAGGGCCGAATCATCGCGAGGCCGAGAGCAAGCCCCGCGCCGATCCCGGCGGCGCACCAGCCATTCTCGCCGTCCGTCCAGATGGCCCACACAAGCGCAACCAGCGCGCCGACGAAGCCGAGTGCCATCAGCCATCCATAGCAGACCTTCTTGCCGCTTGCGGAATCGGCCTTTCTCTGAAGTTTCTTGATTTCGGCAACCAGCGTGCGGTTTGCCGCGACGTCAATGCCGGAACGATCCGTCAGCTCATTGAACTTCTCGCGCGCCAACGTGGCGAATTTCTCGCGAAACTCGTCCCGGTAGCGCGCAAGCGGCTCGTAGACGTCCTCGATCAAAAGAACGTCTCCCGGGCCTGCGCCTTGATCTCGGCGGAGGCAGTGAACGGAATGCGCGTCGTGTAGCCGGCACGCGCCGCGACGATCTGCTTCGTGGGCCAGGAGAAGATGTCGGCGTTCCACTGCATGACGGAGTCGTTGTAGAGCTGGCGCGCGGCGGTGATCTCCTTCTGGAGATAGCTGTTCTGCTGGATCGCTTCGGCGATGGCCGCATGCGCCTTGAGGTCGGGATACGCCTCCACCTGCGGGAACAGGCGCCCGAAGCAGCCGTCGATCTGGTTGGCGACGGCATTGCGTTCCGCATCCGGCAGGTGACCGCCGCGGAACGCGGACACGGCCTTCATCACGTCCTTGTCGAGGTCGATCGCCTTTTCGACGAGCTTCGCCAGGTTCTTAAGGATCTGGACGCGCTGTTCGAGGTAGTTGTCGATGGTCGAGGCGTCGGACTGAATCTTCTGCTGCAGCTGCTGGAAGTAGTTCTTGGCCCCGATCTTCATGAAGAGGAAAATCAGGCCTGGAATGATGCAGAGGCACCACAGCACGATTTCAAAGAGAGTCGAGCCCCACCCCACACGGGCCGGCAGCTGTTTCTCGATCACGTTGATGTCCCGCCCCGCGCCGTTGACGGGTCCGGTTATTTCGTCTAGTTCGTTGGCCATTGCGGTTTTCCTTTTTTCGTTTGGTGGGATTATCGGTGGGATTATCGCATAAAACGTCATTTCCTCGGGCTCACGTTGTCTCCTCTTTCGAATCGCCCTGAAGTTTTTCCAGCTCCGTCGCGGCGGACTCCCAGTCCGCCGTGTAGCGGTCGATCTCGAACTGGATCGTGCGCACCTGGCGGTTGACCTCGGCGAAGTTCGTGGTGGGCTTCGGGTTGAAGAGCTCCTCGGAAGCCGTGTCGAGCGCCTTCTGCAGTTCCTCGAGCTTGCGCTCGGCCGTCTCCACGCGCTTCTTCAGCTCCTTCACGCGCGGCGCGATCTTCGCGCGCTCGGCGGCGCGCTGCTGCCGCAGCTCCTTCGAGGTGAGCTTCTGTGGGGACTGGTCTTCGGTTGGCGAAGCGGCAGGCGTGCCGCTTCCCCGAGGGTCGGCATTTCGAGGAAGCGACGCTCCCGTCGCTTCCCTCTCCCGCTGCGCCTTCTTCTCGCAGTAGTAGTCGTAGCCGCCCGGGAACGAGCGCACGCCCTCGCGCGTGATCTCGACCACGGACGTGGCGACGGCGCGCACGAACTCGATGTCGTGCGAGACGAGCAGAATCGTGCCCTTGTACTTCTGGAGGGCGTCCTGCAGGAGCGCGCGCCCGTCGAGGTCGAGGTGCGTGGTGGGCTCGTCGAGGAGGAGGAAGTTGGGGCACTGCAGGAACAGGCGCAGGAACGCGAGGCGGATCTTCTCGCCGCCCGAGAGCACGCCCGACGGCTTCTCCACGTCGTTCTCGTCGAACCCGAACGCGCCGAGCTGGTTGCGGAAGTTCTTCTCGTTCATCCCCGGCGGAATCGCGTTCTTCGCGTTGCGGTACACGGTGAGGTCGGGCGGGATCGTCTCGGCGAACTCCTGGCTGAGGTAGCCGCACACCACGTTGTGCCCGAGCACGGCCTTGCCGGCCGTGGGCTGGCGCGTCCCCGCGATGATGCGCATGAGCGTGGTCTTGCCGAGGCCGTTGTAGCCGATTACCGCCA
Organism: uncultured Lentisphaerota bacterium; assembly: GCA_900320225.1. GTDB lineage: Bacteria > Verrucomicrobiota > Kiritimatiellia > RFP12 > UBA1067 > RUG572. The sequence continues at coordinate 15,685 of ONRL01000047.1, forward strand.
CCTTGTCGCCGCGCGTGACGTTGAAGGTCACGTCGTGCAGGACGTTCTTCACGCCGTCGTAGGAGAAGAACATGTTCTCGCAGCGGAACATCTCGATGCCGGAGGGCGGCGGCTCGGCGAGACGCAGGCGCCCGCGCCGCGAGTAGCGCTTCGGGAGCACGATGCGCTCCTCGTCGATCTTGTCGATGAGCTTCTGGCGGCTCTGCGCCTGCGCGGCCTTCGTGGCCTGCGCGCGGAAGCGGTCCACGAACCGCTGGAGCTGCTCGCGGTGGTGGTCCTGGTTCTCCTTCGCGGCGACGAGGTGCTGGTAGCGCACCTCGCGCTCGCGGAGGTACCAGTCGAGGTCGCCCTCGTAGCGCGTGCACGTGCCGGCGTCCACCTCCACGATGATGCTCGTGAGCGTCTTGAGCAGGTAGCGGTCGTGCGAGATGAGCATGAGCGTGCCGCGGTAGAGCTTGAGGTAGCGCTGGAGCCAGTCGACGGCGGGGAGGTCGAGGTAGTTGGACGGCTCGTCGAGCAGGAGGAGGTCCGGCTCGCTCGCGAGCACGCGCGAGAGCTCCGCGCGCATGCGCCAGCCGCCGGAGAAGGACGCGAACGGCTTCGCGAACTCCTCCACGGCGAAGCCAAGGCCGCCGAGCGCCACCTTCACGCGCGTTTCGAGGTCGTAGCCGCCGAGGTGCTCGAACGCGGTCTGCACCTCGCCGTACTCCTTCAGCACGGACGTCTCGCCCGCGTCGAGGCGCGCCTCGAGCGCCTTCATCTTCGCCTCGAGCTCGCAGAACCCCGGCACGCCCCGCATCGCGTACTCGAGGAGCGTCTCGTCCGGCGTGTCCGGCTCGGGGTGCTGACGCGTGGAGCCGATCGTGGGACTCTCCTCGATCACGAGCTCGCCGTGGTCCGTGGAGAGCTCGCCGAGGATGATCTTGAAAAGCGTGGACTTTCCTGAGCCGTTGGGCCCCACTACGCCCACGCGCTCGCCCTTGTTCACTCGGAAGCTGACGTTCGTGAGGACGTCCTGGAGGCCGTAGTGGACCGAGATGTTCTGGAAATCAAGCATGGATCTCAACGAGCTTGCGAATGGCCGAATAGGGATCGGGCGACTGGCACACGGCGCGCACGACCGCGAAGTTGCGCGCGCCCGCCGCGAGCACCGGGGGAAGCGTCTCGGCATTGATGCCGCCGATCGCGACGGCCGGGACGCGCGCGGTGGCGATCATCCGCCCCGCCATCTCCGGCCCGAGCGTGGGGTCGGGGATGTCCTTCGTGGGCGTGGCGTACACCGGCCCGACGCCGATGTAGTCGATCGGCTGGTCCCAGGAGGCGCGCACCTGGTCGAGGTTGTGCGTGGAGAGGCCCACCACCTTCAGCTGGGGAAACTTCGCGCGCACCTCGACGGGGGACATGTCGTCCTGCCCCACGTGCACGCCGTCCGCCTCCGCCTCCGCGGCGAGCGCGGGGTCGTCGTTCACGATGAACAGCGTCTCCGTGCCGCGCGTCACGCGGCGCATCTCACGCGCCTCGCGCAGGATGTCCTCGCGCGCGGCATGTTTCATCCGCAACTGGACGATCTTCACGCCCGCGCGCACCGCCGCCTCGGCGCAGCGCGCGTAACCGACCACCGGATTGGTGATCACCAGATAGAAACCGAAATCCTTCATGGGCGAGTAGATTACCAAACATCCCCCACGGGGTCAATGGAAATGGTATAATGCACGCATGCCAACAAGCCGAAAGACACCTCGAACCTGGACGATCGGCCTCGCCGTCTCGGGCGGGGCCGACTCCACGGCACTTCTCGCCGTGCTCGCCGACCTCCGTGACGCGCTGGACTTCGACGCCGTCGTGCTGCACGTCGACCACGGCCTGCGGCCCGACTCCCACGCCGACGCGCGCTTCGTGGAGGCGCTCGCCGCGCGCTTCGACCTCCCCTGCCGCACGCTCCGCTCGCGCATCCGGCGACGGCCCCGCGAGTCGCTCGAAATGGCCGCGCGCCGTACGCGCCTCGCCTTCTTCGCGCGCATGACGCGCGAGCTCGGCCTCGACGCCATCGCCACCGGACACCACGCCGACGACGTGGCCGAGACGTTCATCATGCGCATGGCGCGCGGCGCGGGGCCGGAGGGCCTCGCCGGACTCAAGCCCGTCTCGCACGTGGACGGCATCACGTTCATCCGTCCCCTTCTCGGCCTGCGAGACGCCGACCTGCGCACCTACCTCCGCCGCCGCGGCCTCACCTGGCGCGAGGACTCCACGAACGCCGACACCTCCATCCTGCGCAACAAGGTGCGCCACGTGATCCTCCCCTTCCGGGAGGGCCGCGCCCCGTCGCGGCCGAAACGGGAGGGTCGCGCTCCCGCGCGACCGCAACGGGAGGGCCCCGCTACCTCCTCACCATCGCGCCCGCGACCGGCTACACGCCTCGCGCCGAATCCGTCGGCGCCCTTCCCGCCGCGTGCGAACTGAGCCGCGCCGCCCTCGCCGGCCGCACGCTTGAGGTACGCCCGTGGCGCGCGGGCGACCGCATCGCGCCGACCGGACTCGGCGGACACAGCCGCAAGCTGCAGGACGTGTTCGTGACGGCGAAGGTGCCGCCTTCCGTGCGCGCCACGCTGCCGATCCTCTGCGATGTCGCGACGGGCGAAGTGCTGTGGGTGCCCGGCTACCGCATCGCGCAGTCCGTGGCCGTGGAATCTCGCTCGTCCCCCAGCTGGCGCTTCACCCTGCGCGGGTGATGCGCGCGCGCCGCGGCAAACGCCCTACTGGAAAATGGCCATCGTGCCGGTCAACCCGCTATTCCGCATCATCTATTGAAACTTCATACCAGAGCGTGCGGCAATCAGGTGAAAGATCCAGCGTTGTCGCCGCGCCGTCCGCGGAGGGGGCCGACTTCATCATCGCCATGCGCATTCCGTCCGGCCCGAGTGCCCAACACCTCACGCGCCCGGGCGCCGCCGACAACGTCAGCCTGCACGGAATGCCCTCGGCCAGAACCGGCGCGTGGCCGCGATCCGTCAATTTCACACTCGTCGCGGAGACGCGCTCGACCTTCGACCCCGCATTGCCGACGCTGCCGCTCGCAGCGACGAGAATGCTCGCCTTGCCTTTCTCACCGAATCCGGACGCGCCACGCGAGAGAAGCGAAACGACCGCCCAGCCGGTCTCGGTCTCGCCAACGGAAAGCGACACGCCGCCGAGTCTGATTTCGCGTCCGTCGGCATAACCCGCAAAGAGCTTCACGTTTGCCGCGTCGACGGCCACATATTCTTTCCCCTTGCGGTCCCGGTTCCAGACGACCTCGCCGGACGTCCCCGACGGATCCTCCCGCACGTCGCCGCGCACCATCATCGCCGCGCACGCGGGCATCTGCGCAAGCACGGCGGGGTTCGCCACCGCGTCGAAGATGCACCACGGCATGCCCGGCGGCTCGAAGCCGTCGGGATAGTGGTTGTAACTGTACTGGAACACGCCGTCCCAGCCGCTCTGCCGTCCGAAGGCGCAGGCAAGGGGCTGCCCCTCGCCCACGAACGGGCTGGGATACGGATGGCTATACTCGCTCACCGTGAACGGAAGGTTCGGCGCGTGTGCATGTTCCTCGAGGTTACGCAAGGTGCCCATCGCGTGCACAAGCGATTCGCCGCCGGCCGTCCAGTCGTTCGTCACGCCCTTGTTCACCCACGGCGCGCCCGCTCCGCGCGGATGGTGGAAGTAGGCATGCGAGTCCACGTAGTCCAGCTGCGCCTGGATCTCGCGCGGACTGTAGTGCCCCGCCTGCGTGCCCGACACGGGCATGCGCGCCTTGAGCGTCTCGCGCACGTAATCGCGCATCCCCTTCCAGTAGGCGAGTTCGCTCTGCCAGAGGAAGTCGTCGTAGTCCTGCCGCATCTGACGCGAGACGACCGCCTGGCCATGCAGGAGAGGGACGTCCTTGCGCGCGAACGCCGCCGCCGGATCCTGCGCGAACGCGGGCATGCCCTCGCGCAACGAGATGCCCTTGAACTCGTAGACGCCGTTCCGCAACTGCGACATCTGCAGCACCGCGCTCGACGTCGTTTCGTCCGCCTCGAACGTGGAGGAGACCGTCTGCCACGCCGTGTCCGCAACCGGCTGCGCGTTCCACAACACCTTCCAGCCGCGCGCGGGATCGGCCACCGAGCAACTCACCTTCCCCATGCCGGCGATCCGGCGCACCTGCAGCGACACCGTGTAGAGGCGCCCCTTCTGCAGGGAGACCTTCCGCATGATCTTCGGGTTGTACTGCGCGCCCTCGCGCGCCACGTCCACGCGTACGACGCCCCCTTTGCGCGAGACGCTCGCCCGCGCGTCGTCCTGCACCAGTTTCCACTTGCCCTTCGGCGGATCCGCCAGCAGTTCCGCGCCGAGCGTGCCGGCGTCCCGCATCCAGGCGGAGCGGATCGCCTCCTCCGACGGATATTTCGCGTGCAGCCATGCGTTCCACTGCCGCGCGAGTTCCTCCCGGAACGGCTTGCCGAGGGACGGGATCCTGCCGGCCCGGCCGAATTTCACGAGTCCCTGGTCCTCGTTGCTGATCTCGATCATCGCGACGGCGGGTTCGTCCGTGTAGGCGTTGCCCGTGTAGCGGTTCACGTGCGTGAGCAGGTCGCGCGCGTACTCCTTCTGGAGCTCCACCATGCGCGGCATGAACTGCCCGACCGTCTTGTTCGCCCACGGCGAACCGCCGGGCAGACCATCGCGTTCGTCGAGCGTACGCCCCACGTGGAGGTTCATGTTCACGTAGATGCCATGCTTCTTGAGCGCCGCAATCAGGTAGTCCAGCTTGTCCAGCTGTTCAGGCGAGAGCTTCCGCTGGGTCTCGGCATCGTCGGCGAGGATGCCCTGCTTGCGCTCGTCCATGAAGTTCTTGTACCACGTGTCCATGAAGTGCAGGCGCACGCAGTTGATGCCGAGGCGCGCGAGACGGGCGGCCAGCCTGTCCGCCACGTCATGCTCCGGGAAGTTGGCAGGACCGGTGATGTTCGTGCCGTTGAAGCGGATCGGCCCTGCGTCCGTCACAAAATTGCCGCCCTCCACGCGCACGAAGCCGTGTTTGCCCGCCGGCGCGTCCAAAAGGTGCGCTACGCTCGTCGCGTTCGTCTCGCCTCCATAGGAGATCTGGAACGGGAATCGAGGAGACGCCACGCACGGGGACGCCAACGCACATGCAACTGTCAGTCCGAAGATTGCCGACTTCATCATATTCCTTTCCATGCGTCGATGTACATCGCTTTCATTTCACAACGATCCGCCAGCTGCGGGCGGGCAGGATGCCGGCGGCGGCGATGTCGGGCGTGGCAAGATCGTAGACCTGCTCCGTACGCGTCCAGTTGCAGAGAACCGCCGCCACGCGCCCGTCCTTCGCGCGCCAGACGGAATGGAGTATGGTGGGATGAGACGGATGGCGCACAACGCGCGCCTTCTCGGGCTTCGTGTAGATGCCGCGAATGAACAGCTCCACGGGCTGGCGCGCGCACAAGAGCCTGCCGGGCGCGCACATCGTGCCGTCGTAGAGGAAGTCGAGGTTCGCGTGGTAGAACTTCGCCGTGTCCACCGTGAACTTGAAGTTGCCGGCGTAGCGCGGATCGTCGAAGTGGCTCATCCGCAGCTGGTGCACCATCGGCTGCATGCCCATAGCCACGCCGCGCGCGAACTCAAGCACGTACTGGTCGGGGTAGAGTTCCTCCCACGGCTTTTCGCTTGGCCAGCGGTCACGGTCGGGCCACGTGGGATCCCACGGCGGAATGCCGTCGATCACCGCGTAGCTGCCGTAAACGGCCATCGCGCCGTGGTAGACGGCCATGAACGCGGGCACGGTCTCGGCCTCCGGCTGGGCGGGCATGCCGAAGCGCTCGCCGTTCTGCCAGAGGTTGATCGCGGAGTCCACGATGTCGAGGTACGCCTCGGGCGTGTCCTCGGTGGAGATGCAGAAGCCGGGGTTGTCCGCCTTGATGTCGCGGAACAGCTGGCGGTAGCCGTCCGTGATCACCGTGCCACCGCCGGGCGCGTGCGGGTGGTCGGGGCTCCAGCAGGCGCGCACGGTGCAGCCGCCCACCTGGTCCATGTACACGCCCGGCAGACCGCTCCCGCGCAGGTTCTTCATCAGCTCGCGCATCCGGGCGTGGAAATGCGGCGCGGAACCGCACATCACCGCCAAGGCGCTCGGCATGTACACGTTGTACTGGTGCCCCCTCTTCGTGCCGTTCTTCTCCACGATCGAGTCAAGATAGCCTTCCGTCTCCCACGTGGGGTCCACCTGATCCCAGCTCACGCCGTTCGTGTAGGGCTGCACGAAGATGCCCTTCGCAACGAGACGGCGCACGGCCGCCGAGAACGTCTCCGCGCCCTCGCGCGGCGGCCAGAAGAACGGATAGCCCACGTCGTAGGGGATCTTGTGCCACCAGTACCAGTCAAGCGCCACCGGGAGGCCCGTCAGTTCCGCGAACCGCGCAACGGGCGGCACCACGTCCTCCACACGCCCCCGGTTCCAGAACCAGATGGCGATGTTGCGCATTTCCTTCTGCGGACGCGCGAACGCAGCCTTCGCCCACGGCTGTTCCCATGCCCAGCGGCGGTAGATCTCCGCCGCCGCGAACCAGTCGCCCCTGAACGTGCGGATCGTGCCACCAAACGGCAGCGCGCCCGCCACGCGGTTCGCGTCCGTGAGCTGCGGCGCGTGGCGGAAGACGAGTGTCGCCGTCTGCGGCTGCGCGCCGTTGCGCGCGATCGACCAATTCGGCCGGAGGCGCGCGTCGCCGCGCTGGTCCATGTACCAGGACGTGCCCGTGCCGTTCAAGGCGGCCATGAAGTGGATACCGCCCATGGCGGCGACGGCCACGTTTGCGCCCGGCTTCACGCCCTTCCACTTCGGACGGCGTACCTGCCCGCACTTCTGGGGATAGAAGATCGCGGTCTTGTCCGTGCGCGGGACGGTGAGGACGGGGAATTCAATGAGCCGCACGCCGAGTCCGGACGCGTTGCCGGAGTAGCGGAACGCGTAAGACCAGCCGTCCTTCTCCGGCGTGGGCGTGAGCTCCGCCGTCACGGTGAAGCCCTCGCCGCACACGGGATGCCCGCACCACTCAACCAACGTCTTTCCATCCTTCTCCGTGACGGAGCGCGCCTTCATCTGTGCCGACGAAACCATCTGCTCCGGCGAATTCGTGGCCGGCGTGGTCATGTAAAGGTTAAAGCCTATCTCCGGACATGTGATTCCGGAGACCGCCGTCGCCAACATTCCGGTGATTGCCATCACCGCCACTTGCATGCGTTGCTTCATTTTTGATTCCTCATCTGTACGTTTCAGCCATCGGATTCGCGAGCGTGTAGAAGAAGCCGTCCTCCGCGCCCACCAACAACTCCGGCAGGCCGTCGCCGTCGAAGTCGGTCCACGTAGGACAGCTCGTGTGCCCCTGCAGGCGTTTCTCGCCCATCAGCCACGCGTTGCGGAAACGCCACACACCCTCCGGACGCAGGCCGAGCTGCTTGTAGAGGAAGGCGTTGCGGTCGTTGATCGCGATGTCGAGCTTGCCGTCGCAATCCCAGTCCACGAAGCAGAGCTTGCGCCGCCCGCTCGCGCCCGCCGTCTTGTCCGAAAAGCGGTAGAGGTTGCCCTTACCGTCCGCGAACACGCGACGCGGCGACTGGAGGACGAGGCGTCCGTCCGCCCCGCGCGCACGCTTGAAGAGGCAGAGGTACCCTTCCTGGTCAAGCATCACGAGGTCCGTGAGGCCGTCCTTGTCCCAGTCGATCGCCACCGCCGACGTGCGCCACTGCGTGAGGAGCGCCTTGCCCTGCGGCTTGCGCCAGCCCCACGCGAGCGCGGGCTGCGCGCCCTCCCACTCCACCTCCACCGGCCGCGCCGGCTCCAGGTCGAGGACAACTTTCCTCCCCGGGGTGTTTTCGGTCGCGCAGGAGCGCGACCCTCCCGGGTTTTCGGTCGCGCAGGAGCGCGACCCTCCCGGGTTGCGGTACCAGATCACGTCGCCGAAGATGGAGTTGCACACGATGTCGAGATTCCCGTCGCCGTCCCAATCCGCCACCGTCGGCACCGTATAGCCCCACTTCGCCTCGCACGGGCCCTGGATAGAGCCGTTCGCCCCGGCCTGGATGCGAATCGTCACGCCATCCGCCGAGAGCAGCTTCGGCTCAGCCCAGCGCGGCTTCGCCACGCCCGCGCCCGAGAGATTCTCGATGAACGCGAGATAGCCGGCCGAATTGCCCGCGATCACGTCCCAGTCGCCGTCGCCGTCCCAATCGCACGCGAACGGCGTCGAGAGCGCGCCGAACTTCACGCAGTCCGCCTCCTGGCGGAAGTAGTACGGCTTCTCGAAGACGGGCATGCCCTTCTCCAGACGCCCCGTGTTGCGGATGAACGCAACGCGTCCGTCCTCGTCGCCGCAGATGATGTCGAGCCGGCCGTCGCCGTCCCAGTCCACGGCGGACGGCGTGATCATCTGCAGGTCCATCGCAAGCTTCTTGCCGTCCGCCGCCTTCAGCTTGCGTCCGGACACAAACCGCGGCGCGGCGCGCGTGCCGACGTTCTCGAAGAACGTGAAGTCGTCCATGAACGAACCACAGATGAGGTCGAGGTCGCCGTCGCCGTCCCAGTCCGCCGCCATCGGCATAGGGTTGCCGTACACCTCCAGCGGCGCGCCTTCCGCGAGCAACACCTTTTCGGCGGGCGCGTACTCCGCGTCCGGCCCATCGCCCTTCACGTGGCGGCAGACGTAGAGCAGTCCCCGCAGCGGTCCGTTCGTCCAGCTGCCGTGCGCGTCGTAGGCGTTCGCCCAGCCGTAGTCCGTCCAGTCGCCCACGCCCACGAGGATGTCATCCGCGCCGTCGCCGTCCCAGTCCACGAACCGCCACGTGTTGCCGCGCACCTTGTTCGGATGGACATTCGGCGGCAGGCCCTTCACGGGCGTCGCCGTGCCGCAGATGTCGGCCTGCGGGTTCCACACCGCATGGCCCGGACGCGTGACGACGGGTTTACCACGATACGACGTTACCACCGTGTTGCCATATCCCTTGCCGAGCCGCTTCGCCTTCTTGAAGATGGGTTTTGCGTTCTTCTCGCCCTTCGGCGCCGCGTTCTCGAAAAAGTAGGTGCCGTTGTACGGCACGTCCGGACAGCTCACCACCAGGTCGAGGTCGCCGTCGCCGTCGTAGTCGAACGCCATCGGCCACGCCCAGAGTCCCACGCCGAGGTAGCTCGTCGCGCCCGGATCGTCGCGCCCGGATTGTTGTACTCCATCCGCTCGAAGTCGCGGGGCGTTCCACCCGGCTCCGGCAACGCGATCTCGCACCACACGACCTGCGCCTTGCCGTCGGGGTTGGCAGAAAAGCCGATCTCGTTCTCGCCCGACTTGAGCGCGGAGACGGGGAACTTCCAGCGCACGGCGCTTTTCGCGAGTCCGCCGCCGTACGGCCGCGCGTTGGAGAGGCGTTCGGGTTCGCCGGCGGCGGCGACGCCGTTAAGCGTCACGGACGGCGGCAGCCGCGGGTTCGCGCCAGAGAAGCCTGCGACCACATAGGCAAATGCGTCGCCTTTCCCGCGCGCCGCGCGCGTCACAAGGGTTTGCGGACGATCAAGCGTGACGGGCAGTTGCCGCGGACGGCACTTGTCCTTCGCGGCGATGTCGTGGAACGAGACGACGAACCGGCGCGAGAGTCGCTCCAGGCGCTCTGGCTGGAGCGAGCGCGAGTAGATTTCGTTGCGCGCCGCGTCGTCGAGATACGGCACGTTGAAGAAGTAGAAACCTTCTGGATTCGCATGCACGGCGCACCAGCCGCGCCGCACGCCCATGTTCTCGCCGTTCGCCATCATCTTGAAGGACTCGTTCGCCGGCATGCAGGCGAACGGGATGTCCGTGCCCGGCAGCACGGTGACGGACGGATTCACGCGACGGATGCGCGCCTGCCAGTCCGCGATGTCGAAGTTGAAGTCCGACGCGCTGTAGGCGTTGCACACGGTGATGATGTCCACCAGACCCTCTCGCGCCCACGTCTCTGGGTCGAAGCCGAGGTGGCGCGCCACGGCGTAGACCGTAGGGATGCGCGTCGCGATCCGCACGGGATGCCCGCGCCGCTTTGCCGCCGCATCGGCGTGCTTCCGCACCTCGCGCATGAAATCGGTCAGGACGTGCGAGAGTTCCTCTTCCTTTCCGAGCGTGAGGTTGTTCGGGAAGCGCAGCCAGTCCAGCTCGATACCGTCGGCGTCCCAGCGGTCAAGGATCTCGTCCACCATCGCGAAGGCGTGACGACGCACCTTAGCGTATTTGTAGTTGAACGCATGTTCGTTCCAGCTCGGCTTCTGTTCGGGCCGCTTGATGTGGAGCTCCGGGTGGTCCGTCCAGAACGACTCTGTGCGGAAGTAGTTCGTGACGTGGCAGAAGTGGACGTCGTTCATGCGCATGGAGATCCACGGCGACACGCCCTTCTCGCGGCAGCGGCGCGTCCAGATGGCGTAGGGATCGATGCCCGCGTCGCTCATCTTCTTCGCATTGATGCACCAAAGGTTGTTCGTGGCAGGGGAACCGTCCACCTCCACGCCGTCCAGCCCCTTCCAGATCGGCTCCCACGCCTTGGAGTCGTAGCTCGCGCGCTGCCCGCACACGCACATGAAGAAGTGCGTCACCTTCCCGCCGACCAACACCGTGTCGAGGTACTGCTCGCACGCCTCGGCGGTGGTTTTCTCGATGTTCCCGGGAAGGTCGGCGCGCTTGAAGTAGCGGTCGTTGTCCTCGTTGATCACGAGCCACGGCTTGGGCGGCACCGCGCCCGGCGGCAGCGGAGCGCGTCCGGCGAACGCGGCACACGCCAAACAGCATGTCAAGATTCCAAGACTGTATTTTTTCATATCGTATCTTCTTTTCATGGCCAAACAGGTTTCGCAACCGTTTCGGATCTAAATCATACCAAAATCCCGCGATTTAGACAAGAAACCGATGTGAAAAACCTCCATTTCGCGGAAATCAGTCTAAATCTCGTTTTTCAAGGCACATTTAGACCGATCCCCGCACAGCGAAGCGTGTGCGTGCCGGTCTATCAAGAGCCAACACGGAGAGCGTGTGGGCGACAAGCTTGCGCAGACGGTCAACGAATCCGTCCGAGAGGAAAGAACGGGCGAGCGCCTCGTCAAGATGCTCGCGCACGGCGGCGACCATGCGCCCGGTCAGGCGATGATGCTGCACGGACGTCAACCCCATCGTCGCGGCGGCGACCTTGAAGTCGGAAACCCTGAGCGTGCGGTTCTTCCCGTTGACGGTGAGCGCCAAGTCGTCCTTGTCGGCCGGAAGGACCGTCTTCACCGGCACGAGGTCGTAGGCCGGGGAAAGATGCCATGTGCCGTCATGTTCGCGCAAGAGCGAAAAGTTCTTCAAGTGCATGTCCGAGTTGCCCGTGATGAACGAAAACAGCAGCACCTCGAAGAAGCGCATGACGTCGGATCCGGAAGAAGATGCGTATCGACGCAAAGCGCGTGCGATCTGCTCGTGCGAACCGTAGTATTTGCGTGAGGTACGGCGATCCGTCAGCTGGCAGAAATCGATCATGTGCTTCACGCCGTCTTCACGATCCATGCGCCGCGTAATGTACGCCAGCGCTCCGGATTCAAGCCGCACAAGACCGAACGCGGCCGTCTCAATTCCGCACAGCCTCGCCAGCGTCATGGCGAAGTGTTCGCTTTCGGGAAGTTCCCGATATGATGCCGTCGGCAACTTGAGGATGTAGTTTCCATCGAGTCCGACCAGCGTCAGGCGGTCAGCCGATTCCCCAGAGCGTTCAAGGTGAACCGAAAGCTTCGCCTGTACGCCGGGAACGCTCACGCGCGAGAGGACGAGCCGTTTCGCCACGTCGTTCAGCTCCGCCATGGAATAGGCGAACGTGGGGGCCGCCTCGCTCCCAAACAACCCCTTCGCACATGCGGCATGGTACTCGCTCTCACTTCCTTCCGGCATCGGCTTCCCGCAGATCAGACAACGCTCATTTGCCATCTTTCACCTCCCGTATGCTCACGGCTCCGATGCAACTCCGGCAACAAGCCAGAAGGAGCCCAAACCTGTCGCGCGAATCGAGCTTCCAGGTCTCCTCCGCGATGTCGAGAAGCCACCCTTCTGGAATAAGGCCGTCAAAAAAAGGCAACATGTCATCACTCCAATATGCCTCATCCTGAAACGGCATCGTCGGCGACACCGGTTCCGATGTCGGATCGGCCATGTACGCTCCATCGTATGTGAATTGGCAACGGCCATCGTCCGTCTCGACGAGCCGCCCCGCCAACCGATCAAAAAGGAACACTTCCGCCCTACGCATAGATGCTCCGATCAATCGGTCCTGGCGTGAGCACGGCGCCGAACATGTCGAGAATCTGGTTGACCTTGTCCATGCGCAGGGTCGTCTTGCCCTGCTCCAGTTCTCGGATGAAGCGCAGCCCGACCCCGCCGTAGAAAGCGAGGTCCTTCTGCGTCCAATGCTGCTTCTTGCGCCGCTCTTTCACGAATTCTGCTATCGTCATCTCACTATCCCCGTTCGGGTATAATTTCATCGTTTTCAGACAAACTACACCCGATTGGGTATAATTCAACCAAAAACGCCTACATTATACCCTATCGGGTGTATCTATGCAAGAGTAATTTCAATGACTCATGGATTTCCGGCGAAGATCTCGTCGTGGCGGAAGGCGTACACCTTGCCGTTCTCGGCGCTCACAAGGAGGTCGGGGCGTCCGTCGCCGTCGAGGTCGGTAACCCACGGCGTCGCGTTTCGCGTGAGCCCACGTTCCGGTAGAGGAACGGCGTGGCGTTGGTCCTGATGCGCTTCTTGCAGAAGTATTTCTGGCAGGACTGGTTCGTGCCGAAGATGATGTCTTCCTTGCCGTCACCGTCCCAGTCGACGAGTTCGAGGTGCCCGCGTCCCCAAAGACCGTTCTTGCCGCAGAGGCGAATGTGCGAGCCGTCCGCGAAGCTCAGCTTGCGCACCTCGGCGAGGACGAGCGAGCCCTCCGCTTCGGGAATCGCGAGGGCGGCGTCACCGTCGGCGTCCATGAACAGGAGCGACTGGCGCGGTACGCCCGCGAAACCCGCCGGCACGAAGTCCGGACGGCTCCGCCACGCCACCTTGAACGGACGTCCGTCGGGATGGCGGAACGGCTCGGCGGGCGCGAGCGCGAGCGGATCGCCGCCGGACGCGCGCCGGTGCAGGAGCAGGTCGCCGCGGATGTCGGAGGTGATGATTGCGTCCGAACCGCCCCACGTCCCAGCGATCACCTTCACGTAACCCCACACGCGCTCCACCTTGCCCTGGAGCGAGCCGCTGTCGCCGCCCTTCAGGCAGAACGGCTTTCCGCCGACGGTGAAGCTACGCGCGCCTTTGTAGACGAGCGGATCGTCCGTGCCGCCCCAGAAGGTCATCCAGCCCGAGGCGTCTGTGAGGATGATGTCCGCCTTGCCGTCGTGGTCCCAGTCATAGCGCGTCGGCGCGGAGAGCGTCTCGCCGCAGATTGCGCCCCCTTGGATGAGCGCACGGGCCGAAGTCCAGCTTCCAGGTTCGACGCCCTTCAAGATGCCGACCGTGCCGGGGTTGCCGTCGAGAAGAAGTTCCTTGCGTCCGTCGCCGTCGAAGTCCAGCGCCTGGATGTGCAGGATCCAGTAGTTGTGCGGCGTCGTGTAGCCACACGCGAGGAGCGGCTGCGGCAGGCCGCAGTACACGTCGCCGTCCGTCACGCGGCGGATTGGGAACGAGGCGATCTGGTTCATCGCGCCGAAGAGGACGAGATGGCGTCCGGACGGCGCGTCTATGACGGCGGAGCCCATGATCGACATGTACATCTTCCACGTCAGCACGCGCTTCACGTTCGGGAGGTCGGGCATGTCCACGTACACGGGACGCGACGCGCCGAACCGCAGCGAGCCGTCGGACGCGACCGTTCCCTTCGCCCAGTGGACCTCCGCGATGTTCTCCGTGCCCATCCAGTTTCCGAACACGTCGTAGCCGCGTCCGATGCCGGAGTAGGGCGTCTCCTCGTCGGTCCACGGGCTGTTTCCGTTCTTCGGCCACGGGAAGCCGTCATTGCAGCCGGACGTCCCGCCGCGCCCCACGTTCAGGTGCGTCGAGAGGAGGTCGTCCACCCCGTCGCCGTCCAGGTCGGCGAACATGACGCGTCCGCCCGGCAGACGGTACGGCTTGCCGTCGGTCCCCAGCACGACCTCGGCGGAACCGAACCTGTGCGACGCGCGGTCGAAGCGGTAGCGGACCAGCTCGCCGACCTTCTTTCTTCCGCCGTCCAGCAAGCGCGTCTCCACGCGGCAGATGCCGAACGCGCCGTCCTTGCCGTACCACGGCGA
>ONRL01000159.1 GCA_900320225.1 uncultured Lentisphaerota bacterium
CTTGTGCTTGCGGCACCAGCCGACGAACTCCACGAGCTTCCGCATCGTCCGCTCGCGGTACTTGCCGGGCGCCTCCTCGAGCACGATCTGGTCGAAGCCGAGGCGGATGTGGTCGAAGCCCCACATCTTGACGCGCGCCACGTCGCCCTCGGTGATGTATGTGTCGAAGTGGGCGAGGTCGCCCTTCGTGATGTCGAGGCGCTTGTTCTCGGGCAGCACGTTGAACCGCTTGTAGTTCGTGAGCCAGCCGCCCATGCCCATGCCGACCGAGAATCCCGGCCATTCCTTCGCCTCGACGCCCGCCGCGAGCGCCAGCGCGACGCCGGCGACCAGGCCGGCAACAATATTCCTGTTTCTCATTTCTGTTTCCTTATTTGACGATTATGAGAGATAATCTCCTAGCGGACGAACGCCACTCCCGCGCCGAAATCGTTCGTGATGACGAAAGACCCGGTATAGCGAAGCATCCCGCCGCCGAAGAAGTCGCCGGTTCCTCCAACCGTCAAGGGCTGCGCCTGCCGACTCCGTATGTAGCAGTAATCGGTGACCTTTGGCGCAGACCCCCAGTTCGCCGCGTCGTCAAGCTGGTAGTTGCCCGCGCACCCCGTCCAATCGACGGCGAGAGCACACGCCGCCCATGCAGCGGCCACAGACGCGAGTATCCTCTTGATTTTCACATTGCCCATATAAACCATGCTCCTTCTTGAAACGTCGATTAGATCGTCAGCGGACGAAGATCGTCGTGCCGCCGACGGGGATGAGGCGCAGCGTCTTGCCGTCGGAGGAGAGCGATGTCGTCCACCCCGCCGACATGAGCGCGAGGCCCTTCTTCGGACGGCCGGTAATCCCGGCGTCGGAGACGGCCAACACATAGCCTCCGTCCGCGAGGGGAAGCGACTCCGCGCCCTCCACGTTCATGACGCAGTCCGCGCCGAACGCGAGTTCCCGCGTCGCGGTCATGCGCTTGTCCTGCAGCAGGTCGTCGGCGCGCGCAATGAACTCGTCGGAGACCGTGAGCGCCACCTTGCTGCCCAGGGCGGGCGCGCCCTTGAGCCGCGCGATGCGGAACGAGCAGTTGGTGTCGCACGTCAGGGGGATCCCGGCGTCGAACTCGTACAGGTCGAAGACGTTCAGGAAGTCCTGCGTGTCCGGCGCGAACTTGGAGTTCCGGCCGAACTTCAGGAGCGGCGGCTTGCCGTCGGGATGTTGCCAGCCGTTGCCGGTCGTGTAGCTCGCCGAGAGCGTCGCGTTCGAGACGACGATCGGCCCCGGAGAGCGGAACGTGTGGTATTCGCGGAAGCGGAAGTTGCTGTCGACGCCGTTCAGGCCGCGCAGCACGAGCGTGTGGCCGTTCTGGACGGTCGTGGACTGGCTGAAGATGCCCATGGAGCTTTTCGACATGTGGCCGAACTGCGTGTCGTTCCGCAGGATGTACCGGCAGCCGTACGTCATCCGCCAGCTGGAGCCGCGAAACGCGAGCGAGTAGCCGCCGGAAGTGGCGGCGCCGCCCCCGCCGAGCTCGAAGCTGATGTCCTGCGCAAAGCACTGGTCCCACGCCCCGGTGGTCTCCACGAGCGCCGTCGCGCCGTCCTCTACCTTCACGTAAACGCGCGTGCCGGGGTGGCCCGGCGACGCCCCCCACGAGTTGGTGCTGTTGCCCACGTAGGTGCCCTCGCGCACGACGATCTGCTTGATGCGCTCGCGGATGGCGAGGTCGTTCGTGCCGTAGAAGCGGCCGAGGCCGGTCTTGACGAGCGTCGTATCGGCCGGATACTCCGCGAGTCCGGAGCGCGCGAACACCTCGGGGAAGTATTCGGTGCGGTCGTTGTCCACGAAGAACTCCAGCTCGCCGGCGCCGGGCTCCGAGCCCTCCCGCTTCGTGGTCGTGCCCGAGACGTAGGCGAGCGCCGTGTAGGCCGCGCCGCCACGCACGCGGTTGTTCTTCACGTAGAGGTCCGTGCAGTCCGCCGCCGAGACGGGATATGTGCCGTCCACGCCGCTCACCGCGCCGACGACGTTCGTGAACACGTTGTTCGTGACGGTGAGGTTGGCCGTGCCGCTGGCCGCCACGGCCACGCCCGCGCAGTCCGCGAAGCCGAGGCCGGTCACCGTCACGTCCGATCCGCCCGTCACCGCCATGACGCTCGTCGCCGCCGGATCCGTCACCCGGAGCATCGACCAGCCGTTGTCGCCGAGAAGCGTGACCCCGCTTGCGGCCGAAACCGCCACCGGTGACGAGAAGTAATACTCACCCGCCGGGAAAAACACGACGTTGCCCGTGCCGGTGAGGGCCGCGAGGCCCGCGGCGAAAGCCGCGTCGTTCGCCGCCGCGTTCGCCACGCCCGGCAACACGCCCCAGTCGCGCACGTTGATCGCGCCCGCCGGCAGATCGTAGACGAGCGAGACCGTCTTGGTATCCGTCAGTTCCGTCTTCCAGCGCTGCGGCTGGTCAGCAGTCGCCGTGTACGTCGGCAGTCCCGCAATTGACACGCGCGAAGTGGCGACCACGTAGGACGTGTCGGCGTCGAGCTGGCTGCAGTCTGCGACGGAGAGCGTGGCGGACGAACCGAAGGTGAGCTTGTTGTACGTGCCCAGCGCCACGCCCGAGGCGATTTCGTTCGCCCGCACCGTCCAGGCCTTGTTGATGGTGGGCGTCACGCGCGCGGTGAAGAACGGGCATCCCTCGAAGGGCGGCATGGTGAGCGACACGCTGGTGCCTGATGCCGGTGCGACGAACGTTCCCGTTTCAAACGAAACCCGCGCGAAGCAGTCGGCGAACGACTGTCCGTCCGGACCGAACGCACCGCGGTTCTTGACCGTGCAGAGCGGCACCTTGTTTGGACGGGCCCAGTACGTGACGTTGTGCGCCACGAACGCGCCGCCGTCCACGACGATCTCGGCCGCGTTCGTGATTCCGTAACCGTAGCGGAAACGAAGCTGGTAGAGGGTGACGTTTCCGGTGGTGCTCAGCGTGTGCCCGCCGCCGCGCAGGGTCAGCCTGTGATGGTCCTGGTTGATGACGGCGCGCGAGAACATGCCCATCTGCCGGGGAACGCCCACGGCGATCGTCGCGTCCGTCTGGAGATGGAACGTGCAGTTGTTCATGACCTCGTAGTTCTCGTTCTCGCCGAAGACGATCGCGCCGACGAGTCCATTGACGGCGGCGGAGGCGTGCCCGTGCCCGTTCAGGAAGAACGTCTTGCCGTTGCAAATCGAAGACCCGTTGCTGGCCCGGCTGTTGACGCAGAGCGACGCGCCGTCGAAGACCGTGACGAAGGCGCCGCCGAAGAGGTCGCCGAGGAGGCGCGCCTCGTAGACGCCCTCCTTCACGCGCAGGCCGATGTTCGCGCTCTTCCACGTGTTCGTGCCGACCAGCCGTCCGCCGCCCTCCTTTTCAACAACGTCGCCGCCGGCGAATCCGTGTCCCTTCTCGGCGATCAAGGCCTCCACCTCCGCCTGGAGATACTTCGTCTCGCCGTCCGGGACGGTGATCGTCCAGATTTCACCAAACGCCGCCGTCGCGGCCAAAAGGGTCATTGCCATCAACTTCTTTTTCATGCGTCACCGCTCCTCTAGTTTGAAACTGTGCATATTCTACCATGACATCCCGCGTCTTGCAAGCCGTCAGACGGCAACTGTTTTTGGGTAGTTTTGGTATAATGTGTGCGTTGCCAAAGCTTTTATGTAAAAGGTTTATCATGAAAACAACGTTTGTTACTGCCGTTTGCCTGACGGCGGCGATTGCCGCACATGCCACCTGCGACAAGTCGCTCGACGAATTCCCCGCCTTGCCCGGCGAGGATGACGCCGCCCGCATCCAGCGGGCCGTGAACGCCCTGCCCGAAGGGTCGCTCTACATCCCGAAGGGCGTCTACCGCATGTCGTCGACGCTGATGGTGACCAACCGCTGCTCGATCGAGTTGAACCGCGGGGCGACGCTTCGGGCGGAGAAGGCGCTGGAGTACGTGGTCAAGGTTGACGCGCGCCCCATCTGGCGGACCTGGAACCTGTTCTTCAACGGTGGCATCATCGACGGGAACGGCCTGGCCTCCTGCATGGCGTTGGACGGCTTCAGTCCGTTCTACATGCGGAACGTGACCTTCCTCAACGGGAAGAAGTTCGGCCTGCGCGTCAACGGGGAGGCGGGCGGGGGCGGCATCTTCGCGAACGACCTGTATTTCCGCTGCACCATGCGCGGGCTGGCCGGCAACACCGCGCTCTACTCGTCCGGATGCGACGGCACGTACACGGACTGCCTGGCGGTCGACTGGACGACCGGTTTCAGGATGGACGGCGGGGGCAATCGTCTCACCGGATGCCATGCCTGGGGTGGGACCGTGCCCCCTCGGGAGGGCGGACGGTTCCCGGAGATGCTTGAATCCTCGGTCTGCTTCCACATCGCGGGCTGGCACAACCTCGTGCGGGACTGCTACGCCGACACGGCAACGATCGGCTATCTGGTCGAAGGCGGAGGCGTGCAGATCCTCGGGTCGTGGTTCCTGAACAACACCACGTTCAAGCTGGACGACATCGTGATCGTCGACCAGCGCGGAGGCGATCTCGTGGTGGCGGACTGCCGGTTTTCCAACAGTCCCGGCACGAAGGTCTACCGCGGCCGCCCCGGCACGAAGGTGAGCTGGAGCAACAACGTCTATTGCGGGTTCGGGAACGGTGACGACCTTCCGGGCGCGGCGAGGTACGTCTGCAACGACAGGAACCTCAAGGAGCCGGTCTGCACCGAGGCCGACCGCTGGGAGTACGTGCAGGACGAGGCCGGGATCGTCTACGAATCGCCGGCCGGCGAATACCTTGGAAAACGCAAAAGCCGCCCCGTGGTGATTCGCGTCGCGTCCGAGGAGATGAACCGCATGTTCCCGAACGCCGGCGCGGGGCGCGAGGTGGTGATACGGGCGCGCGCGACGACGCCGGACACCAAGACGGTCGAGGTGTCCTTCACCCAGAACGACGGCTTCACCTGGGGGACGAACCTGGCGTTGCGCGCGGAGTGGACCGAAACGCGCATTCCCCTGTCGGAACTCAAGTATTTCTCCCACTGGAGAAAGACGGGCGACAAGACGCCACCGCCCGGCGGGCTTGACGCGCGCAAAATCGACCGCATCACGCTCTTCTACGGCATTTGGCTGTGTCGAGACTCGGCGGAACGTCCGCACGGCTTCGAGGTTTCCTCCATCCGCATCGTCGGCAGGAAGGCCCAGTAAGGGCGGTACCCCGTATGGAGAGCCGCCGTCTCAGTGGCTCAGTGCCGACGTGTTGCAAGATTTAACGGTACCGCTGTTGGCAATGATGCGGATGTCTTGCCAGAGCGCGGCCTCGCAGTACCAGCCCGTCGGCTCGTTGAGAAGCTCGATGGTGGCGTCCTTGCCCGCCCACGGCTCCAGCGAGATGTCGAACGTGCGCATCTGCGGGAAACGGAACGGCTTGCCATCCGGTGCCGCCGCATCGCCGATCACCTCCGAACGAACGGTCTCGCCATTCACGCGCACGACAAGCCTGAAATCCCCGCGCGGCGAATGTGTCACCGCGAAATGAAGCTTGGGGTCGCCATGCGGCACCTTGACCGTGCGCGAAAGCACCACCGGCTCCCCTTGTTTCGGGGGATGCGTCCTCAGAAGACCGTTCACGTTGCCGCTCGCGGTCCTGAAGGTCGGCACGAGCCCCGGATCCATGTCCGGCGCGTTCTTCGACGTCTTCCATCCGGGGAACAGGGCATCCAGCGTCTTCTGCACGCGCACGGTCGGGTCGGGGTCTGAAACCTTCTCCGGATCGGGCAGTTTCATGACGAAGCGCTGTTGCGCCATTTCCCCTTCCGTGAAGCGGCTGCCCGCTGGCGCCGGGGCGCTCCACGACGGCACGAACGCATCGGGAACCGGCGTCTTCACGGGAATGACGAACCGCTCCGCGCCGTCCGCCCCCTTCTCAATGCGTCCGCCGTTGCGTACGACCACCTGACGCGCCAGCTTCTCGCAGACGGCGAAGAGCCCGGGGAGGTTGTAGGCGGTGTAGGAGAACTTGCGTTCGTAGTCGAGCTTCTCGACATACTTGGCGGACAGCGCCTTGAAGCCGCACGCCGCCATGAGGATGCCGCCCACGTTCGACGGGTTACAGTCCGAATCCCATCCGCAGCGCATCGAGAGGGCCATCGACTTGTCGAGGTCGCCTTCGCCGTAGAGGAGGCCCAGCACGATGCACGCGCCGTTGAGGCGCACGTCGATGCCGCCGTTGGAGTCGCGCATCCCCTTGTTGCGGCTCTTCGAGTAGTTCGCGCGGACCTTTTCCCAGCACGTCGTCCAGTCGCCCGGATTCTCCTTGTGCCAGGCACGGACCTTGCGCACCATCTGCGCATAGTCGCTCGCCGCCGGAATCGCCGCGAGACCGGCGTCGAGAAGCGCGTTCACGTCGCGCGTGAAGAACGCCTCGGCGTACAGGGCGCCGATGAACTGTCCGGCCCAGACGCCGTCGCCGTAGTTCATCAGCCGTCCGAACACGTTGCCGAGGCGGATCGCCTCCTGCGGACACCCCGGCGAGATGATGCCGGAATAGTCGGCCTCGATCTGGTAGTCGATGTCGTTCGGACACCTGTTGTACCGCGGGTGCGAGCAGTCCGGCGGCGCGATGCCGCGCCGCAGGTTTGTGCGGCCCGCAAGATTCGCGCACCAGAGGTTGTATTCCGAGTTTGCGAAGTCGATTCCGGCCTGGCGCGGGCAGGCGTCGAGCCCGTAGTCCTCGAGCGTCTTGAGGAACGTCATCTCCACGTAGAGGTCGTCGTTGCCGTAGGCCATGCGGTTGGGGAAGTCGCTCGTCCAAACGGGCACCTTGTCCGCCGGGATGATTTCATCCTTCCACTTGAACTCCGTGGGCTGTCCCCACGAGACGCCCACCATCTGGCCCACCCACGCGCCCTTCATCTTGTCACGGTACTCCTCGAGCGTGAGCGTTCGTTCCGCCCCCGAGACCGCCGTGACAACCGACGCCACCAACGCAATCATCTTCATCGTCATTTCTCTTCCGCAGGACATGATGAACCTTTCTTTGTAAAAACAGGCGTATTGTATCACACTCCCCTGTTATTCACAATTTGATTTCACACCGATTTCTTTCCGCCATGATTCTCTAAGTCATCACTCAAAAATAACATGAACATACAACGGCAGACCTGAAATCCAAAGAACACAGTGCGTCTCTCTGGTTTCCGCCGGACGCCAATGGTCGGTTCGAATTATCGGCTTCTTGTCCAGCATATCAGATCTTTTCCTTGATGATCGCATTGTCGTGCTCTCGACAGAACTCGCCGGGCTTGATCTCCCATATCCAGAAGTCCCGATATCGCCTCTCGCCCCAGTTCACGACGTAGTACACGCCGTTGTAATAGGACATCTGAGTCTCGTACCATTTTCCTCACCGATTCTGCCAACAGAAACGCCAGATTGGGTCGCAACGGTCCCAGTCATTCTGGAAGGCGACAATACGAACCACTATCCGCTTGAACAGTTTCTCAAGTTGCTTCAGCAAGGCCTCAGCCTCTTCTCCAAACCACATCATGACGACCACCTCTTTCCTTAATGACTAATGGTTCCTCTGAAGGCAGATTGGAGGTCAAAAATTTTGACTTCCAATTTGTCACCTGTGAGCATGCGGGATTGAACGGCGGCGATGTCGATCGCCCCGGATTCGGCTGGTTTCTTCATGTGCCCATTCCTTTCGCTGTGATGCCGACGCACTGCGCGGCCGAACGCCGGCCACTGGATACAATGCGCCAACAGTCGCATTTTCGGAATAGGCGATGCCTCGCCGGATGCCGACGACGCTTAGGCCG
>ONRL01000097.1 GCA_900320225.1 uncultured Lentisphaerota bacterium
GACGGTAGCTGTCCGCCGGTCGCGGCCTTCCGCACGAACGGCGCGAACGAAAGCGTCGCTTCGCCCGCACGGAACGTCACGCTGCCGTCCGGAGCCACGTCGGCTGCCATGCGCTCGCCCAAGTTGAACGTGGCACTGACCGCGGACAGGCTCGCCGCGGCGAAAAATACCGTTGTCTTAATGGTCTTCATGTTGACTCTTTATTGTAAGGCTGTGAGACTTAAAAGGTTGTCGGTTATTATACCACACTCCATTCGTGCCATTATAATGTCGGATTGCGAAATTACGATGCCCCGAACGTGCGGAATACAGGAACATTGCATGTGTCCCTGAATTTGTGTTATCATAATGCCACCTCCACAAGGAGGGCAAATGGATGTGAACATCACCGGCATACGGATCATCTTCAAATAGACGAGGAGTACATTATGACGACGAGAGCTATCGCAACGGTCGGCGCCGTGTTGGCGTTGTCTGCCGGCATGGCGCGCCCCTTCCGGATTGGGGCGGTGCGCCGATAGAGTTCGAGGTGCAGGAGCACTATCTCGTTCAGAAGGGAAACCGTACGGCGATCGACTTCACCATCGCGGACGACGGCGCGTGGGTGCCGAGCGGACCTGCGACGAACTGCGTGAAGCGGACGGACGAGGAGCGGCCCTACGTGCGCTTCGGCGGCGATGACAAGCATGTGGGGCTTGCGTACGGCGTCAAGCCGGCGAAGCCCGTGCCGTTGGAGGCGGGCGTCGCCTGCACGCTGGAGGTCGCGGCCCGCGTGGCGCGCGGCACCGACACGCTCATCGTCTACATGAAGGCCTTCGACGCGCAGGGGCGTCTGCCCGTGGCGCGGCGGCGGCGCGGACGTGCGCGGGATGCGCATCGTGCAGGGTTCGGTCGTGAAGGCGCGCACGGTCGCCTTTGACGCGCGCACCGAGCCGCGCGCGGGCGTGACGCGCTTCGCCAGCTCCGCCGACGCGCTCGCGCTGGAGGTGACGGCCGGAGAGGACGGGGCGTTTGAGGCGGAGGTGTGCGATCTCCGTGCACCGGGGCAAGGACGGGCGCTCGACCTTGTCGTGAAGGTTCCGGCAGAGCTTGAGGGGTGGACGTGGCACCGCAACTGGCGCGAGGATTGTAAGATTGCCGCCGATTCAGCGTTTATTGATGTGGAGCCGGTGGGTGGGTTCCCCGTCACGCGCTATCCGTTCTCGGCGGTGTCGAAAAACGGTGCAGGCTTCCTCTTCGGCACGCCGCTCGACGCGAAGGTGTACGAGAACCGCACCGTCACGGCGAAGGGAATCGAGAGCCGCCTGCCGGTGGGGTTGCTCGCGCGCGGCGCGGGGTTGGGGACGCAGGCGAAGTTCCGCTATCTGCTCTTTCCGTTCAGGGGAACATGGGGTTTCCGCAGCGCGGCGAAGGCGTACTACGCGCGCGAGGGGCACAAGCTGCCGGCCGCGCCCGCCGGCGCGAAGGAGGGCACGTGGGTGTGGCCGATCTGGCCGTCGAGGGGGCCTGCGAATCCCGACGATTTCGGGCACACCTTCTGGGAGGCGCCGTCGTCAATCGAGAAGCATCCCGACGCGATCCGCCGTGCGCACGAGTTGGGAATCGGCGTATTTCCCTATACCGAAGTGTGGGGCATGCGCCAGCACCTGCCCACGGCGGCGGACGGCTCGCATCCGCCGCTTGCGGCGCGTCTCGCCGAGCTGGAAGGCTGGGCGGCACAGACGAACTCGGGGAAGGTCTGGTTCGACGCGCCGCGCGAGGAGTCCGCGCGCGCCTGCCTCAACTCCATGCCGACGAAGCCGGATGATTCACATGCTTACATAGAGGACCACTACTCGACTTGGAACACCTGGTGGCGCACAAACCCAGATCCGCGTCTTCCGAAACCGAACCGCTGCTCGATCTGCTGGGACCACACGCTCGCGCCGGGTCTCGACGGGATTGACGGCGTGTACCTCGATTCCGTGTCGTACGGTTTCGCGGCCGACTACCGCAACGTGCGCCCCGAGCACCTGGCCGTGTTCGACGCGCCGCTCATCTACGATCTGGACACCCTCCGTCCCTGCACGGACGGCATGCAGCACATGACGACGTTCATCGGGTGGCTCGCCGGCAAGCTCCATCCGAAGGGCAAGCGACTCTTCGGCAACACGTTCGGCATCGCCCACCGCTTCAACGCCACGAACATCGACGTATTCGGCCACGAAGTGGGGAGCTGGGGGTCGCGGCCGTGCGAGAAGTTCCTGCATTCGGTGATCACGGACGCGACTGCCTGCGAGCAGCGCTTCTTCGCATATCGTCGACCCGTCTCCAACCTGCTGCAGGAAGGGTTCTGGGAGCGTCTCTGCAAGGAGGTGACTCACCGTGGCATGGAGATGTACATCGAGAACCAGATGTTCTACGGCTTCTATCCGGCGGTGAGCACGATCGGCGGCGAGGAGAAGATCGGCTACAGCGGCTGGCGGTGAACCGCGCGGGCTGGCAGCCCGAGACGCTGATGCGCGCAAGCGCGGCCAACGTCTGGGTCGAGCGGTACGGCGAACCCGGCGGATCGGGCGAATGCCTCTTCACCGTGCGCAACGCATCCGAAAAGGCCGTTAACGCCATTCTGACGCCGGAGTTCCCCGTCAACTCGCTCACGCCAATCTGGCACGGCACCGGAATCGCGCAGCCCGAAAAGAATCGCTTTACGGTTCGTCTCGAGCCGTGGCAGACCGCCGTATTCAAGGCGAATGAGGCAGAGGAGAAGAAATGATGATCGACGTTGACAACCTGACGAAGAAGACACTTGCCGCGTTGCTGGACTCCACGTTCCTGAAGGCGTTCGGCGGACCGGAGAAGATCGACGACCTCTGTCGCGAGGCGGCCGAGTTCGGCTTCGCGAGCGTGGCCGTGAACGGCTGCGAGGTGGCGCGGTGCGCGACGATGCTGAAGGGGACGGGCGTGAAGGTGACGGCCGTCGCCGGATTTCCCCTTGGCCAGATGTCCGCCGAGGCGAAGCTTTTCGAGGTCCGCGACGTAATCGCACAGGGCGCCGGCGAGGTGGACATCGTCCAGAACGTGCGCCGTCTGCAGGCTGGCGACACGGCGTACGTGCTCGCCGAACTCGCCGAGTTCGCGAAGATCTGCCACGGCGAGGGCGTGACCTCGAAGGTCATCTTCGAGAACTGCTACCTGACGCGTGAGGAGAAGTTGCTCTCCTGCAAGATCGCCTGCGAGGCTGGCGTCGATTTCGTGAAGACCTCCACGGGCTTCGGCACGGGCGGCGCCACGCTTGAGGACGTGCAGCTGATGCGCGCGGCGATCGGTCCCGACATGGGCCTCAAGGCGGCGGGCGGTATCCGCACGTGCGCCGACGCGCTCGCGATGCTCCGCGCCGGCGCCACGCGCCTCGGCACAAGTGCCGGACGGGCGATCGTGGAAGGTTTTAAATAGTTAAATGGTTAAATAGTTAAAACTGCGGTGCCTCTAGAATTTATGCGAATCCTTATCGGACTAATGCTGCCGCTGGCATGTCTGGCGGCATCCGTCACGCCGTGGACGAATCCGCTCGTCAAGCCGACAGGCGCGTGGAAGGCGTGGTGCGACACGGGCGCGTGGCCGTACGCGTGGGTGAGCGAGAAGGAGGGCGACGCCGTGGAGGTGGAGTTCGAGGGAACGTCCTTTACGGTGTGCCACCGGAAGGGCGCGTGCCGCTGGATTTGGGGGATCACCTTCCGCGACCAGACCTCGCCGCTCGGATTCTTTGAGGCGTTCGTGGACGGGAAGTCCGTCGGCACGTTCGACTCGTCGCTGTGCGAGGAGACGTGCGTGGCGAAGGGGTTGGCGGACGGACGGCACGTCGCACGGATCGTGAACCTCGGTCGGTCGTCGCGAAAGGGTGGTCCGGGACGCATCGCGCTGCGCGGGTTCCTCGCGGATCGTCCGCCGCGCCTCCCCACGCCCGATCCGCGGTGCGAATCGCTGGAGCTCGCGGCGGAGGTGAAGACGCTGCCGCCGATCCTCTTCTTTACGGGATCGCCGCTCCGTTCAGGCGCCATTCCAAACTACGTGTGGCAGACCAACCCGCAGGGACCATGGGGTTGTTCCATCCGCGTCTTCGATCCGGCGACGGGGAAGTTGCAGATCTTGTTGGAGGAAAAGGACTCGATCATTTTGGACATGTCGCTGTCGCCCGACGCCTTGATGATCCTCTTTACGATGCGCCGCCACGGCGCGAAGACCTGGCAGATTTACGCGATGCGCGCGGATGGTTCGGGACTTCGCCAGCTCACCGACACGCCGCAGGCGCACAACGCGAGCCCGGTGTATTTGCCGGGGAGTCAGCGGTCGCGCGGGAGCGCGACCCTCCCAGAGGGGCGCATCGCCTTTCTCTCTACGCGCACGCCGTTCACACATAATGTCTGCCAACCTGGACCTTCGACGCACGTCCACGTGATGGACGCCGATGGCGGCAACGTGCGCGATCTCAGCTCGAACACGCTCTCCGACCTCTACCTTTCCGTTCTGTCCGACGGCCGTCTTTTCTACACGCGCTGGGAGTACGTGGAGCAGTCGCTCTGGACACAGTATCCCGACGGGCGGCAGATGTCACTCTGGTTCGGCAACCTCACCGAAGACCCTGCGGCGCTCATACAGGCTTGCGAGATTCCCGGTGAGTACGGCTCCGCAGTTTGCACTTTCGCGCCGCACCACGGTTCGCCGTACGGTGCGATCGGCATCGTCTCGAACCGGGAAGGGCCGGAAGGGGACGCCGCGCCGTCCATGCGCTGGCTCACGCCCGAGATACCGTCCGTGTTCGACCGCCGCTACGACTGGGGCTGGTGCTGGCCCGCGCCGGTGAGGCCGGGACGGTTCCTCGCCTCATGCGGCGACGAGAAGGCGAAGCGTTTCCGTCTCATGCTGCTTGCGGACGACGGCCGCCGCGCCGTTGCGTACGAGGACCCGGCGACGAGCGTTTTTGGCGCCATGCCGTTCGTCGCGCGGCCCGCGCCGAAGGAGATTGCGCCGCTCGACGTGCCGTCGCCGGCGACGGCGCGGCGAGGTGAAGGCCGTGCGCGTGATGGAGCAGATTCCGAAGACCGTCAACCGCACGTGGAACGGCATCCTCGACCAGGGGCCGCTCGTGGGGGCGTCGTCGTACTACCCCAAGCGCGTGTGGGGCTACGCGCCGGTCGCGGAGGACGGCAGCGTGTTCTTCCAGGCGCCGGCACGGAAGGAAATCTACCTGCAGCTCGTGGACGGCGCGGGACGTGAACTTGTGCGGATGACGAGCGCGATCAACCTGATGCCGGGCGAGACGCAGAGCTGCACGGGATGCCACGAGAACCGGCGCACGGCCGCCGTCCCGATGTCCGCCCTGGCCGCGCGCAAGGCGCCTTCGCCGCTCGAGCGGCCGCCGTGGGGGAACGCGGGCGTGCTCGACTACAACAAGGTGGTGCAGCCCGTGTGGGACCGTCACTGCGTACGCTGCCATTCCGGTGCGAACCCGCCGAAGGGGATGAACCTCACGGGACACTACACGCGCTTCTTCAATATGTCGTACGACTCGCTCGTCAACCGGTCGAAGTCCGACCGCGTGTTCCGCGCCTGGTTCACGGGCGACAGCACGAACAAGCCGCTCGTGCAGAGCTTCCATCTGCTGACGGGACTGACGGAGCCGTTCCGCGCGAAGGAGAGCGGATCGTTCGGGAGCCGTCTGCCGGAATATCTAGAGAAGTCGCACCACGGCGTCGACATGCCGGCGGCGGACAAGCGGATCGTCTACGAGTGGATCGACGCGATGATTCCCTACTATCCCACGTTCGACTATGCCCACATCGGCGGGAAGGGCGACCGCGACAAGTGGGGCGAGGCGGACGGTCCCGCGCTCAAGCCGTGGTTCCAGAAGCGCTTCCTTCCTCTCTACCAGAAGAACTGCGCATCCTGCCACGGACAGATGGACACGCGGGTCGCCAACACGAACTTCGTGGAGCCGCAGTGGTGGTGGTTCGACCTCACCGAACCTGATTCCAGCCCGGCGCTCTTGGCGCACCTTTCAAAGCAGGACGGCGGGCTCGGCTGCATGGCGAAGGGGAAGTTCGCGTTCGCCTCGCGTCAGGATCCCCTGTGGAAAGAGCTGCTAGACATCGCGCGCGAGGCGGCGCGCGAGGCCTGGCGCACGCCCGAGGCCGACATGCCGGGATTCGTCCCGCGCTCCCGTGGCCGCTGCGAATACCGTTCCGCACCATAATCTCATTTCTGAATTGACGCTCGTTTCCGAAACGTGGTATAATATGCGCGTTTCGGAAACAAAATGAACTATATCACTTTTAGAGAACGATTTCATGGCTTTGCCTGCTTCTCGAACGAGCAGGTCTTGGCGGCGTTTCCTCGTTTCGACAGGGGAAATTACTCGACATGGCTTGGGAAGGGCTACATCAAGCGGCTGAGGCGTTCGTGGTACGCCTTTGCCGATACTGCGAACATACCAGGGATTGGCGACTACTTTGCGGGCAAGATGTATTCGCCGAGCTATCTTTCGTGCGAGCACGTCATGGCGAGGGTGGGGTTGATACCTGAATCGGTCGTGCAGTTCACGTCCGTGACATCCCTCAAGACGGCTTCGTTCAAGAATGATTTTGGCGAGTTCTTCTATCGCAGCGTCAAGCCTCAGTTGATGTTCGGTTATGGCGTGGAGTCCGTAGATGGAGGATTGCCAGTCTTGGTCGCGACGCCTGCGAAGGCTCTCTGCGATTTTCTGTATCTCAATCCGCAGTACGACACACGAGGCGAAATCGAGGCGTTGCGTCTCGATCCTGACGTGCTGGAGGAAATCGTTCGCGACGGTGGACTTGACGGAGTTGCTTCGCGCTTTGACTCGCGGGCACTTACCCGACGTATTAGGCTCGTCAAGGAGGTGTATGCGATATGATCTCGTTTGAATCGATAAAGGGATTTTTCCCGGAGGAACTTCGCGGAGGACAGTTCGCGAAGCATATCTTGAAGGAATATGTCGAGTGCCTTGCACTTGAGTGGATTGCCAGAAGTCCGTGGGCACCGAAGCTGACGTTCATCGGCGGCACGAATTTGCGTCTGACAAAGGACATCGACAGATTCTCCGAAGACCTTGACTTTGACTGCAAGGAACTTACGTCAGATGATTTCATGCGCTTCACCGATGCGCTCATTGCGTATTTGACGAACAACGGACTGAGCGCCACGGCGAAGGAAAAGGAATCGGACCGCTTGACGACGATGCGACGAAGCATCCTCTTCCCAGGGTTGTTGCATGAGTTGGGGCTTTCGGCTTTCAAGGAAGAGCGGTTCTTGATGAAGATTGAGGCGCAAGACCAAGGCCGAGACTACAAGAAGGTTTCCGTTGACGTTCGGCGCTGTGGTTTCTTTTTCCCTGTGAACGTACCGAATGAGGCGACGCTCTGTGCCATGAAGCTGTCGGCATTGCTCACGCGGGCAAAGGGACGCGACTTCTATGATGCGATCTTCCTTTTGCAACGTACGGAACCTGACTATTCGTTCTTCACTTTGTCGCATCCGGAGATAACTGATCTTGCATCGCTCAAGGCGGCGCTCAAGGCAAAGTCGAAATCTGTGGACCTGGAACTTAAGCGCCGGGACGTGGCGCATCTCCTCTTCCACCACGAACGCGCAGACCTGGTGCCACGCTTCCCCGCATTCGTCGATTCGCTGTAAAAAAGGAGAGACGGTTGAGTGCGTGCAGTGCGGCGCGAGAATCAAAACGGCGTGAATTCTCGTTCCGCACCGTAATCTTACGAAAAGAACTATTGTGGTTGAAATTCGATCATAAGGCCGAAAGGAACGAAATACGATGAAAAGATTTCTTATGTTGCTTGCGACCTCTTATGTTCCGGGCTTGCTGATTATGTTGACTAGTGGAGGGGACGATAAAGCCCTTGTAATTGCTGCCATAAGCATCGTGTTCGTTCCGTGTTTTACGGCGTGGGCTGTCATCGTGATGTTTTGTGACATGACAGGATGGGATGTCACGGCGAGATGGCAGATTTTTCTCGTTTTAGTTGCCTATCTTCAGTATTTCACTATGGGGATAGTCTTTCTGATAACAAAGAAACGGCGAGTGCAGAAAGTGGCCTTTGTCCTCTACTCGGCAATGGTTTTGCTTTCATGTTATGGCATGTATTATTTTGCTCGTCATTTGGCGGGTTGAAATCCTGTTGAAGAATCAAAAGGAACGGGATCGTTCCGCACCATAATCTTATGAATAGAATTTGTGCTGTTATATGCAACAGACGGCAAGTGCTGAAAAATGGCACTTCGGGAAGAAGATAAGACATCTTCAGCCATTGACGTTTGCGGAGATTACATGGTATAATATCCGCAAAAATTGCGGAGAAAAGGCAGTGCGCTTTATCCATCAGCTTAAAGAATGGCCTTCTTTTAGGTGGGATGCCGCCGAAATCGAGGCTGAACTTGCCGAGACTTCCTTTGAATTGGGGAAGTTCTTGGGACGGCTTGGCGCAATCGGCTTCGACTTGCGCCAGGAGGCCGTGTACGAGGCGCTTTCATCGGAGATCCTGCATTCCGCCGCGATCGAGGGCGAACGGTTGAATCGCGACGACGTGCGTTCCAGCGTGGCGCGTCGAATGGAGATTGCGCTCTCGGCCGCAAAGGGGACGGTGACGCATGAATCTGAGGCGCGGGCGGACATGATGTTCGATGCGACGCGCAACTGGGAGAAACCGATGACGCTAGAGCGCCTTTACTCCTGGTATGCGGCGCTTTTCCCGACCGGCTATTCGGGACTCGTCAAGATAGCCGTGGGGAGGATGCGGAACGACAATGAGGGGCTGATGCGTGTCGTCTCTCGGCATGGGATGATGGAACGTGTCCACTTTGTCGCGCCGGAGGCCGCTCGGTTGGACGTGGAAGTCGGCAAGTTCCTTGATTACGCGAATGACGTGGAAAACGACACGCCGTGGCTCGTCCGAGCTGCGATTGGCCATCTCTGGTTCCTGACGCTGCATCCGTTCGACGACGGGAACGGAAGGCTCGCGCGGACGCTAACGGAATATCTGCTCGCGCGGGGCGAACGGTCGGCGATGCGGTTCTATTCGCTTTCCACGCAGATCCAGAAGGAGAAAGAATCCTACTACGAGGAACTTGAACATGCTCAGCGTGGCTCAATGGACGTGACGCGCTGGGTGAAGTGGTTCCTGGGGTGCCACTTGCGGGCGGTTAAGTCCGCTGGAACGCAACTCGCCGCCATCCTCGCCAAAGCCGACTTCTGGCGGGAACACGCAGCGGACGACTTGAATGCGAACCAGCGGATAATGCTGAACAAGCTTTTTGACGGATTCGAGGGTAACCTCACGTCTTCGAAGTGGGCGAAAATCTGCAAGGTGTCACAAGATACCGCCTCGCGCGAAATCAACGTCCTCGTCACGGGCGGTATCCTACGGCAGCAAGGTCAAGGCCGTTCTACGCACTATGTCCTGGCATGCCATTCCGCACCGTAATCGCGTTCCGCATCGTAATCTTACGGACTGAGAAGAGAGGGGTGAGGGCCTGTGAATATACGAATAATATGTGCCGCGCTTGTGGCGGTGGCGATTGGGGGCGCAGAGGGAAAGCTCGCGCCGCCCAAAATCGAGGACTATACCCATGTCTGCCGGAAATGCGGGAAGACGACACATTACCCGACCAGCGGATTGGGACCGCGAAGTTTCGTTGCGGAATATCGCAAAGGATGCGCGAATATTCGTGAACTCGGGCTCGATGTCACTCTTGACGAGTCTGTTCTTTGTCGGTACTGCGTCAGCGCGAAAAAATTGAAACTGCCAAGGTTTGCAACGGTCAGATGTCGCCCTGAAAAGACGTTTTGGCGAAAGGGCGACAGGGTGGAAGTTGTGACAACGGGACGCAACAATGCCGATTGGTGGACAGTAGCGCTGATTGGGCACCGTTATTGGGTGAATGCCAAATACATTGACGCCCACGGAAACATCCTGGGCGACAATGTCTGCATAAGGCTCCGTCCCGATTTGCGGGATTCTGTCAGCGGACATGCGGACAGAGGCATGAGAATGCGGATCCTTCCAAAGGCGTCGGGCGATCCGGCAGATTGGGTGCCAGTAGAATGGGACAAGGCGTGGCCAACGCGTTGCCCGCCATCATGTTTTGAGGATGTGGAATACGGCGAAGGCGAGGATGCTTCCCTTGACCGCATCTTCAAGCATCTAGAATGGACGATAAAAGGCCAACGGAGAAGGGTTGACTTGTTTGATCTCCGATTGCTGCTGGCCTACATGAGAGGCCAAAAGGAAGTTCAGGTCGGTTGTCTCATGAGCCCGATAACAGAGTACAGGCCGCGCATCAATGAGTTGATTTCCGCTCCTGTCGAAACCGATGTCGTTTCCGCTGCGCGGCGTCAGATTGGCGTCACTGTGGGATATGATCCGGCGTACAGGAAGATTGGCTATCCCGGCGGCGACGTGCCGAGGTCGAGCGGCGTTTGCACGGATGTAATCATCAGGGCGTTGCGCGACGCGCGCAAGATCGACTTGCAGAAACTTGTGCATGAAGATATGAAGTCCAACTTCTCGAAGTATCCTCGCATGTGGGGGCTCAAAACCCCTGACGCGAACATCGACCACAGGCGCGTACCGAACCTGCAATGTTATTTCAAGCGAAAAGGGTATGCGCTGCCTGTGTCCAAGAATGCGGCGGACTACAAGCCGGGCGACATCGTGACGGTCATGGTTGGCGAAAAGTTGCCGCACATCATGATCGTCAGCGACAAAAAATCGGCGGCGGGCGTTCCGCTTGCCTTGCACAACATCGGCTCGGGCACACAGGAGGAAGACGTTCTTTTTGCCTATCCATTGACAGGGCACTACCGTATTCCAAAGAACCTATGAACTGTCCAAATTGCGGGAGGTACAGGCATGAAGTTACTTCACCACTCGTACTCCACCAATGGGGACAGACCCTCAGGCGCACATGCGAGAATTGTCACAGAAGATGAGTTATTTGAGTTGTTGACAACGGCAATATATTGTGGTAATATGTTGTCATGAACGATTTGAACAACATATTGCCGCTAACTACGGTGGAAGATGTGTTGGTGCGCTTACGCGAGATGGTCAGGCTTGCGCGTCAGCGCGAGGAATGGACGCAAGCAGACCTTGCGCGGCGCTCAGGCGTCCCGATGACAACGATTTCGCGGTTGGAGCGGACGGGGCTTGCATCTACCGACACACTCTTCAAGGTACTTTTCGCGTTGAACAGGCTTGATGCCTTTGAGGACATGCTCAAGGCACAGTTGCGACTTGTTAAGTTCCCCAAGACGCTTGAGGGCGACATTGAGCCAGCGCCCAAGGTTGTGCATCGTGTCCGCCACAAAAGGAGTTCGAAATGAAGTTGACGGTGAAACTCGACTTTGGCAGCGGACACGAGATTAAGGTCGGCACATTTTCCGAAATCGCGCGTGACACGGCGTTCGAGTTCACGGGTGAGTTCCTTTCGTCGGGACTCAACATCGCACCGTTTCGTCTGCCGCCGAGTGGTGGATTGAAGGTGTACGACCGATCTGGGAACATGGAAACGTTTGGTCTGTTCGATGATTCGCTACCTGACGGATGGGGGCGGCGAATCGTTGACAGGATGTTCATGAAACGCGAGAGGCGTCTTCCGTCGATTACAGAACGGCTTATGTGCGTCGGGCGTTCAGGAAAGGGTGCGCTTGTGTACGAACCGGCGGACGAAGCTACTGATGCAGCGAATGAGGCATTCGACCTCGCCGCACTTGCGGAAGAGGCGATGGCGTTTGACGCGGGGGAGTCGGAGAGGGTGCTTCCGCAACTTCGCAAGGCCGGCGGAAGTTCCGGTGGCGCGAGGCCAAAGGCGTATGTCGGGTATAATCCCACGACAGGCGAGGTGTGTGCGGAAAGTCCAGTCCTGCCGCCGGGCTTTGAGCATTGGATTGTCAAGTTCAACACGCAGCGCGATGGCGATGAGGCAGGCGAGATGGAATATCGTTATTACGAGGCCGCACGTGCGGCGGGGGCGGAAATCGCGCCAAGCCGTCTCGTCGCGACGAAAGCGGGCAAGTTCTTCATGACGCGGCGCTTCGACCGCACGGACGGCGGCGGACGCATCCACATGGCGAGTGCGGCGGGACTTCTCCATGCCGACTTCAGAATCCCCGGCGACGAATACGCGCTCTTGTTTCGGTTGACAGATGCCTTGACGCATGATCAGTCGGCGAAGACGGAGTTGTTTCGCCGTGCCTGCCTGAATGTTGTCGCGCACAACAGGGACGACCACTTGAAAAACTTTTCGTTCCTAATGGACGAGAAGGGGCGCTGGTCACTCGCACCGTTCTATGACTTTACGTATGCAGAGGGACCAAACGGGTGGCAGACGTTGTCCGTTTCAGGTGAGGGCGCGAATCCTGGCGTGGACGACCTTAGGCATCTCGCCAAGGACGTTGGGTTGGACAGAGGCGAAAGCGAACCGATTCTTGAGCGCGTCGTTGAAACCTGCCGCAGCCTTGTTGTGGGCGGATAATGTTTGTTCGGGACTAAAGTCATGCGCAGATTGACGACAAACGATTATGCGGTTGACGCGGTGACGGTGGCGAAGGCGCTCGTCGGCGCATGGCTTTGCCGCAGGCTGGATGATGGGACCGTCATGCGGCGGCGCATTACCGAAACCGAGGCCTACTGCGGCGAAGAAGACACTGCCTGCCACGCGCACAAGGGGCGCACGGCGCGGACGGACGTGATGTACTCGCCGGGCGGTTGCGCCTACATCTACCTCTGCTACGGGATGCACGAAATGCTGAACGTCGTGACGGGGCCGGAAGGGCGTCCCGAGGCTGTCCTCATTCGTGGCGTCGAGGGCGCGGAAGGCCCCGGACGATTGACGAAGCTTCTCAAGATCGACCGCTCGCTCAACCGCGAGGACCTTGTCGCGTCCGACCGTCTTTGGCTTGAAAGCGACGGCTCGCGAGTTCGATTCACCGCCGCCCCGCGCATCGGCATCGCCTACGCCTCGAAACGCGACCAGAATCGCAAATGGCGTTTCACCCTCGATGCAAGAGACGTTCCGCATTGTTAGGCATGTTAGAAAGGGAGTTTTCAATGACATCCAAGATCGATAACTGGACGATTCACCACAAGGCCGTCACGGAATCGACGAACCTCGACGCGCGCGACGGCAAGCCCGGCGACGTGTTCACGGCCGACGAGCAGACGGCCGGCCGCGGACGCCTCGACCACACCTGGATTTCGCCGCCCGGCGAGAACCTGATGCTCTCCGCCGTGCTCGACGTATCGGGTATGGAACCTCAGGAAGTCGCAACCCTGCCGCTCGTCGTCGGGCTCGCCGCCGCTACGGCGACAAGCTTGTTGCTTCTGCGCCAGACGTGGATCAAGTGGCCGAACGACGTCCTGATCTACCACCGCAAGCTCGCGGGCATTCTTTGCGAACGCCACGGCGAGAACGTGATCGCCGGCGTGGGGATCAACGTGAACCAGAAGGTCTTCGCCCCCGAAATCGCCCTGCGCGCCACGAGCCTCTGCCAGGTCGACGGCACGGAGCGTCCGCTTGAAATGGTCCAGCGCGCGTTTTTGAAGACGCTCGCCCCGTTCTACGACAACTGGCGGCAGAACGGCTTTGCGGCGATCCATCCGCTCATCGTCCCCTGCGACGCGCTCAAGGGGGAGCATGTGAGCGTGTTGCAGACTGACACTGACGCGACGCCAATCACCGGCCTGTGCGGCGGCATCCAGCCCGACGGCACGCTGCTCGTGGGCGACACGCCCGTCTATGCGGGCGAGGCGCACGTGATGAAGGTGTCGGGCGACGTCTAACGGCTACCGCTTCGTCGCTTCGGCCGCGGCGGCCTTGCCCACCGCCTCGCCGATCGCCACGGAGCTGCCGGTCACGCGGTAGCTCGCGTGTGCGTAGAAGTCGCCGGAGATGGGCAGGCGCGGAGCGGGATCTGGAAGGGACGGAACTTCACGCCGTGGTTCTGTCCGGCCGCGCGGACGTTGTTGGACTTCTTGTCGAGTCCGTGGATGTCGATTCCGAAGTACGAGGTCGTGACGGCGTCGGGGAACTTCGCGCCGGCGGTCACGTCGTCGCGCGTGACGGTGTAACGCCCGTGGATGCGCCGCGCGTCGCGGTGGCCGATCTGCTCGGCCGTGGCCGCCACGCGGAATCCCTTCCACGGGCCGCCCAGCTTCGCGAGGCCGGCGGCGAGGGCGAGGATCTCGCGCCGCGCGCGGATGGTCGCGTCCGAGATGGCTTGCGCGTCGTCGACGCGCAGCTTGTACTCGTGGTTCACCATGAAGCAGAAGAGGTTGCGGTGAAAACGGAAGAGCGTGGGATCGCCGTAGCTCGGGTCGAGTCCGGCGCGGCGGAGCTCGGCCTTGAGCTTGTGGCTCGCCACGATATGGTGGCAGGAGGGCTTGCCGGTTTCCGGGTTCAGGTGCTGCGTCCACATGGCGGGCTCGTTCGAGACGAAGTCGCCGGCCGCCACGGCGTCGCCGTCGTCGACCACCACGAGCGCGTTCAGGGTGGCGGGCTGTCCCCAACCCTCGGGGCCGAAGCCGATGTCGAACCCGCAGCCCGCGCGCGCGGCGAGGTCGCCGTCACCCGTGCAGTCGATGAACGTCCGTGCCCGCCACGCCTGGCGTCCGCTCTTCGACTCGGTCACGACCGTTTCGACGTTGCGTCCGGACGCATCGCGGTAGGCCGCCGTCACGGGGCACTGCAGCGTTACGCGCACGCCCGCCTCGGCGCACATGTCCTCGCACACGGCCTTCATGTACTCGGGCTCGTAGACCCAGTCCTGGTCGGTTCCCCGCCGGTAGAATCTCATGCCCTCGTCGCCGGGCCTGTCCACGGCGCGCGCGCCGTAGGCGTCAAGGCGGCGGATGATCTCCCGGCCGATGTCGGACTTGTTGAAGTCAAAGATGTACGAGAGGAACCCGGCCGTCCAGATGCCGCCGAGGCAGCCTTGCAGTTCGAGGAGCCGGACCTTCGCCCCCGCGCGTGCGGCGGAGACGGCTGCCGCCACGCCGGCCGGCCCGCCGCCCGCGACGATCACGTCGGCCCAGTCGTCCACAGGAATGCGCTGTGCCGGTTCGGCGAACGCGCCAGGGGCGTCGGCTGCCGCCACGCGGTTTCCCGCCAGGGCCCCGGCCGCCGCAGCGGCCCCGAAGAAACTTCTGCGTGTCATGTTCATGCCCTCATTCTACCATCATCGGTTTGGAAGTCAAGTGCGTTTGGCGGACGGGCGTGAGCGCGTCCCTCCCGCACGCGCCGTAATTGTGATATACTATCGCACATGAAAAACTCTACCCTCAACCTGTTGGCGGCGAGCGTTGTCTCTGCCGGAATCGCTTTACTCACCCCTGGCTGTTGTTCGTCTGACTGCGGCGACAGCTGCTCCGCGCCGAAGTCGTGCGGCTGCGCCAAGGCACCCGCCGCGTGCGCCTGCGCCACGCCCTGCGCGTGCGCGGACTGCGGCTGCGCGTACGGCAACTGGGGCCTCAAGCTGCCCTATCCCGAGATGAACGCGGGCCACCTGATCCTCGAGAAGGGCAAGGACGGCAAGCCCACCGCGCTCCTCCTCTGGCGCTGGGGCAGTCCCACGCCGGCCGACGTCACGCAGATTGACGCGACGTCCTTCACCGTCCGCCGCGCGTTCAGCAAGCCGAAGGGCAAGGAGAACGACAAGGCAGCGTGGCGCGCGCTCTGTGTGAAGGGCATGGTGAAGGGAAACGTGCTC
The DNA here is from genome assembly GCA_900320225.1 of uncultured Lentisphaerota bacterium. Taxonomy (GTDB): domain Bacteria; phylum Verrucomicrobiota; class Kiritimatiellia; order RFP12; family UBA1067; genus RUG572. The sequence goes on from ONRL01000097.1 coordinate 15,779, forward strand.
GACGCCACCTGCTGCACCGTGGACGGCAACGGCAAGGTCGTCGACAAGGAGGAGAAGGTCTGCGGCAAGCGCAACCCGCCTGTCGGCCCCGCGCCCGACTTCGCCAAGGCCGTCTACGGCGCGCCGATCAACCTCCTCGCCGGCACGATCGACGATTTCGAGATCATGGGCAAGGACAAAATCAACGGCTGGACGCTCAAGGACGGCATGCTCTCCAACCGCATCACGCGCGACAAGAACGGCAAGTCCGTCCACAAGAACGGCAACCTCCGCACGAAGCGCGCCGATTTCTTCGACTTCAACCTGAAGTACGAGGTGCGCGTGCTGCCGGGCTGCAACTCCGGCGTGTACCTCCGCGGCATCTACGAGATCCAGGTGCTCGACAGCTACGGCAAGCCCGTGGACATGCACCACATGGCCGCCTACTACGGCCGCGTGACGCCGAAGGTCGCCGCCGAGAAGCCGGCGAACGAGTGGCAGACTGTGAACGTGACGCTCTACAAGCGCCACCTGACGGTCGTCCTGAACGGCGTGACGATCATCGACAAGGCGCCCGTGGTGGGCATCACGGGCGGCGCGATGACGGCCGACGAGTTCGTGCCCGGTCCGCTCTACATCCAGGGCGATCACTCCGACGCGGACTTCCGCAACATGGTCCTGACGCCTATCGTCAAGTAATCGTTGCGACGCAAGGTTCCCGCGCGGCCGTCACCTGGGGGAGTGATGTCCTGCGCGGGCGGCGGCGGCGCGGCCTACGGCCTCGCCCATCGCAACTGCGCTGCCGGTCACGCGGTAACTCGCCATCGGAATGAAATCCCCTGAAATGCAGCGCCCGGCCAGGTAGAGATTGTCGGCGTCTTTCGCCATGCAGGCGCGGAGCGGAATTTGGAAAGGCTTGGCCTTCACGCCGTGCGAACTGTAGGCGGCCTTCTTGTTCCTCTCGGCGCTGGTGGCATGCACGTCCACGCAGAAGTTGGATGTCGTGACTGCGTCGGGGAAGACCGCACCGGAACTGACGTCATCGGCGGTGAGCGTGTAGCGGCCGTGCACGCGGCGGGCGGCGCGGTGGCCGAGCTGCTCCGCCGTCGCAAGAACGCAGAACCCCTCCCACGCGCCGCCGAGCCGCGTAAGCGCCCGCGCGCCGTCTAGCACCTCGCGGCGGGCCCGGACCGTCTCGCGGGCGAGTCCTGCCGCGTCGTCTATCTTGAGTCCGTACACATGGTTCATCATCCACACGTACACGCCTTCGCGCACCATGAAGAGCGTCGGCATCGAGTACGAGGGAGACAGCCCGGCGCGCACCATCTCGGCGTGCATTCTCTTCTTGGGGCTCTCGGTGCGAAGGCGGCCGTTGGCGTCGAAGTTGTCGGGATGGTTCACCACATACGGCGCGACCCTGTCGGGATGCGGGGAGAACACCATCGCGCAGAGGCTGGCGGGCTGGTCGTTGCTGCCGTCCGGCCCGCCGATGTCGTATCCGCAGCCGGCCTGGGCAGAAAGGTCACCGTCACCCGTGCAGTCGATGAATATCTTCGCGCGCCAGGCGCGCCGCCCCTCTTTGGACTCGGTGACAACCGTCTCGACATTTCGTCCAGAAGAATCGCGGTACGCCGCCACAACCATGGAGTGGAGACGGAAATCAACACCCGCCTCCGTGCACATCTCCTCGCAGACGACCTTCATGCACTCGGGGTCGTAGGTGAAGTTCGCCACCCTCGCCTCCTTGCGGCGCGGATTGCGCACGAGCAGCACGCCCAGCGCCTTCAGCCGACGCATGATCTCGCGGTCGATCGCCGACTTGTCGAAGTCTATGAGGCAGCCCAGAAGGCCGCTCGTCCAGACCCCGCCGAGCGCGCCGTGCATCTCAAACAGGCGCACCTTCGCCCCGGCGCGTGCGGCGGACACCGCCGCCGAGATGCCGGCCGGCCCTCCGCCCGCCACGATCACATCGCAGTCCTCCGCAAGCGGCAGCTCATGCGTCGGCTCGGCGAACGCCCCCTTCCTCTGCGGAACGGCCAGTTGCCCGCCCGCAAGCGGCAACGCCGTTCCGGCGGCGGCAAGCGCCCCCGCCGCCTCGAATTTCAAAAACGAACGCCGGCTGAACGACTGCACGCCCATCTCATTCTCCTTTTTCCAGCATTTTGACCATACTCAATTTTATCGTGCCAAATCTGGATAAAGTATATCACATCACTTGACGCCCATGCAATGCGACACCGTCATGCTGTTATGTGCTGTTTGAAAAGGTAGGCGCAAGGGGGAACACGTTTATCAACGGCGCGCCGCCATTTTGGTGGCGGAGGTCAGAAGCGGACGCCGAGGCCGAGGCCGTAGATTGAATAGTCGGTGTGGTGGACGATCGTGTCGCGCCGCTTCGCCAGCGAGCGCGCGGCCGGGTTCACCGTGAAGAACTGGCGAAAGCGGAACCAGAGATACCAGTGTTCGGTGAAGCGCCATTCCGCGACAAAGCCCGTCACGCCGACCATGTACGCGCCGTTGAGGAACCTGTACGAGGGACTGTCGCCGTAGACGCGCCTGTAGCGGGCGGCATCGCCCCAGATCGACTCGATGTACGGGACGATCCTCACGGACTCGATCGGCGAGAACGGATGCTCCGCGCCCGTGCGGATGCGCACGTAGCGGTTGTCGTCGAAGCGGTGCAGGAGGTTCCAGTACGGCGTGAGGATCGGATTGCGCAGATGCTGCATGGCGTAGACCGCGAGCGGCGTGCCGTGATGCGCCTTGTAGCCGCCGAGCCAGTCCCAGAGCAGGCCGCCGTTGGTGTCGAGATGGATGTCGTCGGTGAACTTCAGGTCGTAGCCGTAGCGCGCGGTCCCCTCGAAGCAGTAGAACGCGCGGCGATGGACATGGTCGGTCTGGCCGTTCAGCGCGCTGCAGAGCCAGCCGTCGGCGAGGAGGTAGCCGTAGTCGCCGAGGTTTGCGTTGATCCACGCCACCTGCTCCGCGACGGGCTTGGTGTAGCTCAAGGTGCCGGACGAGGAGAAGTAGGCGCTTTCAAAATAGGCACGCGCGCCGCCAGACACCGGAAACGGGAGTGAGAACCATCGCTCCTCGTCCGGATCTTCGGCGAATGCCGACAGAAGAGACGCCAACGCCAATCCGCCGGCCAGCAACTTCGCATGTCTAGCCATACGGGGCGATATTATATCATCCTTCGACCTTCCTGCCAACACGGCCTCGGCCGCTGGACAGTGCGCCGAGTATCTTTTGCGTCGGCCGGTCCCAGAACCTCATGACCGCCCAGGCGAACACGGCGAGCGCGAGGTACTCGCATACGCCAAGCGCGAAGCAGAAACCGGCCGAGTAGTTGGCGGAATGCGTTCGCACCCACCAGTTGTGGATCTTTATGAAGGGGTAGTGCGACATGTAGAATGGATAGGAGAGTTCCGCGAAGAACGCGCAGACCGCCGCCGTCTTCCCGGACACCACGGGCGTGCCCGCGCTCGCCAGCAGCAGCAGCGGAAAGACTACCATCAGGGCCATGAGCTCGAACACGCCGTTCTGGATCTTGCCGCCGAACGGCATCGGCGTGAAGAGCACGAGCAAGAACACGGCAAGGCAGATCAGCAGGCCGCCGCGCGGGATCCGGATCTTCCATCCCGTCCGCGCGAGGAACATGCCGAAGAGGAACGGGAAGAACAGCCGCACGCAGGCGCCGTAGGCGTGGTACGGATTCAAGCTCCAGCCTATCTCAATCGAGTCCCGCGCCCGTGCGGCGGCCTTCGCAACCACTTCGCAGGACGTGCCGAAAATCGCGTTGAGGTCCACATGCAGCGCAAAAGAGGCGCTCCAGAGTCCGGCGACCACGGAAAGGACCGCGAGCGTGACGAGTCCCAGGCGGCGTACGAAGAGCGCGTAGAGGATGTTCGCGGCGTATTCGTAGCAGAGCGTCCACGCGCACGGATTGAACGGCACGAGGAACCCGGTGCCGGGATACGGCAGAAGGAAGAGTCCGGCGGCAATCGCCCCCGTGAGCTCCCAGGGGCCAAAAGCCTTCAATGTCTTGTCCCAGAGCGGGCATCCCATGCTCTGCGCGAAGAACACGATCACGCCGATCACCACGCCGGAGACGACGAGCGGGTGCAGTCGCCGGAGGCGGCGCAGGAAGAAGGCGCCGGTGCTCATCCCGTCACGCCAGCGGCGGTCGTAGGCGTGTGCGAGCATGAAGCCCATCAGGAGGAGGAAGAATTCGACGCAGAGGTACCCATGTCCGCAGATCTGGGGCACGGACGCGACGTCGCCCCGCTTCCAGCCGTACGGCTCGGAGATGTGGAACAACGGTACGAGCAGACCTGCGGCGCCGCGTAACGCGTCGGCAATGACGTTTCTCTCTCTGCCCTGCGAATGCATGGCGGTATTTTAACAGACCGTTCCCCTTCGCGTCAACCTCGCGGACCCGTATCTGCGGTCTTTACGCGGATGCGGGGCGTATGATAGAATATGGGCATGAAAACGAAAATCTTCTGGACGCGCGCGGCAGTGGCCGTCGGCGCGGTTTTGTGGACCGGTACGGCGACCGCCGGCGTGCGCCCCTGTTCCAACATCCGTTTCGAACAGCTGCCCCGTCTGATGCTCTACGGCGACACGACGCGCCTCGGGCCGGATCGTCCTTTCGCGAAAGACCCCACCGTGATCCGCCACAACGGCAAGTACTTCATGTACTATAGCGAATGCAGTTACGCCAAGGACCGCGTGCCCAAGAACGTGCCGAAGTTCCGCACGTGGTGGTGGGGCGGCATCGCGACGAGCACGAACCTCGTGGACTGGACGCGCGTCGGGAACATCGCCGTCGAGGGCGCGCCGGAGACCGTGGGGTGGGTCGCGCCGTGCGTGAAGAAGTTCGACGGAAAGATCCACATCTTCGCGCAGGGGCACGACGCCAAGGGCATCGACGCGCCGAAGGCCAATTCCCCGAAGTCGCTCAACGTCCTCTGGCACGCCACGAGCGACGACGGCATTCACTTCAAAAGCGATACGGACAAACCGGCGTTCATCGCGCGGAACGAGTGGTCGCTCAACCGCGCCATCGACGCGGAGGTCTACCGCGTGGGCGACCGGATGATGCTCATGTACGCCACGCGCGAGCATCCCACCGGAAAGATCCAGCAGCTCGGGATGGCGTGGGCCAAGTACGGCAGCGCGTACGGCATCGCCGACTGGCACGAGCTCTCGATCCAAGCGCCGTTCTTCAAGCCGGAACGGCCGTGGGAGATGAAGTGCATCGAGGCGCCCACCGTGATCCAGCGCAAGGGCATCTGGTACATGTTCTACGCGGGCGCCTACAACCATGAGCGCCAGCAGATCGGCGTGGCGTGGTCGGCGGACGGCGTGAACTTCACGCGGTGGCGCGACGAGCCGGTGTTTCCGCACGGGCCGGAAGGCTCGTGGAACGCGTGGGAGAGCGGGCACCCCGGCATCTTCGAGGACGACGACGGGCAGGTGTACCTGTTTTACCAGGGCAAGGCGACGCTGAAGGGCGACTACCGCCTCTCCTGCGTGAAGGTGAGGTTCGAGGATTGACGCGTCTCGTCTCAATTGACTTCGAGACGACCGGCGCCGTGCCGGGGTGGGAGAACGAGCCTTGGCAACTCGGTTGCGTGGAAGTCGTCGACGGCGAGCCCGTGGCGAGTTCGCGCTGGGAGACGTTCTTCCGCATCCCCGCCGACCGTCCGTTCTCGCCGCGCGCGCCCGGACGCTGGGCGCAGCTCCGCGCCGAACTCGCCGCCGCGCCGGCCTTCGCCGACCTCTGGCCTGACCTCGCCGGGCGTTTACAGGGCGTGCCGCTCGTCGCGCACAACGCCGCCACGGAGCGGACCATTCTCGTGAAGCGCGCGCCGCTTGCGCCGTTCGGCCCGTGGTTCGACACGCTTCGTCTCGTGCGCCGGTTCTGGCCCACGTTGAAGTCCTACGCGCTCGGCGACCTCGTGCGCGCGTTCGGCCTGCAGGCGCGCGTGGACGCGCTTTGTCCGGACCGTACCTGGCACGACGCGCTCTACGACGCCTGCGCCGGCGCCGTGCTTTTCTCCCATGTCCTGCGCGTCGCGGGGTGGGACGTGTTGCGCGGGGAGGCTGTGTGATGGACACGTTGAGGGTGGATTTGGCGAATCTGCCGGACGACCTGCGCGCGGTGGCGGTGGACGTGGCGCGGCGCGTGCGCGCCGCCGGCGGACGCGCGCTGATGGTGGGCGGGTCCGTGCGCGATCTCCTGTGCGGTCGGCACGTGAAGGACGTGGACATCGAGGTGTTCGGCCTCGCGCCGGACGACCTCAAGCGCATTCTCGGCGAAGCGTATGCGCTCGACCTCGTGGGGCTCTCCTTCGGCGTCCTCAAGATCCAGCACCTCGACATCGACATCTCGCTCCCGCGCCGGGAGTCGAAGCGCGGCCTCGGGCACAAGGGATTCGACATCGCCTCCGACCCCTTCCTGCCGATTCCCGAAGCGGCGAGCCGCCGCGACTTCACGGTCAACGCGATCTACTACGACCCGCTCGCGGATGAGCTGATCGACCCGCACGGCGGCGCGCGCGACCTCGCGGACGGCGTGTTGCGGCACGTTTCCGAGAAGTTCCGCGAAGATCCCCTCCGCGTCCTGCGCGGCATGCAGTTCGTGGCGCGCTTCGGTCTTGACCCCGCGCCGGACACCATCGCCATCTGCCATACCGTCACGCCCGAGGGCCTGCCGCCCGAACGTCTCTTCGAGGAGTGGGCGAAACTGTTGACGAAGGGCGTGTACATCGGTCGCGGGCTTGATTTCCTGCGCGAGACGGGATGGGTGGGGGACTATCCCGAACTGCAACGCCTCATCGGGTGCCGGCAGGATCCGAAGTGGCATCCCGAAGGGGACGTGTGGAACCACACGTGTTGCGCGCTTGATGCCTTTGCGCGCCATCGAACGGGAGATCGGTACGAGGACCTTGTCGTCGGCCTTGCCGTCCTCTGTCACGACTTCGGCAAACCGGCCACAACCACGCATGACTCGGACGGGCACATTCGCTCGCGTGGGCACGATGTCGCCGGCGTGGCACCCACGCGCGCCTTCCTTAACCGCTTGACGAACGAGGAACGCATCCTGCGCGAGGTGCCGCCGCTCGTCGAACAGCACATGCAGCCTTTTTCGCTGTGGCGGGCGAAGGCGGGCGACGCGGCGGTCCGTCGGCTCTCGCTCAAGGTGGGACGAATCGACAGGCTTCTGCGCGTGGCGCATGCGGACGACGAGGGGCGCCCCGGCGCGTTGCCCGGCGGTACGTCCGGCGGCAAGGACCTTGAATGGCTTGCGGCCGCGGCGGAGCGTTTGCGCGTGGCGGCGGCCGCGCCGAAGCCGATTCTCATGGGCCGCGATCTGATTGCGATGGGCTACAAGCCGTCGCCGCTGTTCGGCAAGTGGCTTGACGCCTGCTTTGAGGCGCAGCTCGACGGCGTATTCTCCGACCACGACGGGGCGCTCGCCTACTTCAAGGGGCTTGCCACGTCGTAGGTGTTGCCGGTATCCACCGCCCCAAAAAAACGAATGCCGAACTAGGCACGCGGGTGCCGATTTGATATACTTTGCACGCCCTTGAACTGCTCCGGGTGGAGCATGGAATTCGGGTCGACATGAACAGTATGCGACTGAAAGGATCCTCTCCATGAGCAGAGTAATGTTGATTGGCGCCGGCGGCGTGGCTGGCGTGGCGGCCGCGAAGATGGCCCAGAACCCCGAAACGTTCGGCGAACTGCTGATCGCGTCCCGCACCGAGGCGCGGTGCAAGGCCATCAAGGCGGATATCGAGGCACGTCCATGGTACGCCGCGAAGGGCACGGCCACGAAAATCACCACGGCGCAGATCGACGCGATGGACGTGCCGCGACTTACCGCGCTCATCCAGGAGTACAAGCCCGATCTCGTGATGAACATCGCGCTGCCGTACCAGGATCTCGCGATCATGGACGCCTGCCTCGCCGCAGGGGTGAGCTATCTCGACACGGCGAACTACGAGCCGCCCGAGGAGGCGCACTTCGAGTATTCCTGGCAGTGGGCCTACCGCGAGAGGTTCGAGAAGGCCGGCCTTACGGCCATCCTCGGCTGCGGGTTCGACCCCGGCGTGACGCAGGTGTTCTCCGCCTACGCCCAGAAGCACTACTTCGACGAGATCCACACGCTCGACATCCTTGACTGCAACGGCGGCGACCACGGCTATCCCTTCGCCACCAACTTCAATCCCGAGATCAACATCCGCGAGGTGTCCGCGAAAGGCAGCTACTGGGTGGCCGATCCGGCGGCGGACAAGCCGGAAGTCGCCGTGGAGAACAAGAAGGCGTTCGACAAGGGTTGGTGGGTGGAGACCGCGCCGATGGCGATCAAGCGCGTGTACAACTTCGACCAGGTTGGCGAGAAAGACATGTACCTCCTCCATCACGAGGAGCTGGAGTCGCTCGGCTGCAACCTGAAGGGCATCAAGCGCATCCGCTTCTTCATGACCTTCGGCCAGAGCTACCTCACGCACCTGAAGTGTCTGGAGAACGTGGGCATGACGCGCATCGACCCCATCGACTTCAAGGGACAGAAGATCGTACCGATCGAGTTCCTGAAGGCGCTCCTGCCGGATCCCGCCACGCTCGGTCCGCGCACGAAGGGCAAGACGAACATTGGCTGCATCTTCGAGGGCGTCAAGGACGGCAAGCTGGTGCGCTACTACGTGTACAACGTGTGCGACCACCAGGAGTGCTACGCCGAGGTCGGCTCGCAGGCGATCAGCTACACGACGGGCGTACCCGCGATGATCGGCGCGAAGTGTTTCCTCGAGGGCAAGTGGACCGCGAAGGGCGTCCACACGTGCGAGGAGTTCGACCCCGATCCGTTCATGGCCGAGCTGAACGTGCAGGGCCTCCCCTGGAAGGAGTCCTTCGACCCCGTGATGGTGCCGTAGTTACCGCAGGCGGAGTTCGCAGATGCCGGAGGAGTAGCCCGGCTTGAGCTTGATCTGAAGGCGCACCGCGACGGCCGGCATGGGCTTCTCGAAAGTCATGCTCGACCAGCCACCCTTCACGACCGGGCAGCCGGTTGCGGCGTCCTGCCAGCCGGTCATCTCGCCGAGTTGCGTCTGGATCTTCCACTCCGCCGGCACGCGGCAGCCGCCGACCGGTTCGTCGTCGAACCAGTACACGTCCACGCCGCGCACGGTCTCCTCGCCCGGGAGGATCACCTCCACCCATTCCTCGGTGCCCTTGTGCGGCCAGAACGTGCAGCGCTTCTGGCGGTTGTCGTACGCCGCGCCGTCCTTCGGGAGGACGCCGTCGAAGAGTGATGCCGTTGATCCGTCCGGATGGATGTAGGAGGTCTTCGCCTTCAACGCCTGCGCCGTGCTGGCGGCGGCGACGTCCGGCGACGCCGGGAACCACGTCTGCATCTCCCCCGCGCCGCGGTGGCACCAGGCGAAGTAGGGGATTAGCGTGATCGGACAGGAAGGCCCCACCTTGACTTGGTTGATTCCTTTTTGCACATGGCAGCCGGTCGTTGCGAGCGCGGGCATCCTCACGCCGCACACGTCCACGGACTTCTCGGTGAACGCGGCGTCCGCCGGCAGCACGATGTCGCGCGCGCGCCCGCCGTTGTCGATGCCCTCGGCGCACCACACGATCGGGCCGCGCTCCACGGCGAGGCGCCCGCGGTCCGCCTCCACGCGCGCGTCCGCCTTGATCCGCGTTAATGGAGCAGTAGCCCTTCTTCGGCGTGAACGCGAACGGCTTACCGTTCACCTTCACCTTGAAGTTGGAGAGCGCGCTCGGCGCGGTCTGCTCGTAGAGCGTGCTCGGCACGGGACGCCCCACGCACCATCCCGGAATGCGCACGTTGAGCGCGAAATTCTCTTGCTGTCGTACGCTTGCTGTCTTTCCTGGTACTACTCTTATCCTGACCTTTCCGCTCCACGGATAGTCGGTTTCCTGCGAAAGTTTCACGGTTCCGCCCTTGAGGTTGAGCTTCGCGTCGCTCGCGACGAAGAGGTTCACGTAGGCCGTGTTCCCGGACGTCGCGTAGGCGTACTGCGCGATCTGCGGGATGAAGCGCACCACGTTCACGGGGCAGCAGCTGCAGCCGAACCACTTCGAGCGCGCGTAGCCGCCGGCGGAGGCGAGCGGGTTGGGGTAGAAGAACTCGTCGCCGGACATCGAGATGCCGGAGAGGAAGCCGTTGTAGATGATGCGCTCGATCACGTCCATGTACTTGCCGTCGCCGGAGAAAAGGAAGAGCCGCTCGTTCCAGAGCGCGTTCGCGATTGCCGCGCACGTCTCGAGGTAGGCGCTCTCGTTCGGCAGGTCGTACGGCGCGCCGAACGCCTCGCCCACGCTCCCGAAGCCGGGGACGACGGCGTGGCGGGGGACGACGGCGTGGCGGTGCGCGCCGATGCCGCCGTTGAGGTGGAGCTTCGTGTCCACCACGTCCTTCCACAGACGCTCGGAGGCGACGCGGTAGGACGGGTCGCCGAGGAGTGCCGCAACATCCGCCATCGCCGTGTAGAGGTAGCCGGCGCGGACGGCGTGTCCGCACGCCTGGTCTTGCTGCGTGACGGGCAGGTGGTTCTGGTTGGAGGCGCGCCCGTTGCCGCGGAAGTCGAGAAGGGTCTTCGCGAGCTTCAGGTAGCGCACCTCGCCCGTCGCGCGGTAGAGCTTGCAGAGCGCGAGCTCGATCTCCTCGTGTCCGGGCACGCGCTGGATCTGTCCGGGACCGTATCCGAACGTGCGGTCCATCATGTCGGCCGCCTTGATCGCCACGTCGAGGAGCTGACGCTTGCCCGTCACCTGCCAGTAGGCGACGCCGGCCTCGATCATGTGGCCCATGTTGTAGAACTCGTGGCTGGCGCCCGTGTTGCTCCAGCGCTCCGGCCCCATCATCCCCGCACGGGGAAAGCCCTTCACCTTCTCCATGCCGAGCGTGCGCGCGGTGTAGAGGTAGCCGTCGGGCTCGTCAGGGTGGGTGGCGAGCGTGTAGGCCGCGCCCTCGATGATCTTGAAGACGTCGGAGTCGTCGAACGGGCAACCCTTGAACGTGCCCTTGGCGCGCTTCGCCGCCTCGCGGAAGTTGGCGAGGCGCCCCGTCTCCTCGCTCTTGTCGAAGTCGGCCTTCACGGTGACGACGCGGTTCGTCTCGAAGCGCGGCAGCCAGAAGCCGGCCGTGATCGTGACGTTCGTCATGTCCGCCTCCTTCACCGGATAGTCGGCCGAGGTGGGAACGACGGTACAGGCGCATTCCGCCGCACTGTAGAGCCTGTACGCGAGGGAGGCCACGGGCTGCCCACGGTAGAAGAAGGGCTTGTCGGTGTAGTTGCACACGACCTCCTCTCCGTTCGAGTAACGGGAGCGGAACACGTCCGGCGCGATCTCGGCGTGGTCGTCGAGGAACTCGAACTGCAGATGCTTGAGCGGTTGCCAGAGGTCGTACATCCGCTTGATCGGGCGGAGGTCCTTGTAGTCGGTGTAGTAGAACGTCGGGCGGCCGTTCAGCTCGAACACCTTGAGCGTACGGCGCTCGGGCGTGTCGAGGTAGGTGGTCACGGCCTCGCTGCCGCGCACGGCGTCCGTCTTGCCGCTGCCCGTGCCGCGCGCGCATGGCGCGTCGATGGTGGCGTAGAAGGGCTGGCTCATGATGATGCCGGAGTAGACCACGTGCCAGATCGGCAGGTAGCCGTCCACCAGTTCGCTCTTCTGGCTGTGCCAGCCGGGGAAGGTGCTCACGTAGAGCGCGTTGTCGAGCATGGGGGCACAGTGGTCGATGCCGCATTCTGAGCTGTAGCCGCCGAACGCGGCGCGCACCTTCTCGCCCACCTTGAGCTGCCATTCGCGCATGGACTTGCGGTTGTTGGGGTGCTTCGGGTCGTGGCAGACGCCCGGGAGGATGGCGCTTGTCACGTCCACGTGGAAGAGGCCGTTCAAGCCGAGGTCCTTCTCGTCGGCTATGTCCTTGTCCACGTATTTCTTGCAGCATACCTCCCAGCAGCTGCGGTAGACCTGTCCGCCGGGGTAGACCGTGTATTTCAGGGGGTTGCCGTCGCGGTCCTTCGCCACGTCGTCGATGTTCCAGCGTTTCGCGTTGCGGTAGAAGTTGTTCTGGTTGATGTGGCAGTTCATGCGGTAGCCGAGCGACTTGCCGTAGGCGATGGCATCGCGCATGCCTTTCTCGCCGCCGAAGCGGTCGTCAGCGGGGAAGAGGTCCGGGAAGGGACCGTCGTGCCCGCCTTTCTGGAAGCCGACCATGCACATCTCGGCCTTGTCGATGCCGATTTCCTTGAAGCGGCGCATGATGTCCTTGAAGTCCTCGAAGGTGTGCTCCACCAGGACGGGCGGCATGGCTTTCAGCCAGTCCTCCCGCGTGGTCTTCGTGCGGTCGCAGCGTCCGAACTTGCACCGCACGAAGAAGGCCTCTGCGGCGTAGGCGAGGGCCTCGTTGCCCTTGACGCGCTCGCGGAGCGGCTTCACTTCGCCTCGGTCGAGCTGCCACTTGCGGTAGAGGCGTCCCATGCCGGAGTACGTGGCGTCGGCGCCGTCTAGCTCATAGAAGTCGACCACCCAGTTCTCGTACGGCGAGAAGCCGATGGACGAGAGCTTGAGCCGGGTGGACAGGCGGTAGACGCCGTTCGTGGCCTCCAGTCGGTCGTTGGTCTCACAGCGCATCCCCTTGATGATCGCGAACCATGCCTTGCCCTCGGCGGTCTTCATGCCGAAGAAGGGCATGCGCATGTTGGAGACCACGGTCTTGCCGGCGCTGCGGGTGAACGCGCCCCAGCGCCCGTCGTCCACCATCCACCAGCCGGGATCACCCTGCCTGCGCACGGCGGCATCGCTCACGAGGTCAATCCACTGGGCGTTGCCGGGCATGTCGGCCGTACGCAGCTCGAAGCGCCACGCGCCGTCTGGCTGGCGCGCGAGCTGCACGCGGCGGGACTCGTTCTTGCCGCCCTTGTAGTGCATTTTCAACGTGGCCTGCGCAAGCGGCGTTCCGGCCCCCGCGAGCGGTGGCTCGGCCCCCGCGAGTGGCGTTCCGGCCCTCGCGAGCGGTGGCTCGGCCCCCGCGGCGACCGTGACGATTGCGAGAACTGCGGCAATGATTCCTCTCATCTGTTGTCTCCTTTGACGTGACGAGCATTAGTATACCATATTTGGAGGTCGTGATTTGGATGTCGCGATTTGGAGGTCTTGGTTCGTAACTCGCATCGTTTCGCACCATAATCGTACTCCTGTCATCTCAAACCATAATCGCACAGCCTCCTCCTTCGTCGTTCCGCGCCGTAATCTCATACCATCCCCTCGCTATTCCGTACCGTAATCGTACGGTCGCGCCACCGCGTCACCCCGCTGTTCCGCACCGTAATCGCGCGAGAGGCCAGCTCTCCGGCAACGTTTTGAGGAGCCCGGCGTTGCTACATTTCTTTTACATCCTTTTGACAGTTTCCCCTCTATCCCCCAGGCGGCGGACATGGTATGATTA
>ONRL01000067.1 GCA_900320225.1 uncultured Lentisphaerota bacterium
GCGCCGAATCCGGCGAAGCCGAAGAAGAAGATCATCTCCGGCTGCCGCCTCACGTACTTCGAGTACGCGGACGGCGTGGTGAAGGAAATCAAGTAAGTTAAAACAGGAGAAACAGCCATGCAGAAGATTCTTTTGACAGTTTTCGCGTTCGCCTGCACCGCCTCGGCGCAGGCCTTCCGTCCGCCGGCCGTGCCCCTCGTCTCGGTGGACCCGTTTTTCAGCGTGTGGAGTGCGGCGGACAAACTGACCGACGTGGAGACCACGCACTGGTCGGGCGCGAAGCAGCCGATCACGGTGCTGCTTGAGGCCGACGGCCGCACATGGCGCCTCTGCGGCGCGACGCCGGCCGACGTGCCCGCGCTGCCGCAGCTGTCGACGGAGGTGCGTCCCACGCAGACCGTCTGCACGTTCGCCGAAGGCGCGCTGCGCGTGGAACTGCGTTTTGCCACGGCGAAGCTGCCGGACGACCTCGAGGTGTTCTCGCGTCCCGTCACCTACGTGACCGCGCGCGTGCAGGGCGCGAAGACGTGGCGTCTGCTGCCGACCATCTCGTCCGCCCTCGCGACGAACGACGACCGGCGCGACCAGACGCCGCTCGGCGAGAGCGGCGACCGCGTGCGCTGCGACTGGGGCTACGCCTGGCTCGTGGGGCCGTCCGCGCCCGCCGCCGGCGAGTCGCACTTCCTGCTCGCGTACGACGACGTGAAGTCCATCCAGTTCTTCGAGCAGGACCTGCCCGCGTGGTGGCGCCGCAACGGCCTCTCCTTCACGGACATGCTCGCGGCGGCGCTGCGCGACCGTGCGTCCCTGCTCGCGAAGCTCGACCGGTTCGACGCCGAGTTCGCGGCCGACCTCGTGCGCATCGGCGGCGAGAAGTACGCGACGCTCGCCTGCCTCGCCTACCGCCAGAGCTTCGCGGCGTGCAAGCTCGTGGCCGACCCGAACGGCCAGCCCCTCTACTTCTCGAAGGAGAACGCCTCGAACGGCTGCATCGGCACGGTGGACGTGTTCTACCCGCAGTTCCCGCACCTGCTCCTCATGAGCCCCGTGCTCGCGCGCGCCACGCTCGCGCCGATCCTCGTCTACGCTTCCCACCCGCGCTGGCCGTGGCCGTTCGCGCCGCACGACGTGGGCCGCTACCCGCTCGCGAACAAGCAGCGCTACGCGGGCGGCGAGACGGCCGAGGACGAGACGCGCCTCATGCCCGTGGAGGAGTGCGGCAACATGCTCATCTGCCTCGCCGCGCTCGCCACGTACGAGGGCAGCGCCGACTTCGCCGGACAGTGGTGGCCCACGGTCACGAAGTGGGCGCAGTACCTCGAGAAGTTCGGCTTCGACCCCGGCAACCAGCTCTGCACGGACGACTTCGCGGGGCACCTCGCGCACAACGGCAACCTCTCGGTGAAGTCCATCGTGGCCCTCGCCTGCTACGCCCGCCTCGCGGAGATGCGCGGCGAGAGGGAGACGGCGGCGAAGTACGCCGCGCTCGCGAAGGGCATGGTGCCGAAGTGGATCGCCGCCGCGAAGGGCGGCCGTCTCGACGCCGCCAAGCTCACGCTCGACAAGTGCCGCCACCCGCGCGACACCTGGGCGCAGAAGTACAACCTCGTGTGGGACCGCATCCTTGGCCTTGGGCTCTTCCCCGCGTCCGTCGCCGAGGGCGAGCTGAAGGCCTACCGCCAGCTGCTCCTGCCGTACGGCCTGCCGCTCGACAGCCGCCTCAACTACACGAAGGTCGACTGGACCGTGTGGAGCGCCACGCTCACCGGGAGGCGCGACGACTTCGAGGCGCTCATCGCCCCGCTCTACCGTTTCGTGGACGAGACGCCCGACCGCATCCCGTTCAGCGACTGGTACTGGGCGGACAACGGCCGTTTCCGCGGCTTCATCGCCCGCAGCGTGATCGGCGGCGTGTTCATTCCCGCGCTCTACGACAAGGATCTGTGGCGGAAATACGCTGCGCGCGGCGCGGGCACGACGGGCATCTACGCGCCGATCAAGTGAGGTCCCGCGCATGAAGCCGCCACGGATCCTCTTCGTCGGAAACTTCCTCGTGCGCCACTGGGGGAACGGGCGCACGGGGATCGACATGCGCCTCGCGGCGGCGGCCATCCGCAACGAGTGGGAGATGGCCACGTTCTCGGAACGCGACGTGACGCGCTTCCTCGCGCCGCTCGGGTTCATGCGGAACATCGGCGCGAAGATGATGAACGCGCGGCTCGTGAAGACGGTGCGGAACTGGAAGCCCGACTTCATCTTCATGTCGCACTGCGACTACGTGACGAACGAGGCGCTCGCGGCGGCGCGGAAGGCGTGCCCGGGCGTGCGGATCGTCCACATCAACTGCGACCCCGTGGAGACGGAGCACTGCCGCAACCAGATCGCGCGGCGCATGGAGTCCTGCGACGCCATCTTCGTGACGACGGCGGGCGACGTGCTGAAGCAGTGGACCACGGGGCGCAACGTGGTGGGGTTCTTCCCGAACCCGAGCGATCCCTCGTACGAGGTGGAGGACAACTCCGTGAAGACCGCCTTCACGTGGGACCTCTTCTTCGCGGGGCGTCCCGCGCTCGCGGACGCGCGGCGCGAGTTGCTGGGAAAGGTGAGCGAGCGGGTCGACCCGTCTGTGCGCTTCGGCCTCTTCGGCATGGACGTGGCGCCGCTCGTGGTGGGGCGCGCCTACGAGGAGGCGATCGCCGCCTCGAAGATGGGCCTCTCCATCAACCGCTTCGAGGGATGGAAGTGGTACGCCTCCGACCGCATCACGCACCTGATGGCGAACGGCGTCTTGACGTTCCAGTACGACGGCAACGACATGCAGCATTTCTTCACGGGGAAGGAGACGGCCTACTTCCATACGCCGGAGGAGCTGGCGGACCGCATCAGCTGGTTCAACTGCCATGACGAGGAGCGGCGGAAGGTGGCTGCCGCGGGACGCGCGGCCTACCGCCGCCAGTTCGACGCGCGGCGGGTCCTCAAGTACATGGTCGAGACGGTGCGTGGCGAACCGTATTCCGAACCATACGAGTGGGCGGCGGAGGTCTATCGCTGACCGGCTATCCAGATTTATAGCATCTATACTTTTTGCGGGTTCTGATTTTCGTGATGGGTTGTGAATCCCCTTGAAAAATGGGGTTGGCATGGTTCTTGCTGTTCGTTTAGGGCTGGACTCGCGGCGTCCTATCGCCCGGTCCGGGAATCATGGCAAGATATAAGAATGTGACAAGAACTGCCTCCGTGCAGTGGGCGTTGAAATTCTGGATGAACACGGTCAGAAACTATGACGAACTGGTTTATGACTCTGACTTCTTCGACATCATCGCCTACAATCTGGAGCGTGACGAGGTTGCCGCCGTCATCGGCGGGAACCTCGACGCGAAGGAACTGAAGCCCCTGACCGAGGCGAAGGACGAGAGGCTCGAGCTGGACCGCGACTGCGTGGGGTTCATGCTCAAGCGCATCTGGAACTGGAAGCCGCTGCGCAAGCGCTGTCGGGCGGTGCTGAAGATTCTGTGCAACCGCATCCTGCGCAAGCTGGTTCCGTGCGAGGAAGATGCCCGCTTTGAACGGCGTTTCCGGCGTCTGTGCCGGTTTTTCCGTCTCGACGCCGTGGAGGCGGATGTGCTGAAGTTCGTCTACGTGCTCTACTCCACGGCGTTTGACGACTTTCCGCAGGACATTTCGGTGGCGGACCGCCCTCTCTACTTCGCGATGGCCGTGGACCGTTCCTTCGGCGAGGTGACTGCGGCGCTGTCCCGGAACGGGCGCCTCTTCCGCTACAACTGCATTGACGAGGCGTACAACTTTAACTTCAAGGAGCTGGGCGGGTACTTCGAGGGCATGGAGGCGGTGCCGCTCGATGCGCGCTACTACCGTCTGGACGCGGGCGAGGCGCTGCCGTGGGACTTCTACGGGAAGCTCGCCGCCGAGGACGGCGCGGTGCTCCGCGAGATGCTGGACGCGCGCCGGGACGGCGGGCGGCTCAACATCCTCTTCTACGGCGTGCCGGGGACGGGCAAGACGAGCTTCGCGCGCACGCTCGCGGCGGTTGCGGGGTTCAAGCCCTACGAGCTGCTCCAGGGTGAGTCGGACGGGCGGAACGTCTCGGCCGCCACGCGCCTCGCGGGCATCCAGATCTTCAACGTCCGCATGGCGGCGGGGCGCACGCTGCTCGTCGTGGACGAGGCGGACGAGCTTCTCCGCACGAACGGCACGTTCATGGGCGAGCGCATCCGCGGCGGGTCCGAGAAGGGCGTGATCAACACGGTCCTCGACGGAATGAAGACGCCGGCCATCTGGATTTCCAACGCCGACTCGGACGAGATGGACGAGTCCGTCCGCCGCCGCTTCGACTACTCCATCCGCTTCCGCGCGCTCACGCGCTGCCAGCGCGAGACCATCTGGCGCAACAACATTCGCAAGCTCGGCATGAAGTCGCTCATCACCGAGGCGGCGGCCGCCACGTTTGCCGAGCGCTACGAAACGAGCGCGGGCGGCATCACGATGGTGCTGGAGAACGTGAAGCGCCTCCATGCCGACCCCTCCCGCGCCGAGGACCTGGTGGAGCGCATCATGCGTCCGCACTGCGAGCTCATGCACACGCCGGTGCAGGACGGCCGGGGGCGTCCGGCGGCGGGGTACTCCCTTGAAGGGCTCAACATCAAGGGCAACGTGGGTCTCGACCACGTCATCGACGGCGTGCGGAACTTCTTCCACGAGTCCGAGGGGGCGGACGCGGCGAAGGCGGCGGACCGTCCGCGCATGAACCTGCTCCTCTGGGGGCCGCCCGGCACGGGCAAGACCGAGTACGTGAAGTACCTCGGCTCCGTGCTCGACCGGAAGGTCGTGTCGAAGATGGGGTCGGACCTTCTCGACAAGTACGTGGGCGGCACCGAGGAGCGCATCGCCGCGGCGTTCGCGGAGGCCGAGGCTGAGAAGGCCATCCTCTTCCTCGACGAGATCGACGGCCTGCTCCAGAGCCGCAGCCGAGCCGACCACACTTGGGAGGTGACGCAGGTCAACGAGCTGCTCCAGCAGATGGAGAACTTCGACGGCGTGCTCGTGTGCGCCACGAACTTCTTCGACAACCTCGACCCGGCCGTCCTGCGCCGGTTCACGTTCAAGATCGAGTTCGGCTATCTCGACGGCGACGGCAAGCGCCTTTTCTTCGAACGCATGTTCGGCACGGCGCTCTCCGAGGCCGAGCGCGCGCGTCTGGACGCCATTGACGACCTCGCACCGGGCGACTTCCGCACCGTGCGCCAGTCGCTCCACTACCTCGGCGCGTCCGTGGACAACGCCATGCGCCTCGGGGAACTCGAGAAGGAGTCCGCCGTGAAGCGCGCGGGCTGCCGTCGCGTCGTGATGGGGTTCTGAGGGAGGACGCGATGACGTTGAAGGTTGAACGCGAGCTGGTGGAGGCGCGATGCGCGGCGGAGGCGGCGGGCGACGAGTTGTTCGTGCGCTCGTGTCAGTTGAACGGCATTGCGGCCGTGCTGACCGCCGTGCCGTGCACCGTGGAGGTGGAGGAGGGGTGGACGGACGCCGAACTCGAGGAACGCCTCAAGGCGAAGATCAGGGGTGACGACACGTCGGCGGCGGATGCGCGCAAGATTCGCCTCTACCTCGCCTGGAGAGGACATGCCTGGTCGCAGTTCGCCCTGGGTTATGACTTCCATTTCGGGAAAGGCGTGAAGTTCGACTGCGCGCTCGCGCGGTACTGGTACGGGAAGGCGGCGGAGCAGGGCGTCGCCGAGGCGCAGAACAACCTGGCCAACCTCTTCGCGGACGGCCTTGGCGGGGATCCCGATGCGGACACCGCACTCTATTGGTACGAGAGGAGTTGGAAGGCCGGGGACGTTGTTGCCGCCGGGAACCTCGGCAGGCAACTGGTGGAGGGGAGGGGCGTGAAGCACGACTACCGCCGTGCGGCGGTGCTCCTGAAGGCGTTTCTCGCGGAGAATCCGTATAGCGCGCAGCACCACTACCTTCTTGCCGAGTGCTACGCGCACGGCGCGGGCGGGCGCGCCAGCCCGCGCCTCGCGCGCGAGCACTACCGCGAGGCGTCCGATTTCGGGCATGCCGTCGCGCGCAAGGCTCTCCGCCGCCTTGCACGGGAGAACCGCGCGCGTCGCGGCCGTCCGCCACCCGCTTAAAATCTCCACCACGCGCGCAGGAAAATATGGTATAATGCGGGGCAAGGAAGGAACAGATTAGAACCATGCAGACTGAAACGACCGAGCGCCCGACGATGAAAATGCTCCCTGGCGACGAAGTGCGCCAGATCATGTGGCGCTTCGCCGAAAGGTACGACATCCAGATGGCCGTCGCCGGCGCGCGCAGCGTGGCGCGCGGCAGCGTGGCGCAGCTCGTCGCGGGCGGGCAGCGCAAGACGCACGACTGGACGGCCGAAAAGCAGGGTGCGTTCGAGGCGTTCGACGCCTCGGGCATCACCGCGAGCACGCTCAAGCAGGAGTATGGCGGGCTCTTCGACGGACCGAAGAACCTCGCCTCGTCGCTCCTCTCCTACGAGCTCAGCTGGGTGGACAACGGCGCCGCCACGTCCGCCCTCGTGAACGGTCTCGCGATGGGTCCGATCGCCGAGCTCGGCACGGACGAGCAGAAGGCCTATTACATGACGCGCTGCGCGCCCGGCAACGAGACGGGGAAGACGTGGCGCGGATCCTTCGCGCTCACGGAGCCACTTCCCTACGTGGGCGTCGACACGGGCGTCCTCTGCGGACGCGTGAGCGTGGCGGAGTGGAAGGAGGGCGAGGAGCCGAAGCTGCGCGTCGAAAAGCGCGGCCGCTTCATCACCAACATCGCGATCGCCGACTACGTGACCGTGGCCGTCAACTCCGGCGACGACCGCATCAAGGGCAGCTGCATGGTGATCGTGGAGGCCACCGATCCCGGCAAGTTCGACCGCGGCGCGCAGACGCTCAAGTGCGTGCACCAGCTTTCCAACACGGGCGACCCCGTGATCGACGTCACCGTGCCCGCCTCGCGCATCGTGGGCGGCTACACGGTCAAGGACGGCCAGATCGTGCCGAACCTCGCGCACTCCGAGATCATCGCGCAGGTGTTTTCCAAGACGCGCGTGGGCGTGGGCGTGATGGGCGCGGGCTCGCTCATGAGCGCGATCGAGCCCGTGATCCGCTACCAGCGCACGCGTTTCCGCGGCGCGGCGGGCGTGGACGAGATGTCGCCCCGCTACCAGCAGGGCCTCCAGATGAAGGAGGACGTGACGGAGCGCCTCGCCGACGTGTGGGCGACCGCCGAGGCGGCGTCCTCGCTCGGCTTCGACATTTCCCGCCGCTTCGACGCGCTCGAGCTCATCCAGGACGAGGCGAAGTCGAAGCTCGGCAAGGGCCGCGAGATGCTGAAGAACATGAAGGCGCCGATGGCCGCCGCCGCCGCGCTGCTCGCGGAGGGGAAGGATCCGATGGAGGATCCCGACGTCACCGTCCGCTACGTGTACCTCCAGGCGCTCTGCAACATTCTCTGTCCGAGCTGCAAGCTCTGGAACACGGGCCACGGCGCGAACGTGATGCGCGAGGCCGTGACGCTGATGGGCGGCTACGGCATCACCGAGGACTGCCCCGGCTTCCTCTTCTACAAGTGGACGGACATGCAGCTCGACGCCACCTACGAAGGCCCCGAGGCCGTGCAGCGCCGCCAGATTTCCGAGACGATGGCGAATCCGGTGTTCCTCGCGCAGCTCGAGGCGTGGGAGAAGGAACTCTCCGCCTGCCCGAAGGCCGCCGAGAACGGCGCGGGTGCGCTCGCAGCCGCGCTGCGCCTGTGGGCGTGGACGCGCGCGTTCGCCGCCGGGGCGAAGGACCCGGCCGGCAAGAAGCTCGGCGCCTCCCAACGCCACGGCGTGGTGTTCCCGCTCGCGGACGCGCTCGCGGGACTCATGGCCGCCACGAGTTTCTGGCAGGACATCCGCTTCCTCGCGCTCAACGGCGCGGAGCATCCCGTGGTGGGGCCGGAGCTTCAGGGCTACCTCAACACCTTCAACGACCTGCTCGGCACGGCGGTGGCGGACGTGGCCGGCGAGGCCGCGAAGGTCTGCGCGGGCGTGGTCTACGGCTTCGACGCCGCGACGGCGGAGGACAAGGCGGCGTTCGCGGCGCTTCGCAACGCGCTCGACGAGTCGCTCGCCGGCACGCGCCTCGCGAAGGACCGCGCGGCGAAGTGCCTCACCACGGTCATGATCCCGGAGGCTCTCGACTATCCAATGTGATTTCTCAGGGCGAGGTGTCAGTTCAAGAATGGCTGCATGCCTTACCTGGTGAACAAAACAACAGGAGGTAAAACAATGAACAAGAACAAACTCATCTTCGCGTTGGCGCTTGCCTGCGCCTGCATCGGGTCGGTTACGGCGCGTCCCGGTCCCGGTCCCGGCCGCGGCCCCGGTCCCGGTCGTGGTCCCGTCCACCGTCCCGCGCCCGTGATGCATCACGGGCCCCACCACCACCACGGTCCTGCTTTCCACCGTCCCGGTCCCGGCTTCCACCGTCCCGGTCCCGGCTTCCACCGTCTGCCGCCGCCTCCGAGCCTGCATGGCTGGCATCGCGGCCTGCGTCCGCATGCTTTCTACCGCAGCTGCTGGTACGACGGCGTGTGGTACGACGCCTACGGCTATCCCTACACGACGACCGTCGTGGTGCCCACCACCACGGTGGTGCCTGCCCCGGCGGCTGTGCCCGTGACGACGACTACGGTCGTTCCCGCACCTGTGACCACCACCACGGTCGTCCCCGCCACCACCACCACGGTCGTGCCCGGCACGACGACGGTGGTTCCGGCGCCGGCCCCCGCGACGACGGTGGTTTACTGACCGGTGATTCCAGCCGGTTCCGCGCCCAGGACGGTTTGTGCCGTCCTGGGCTTGTTGGCAATCAAAAAGAAAAGAGAAAAAAGAGATTATGAGACCAGTCGTATTGATCATCCGCGACGGATGGGGCGTCAATGAATACCACGAGGGCAATTCCGTGGTGGCGGCGAAGACGCCGGTGATTGACCAGATCCGCGCGCGCTATCCGCATTGCCTGCTGAACTGCTGCGGCGAGGCCGTGGGCCTGCCGGACGGCTACCAGGGCAGCTCGGAGGTGGGGCACCTCAACATGGGCGCCGGCCGTATCGTCGTGCAGGAGCTCAAGCGCATCGACGACGGCCTCTCCTCGGGCGAGCTCTTCAAGAGCCCGAAGTGGGCGAACCTGATGGACAACTGGAAGAAGAACGCGAGCCAGCTGCACTTCTTCGGCCTCCTGCAGGACGAGGGCGTGCACGCCCACCAGGAACATCTCTTCAAGCTCATGAAGCGCGCGCGGCAGGAGAACCCCGCCGGGAAGATCGTGGTTCATCCCTTCCTTGACGGACGCGACACGCCGCCGCGTTCCACGCTTGAGTATGTCGCCCGCCTGAAGGCCGAGATGGCCGCCGTGGGCAACTGCACGATCGGCACCGTGATGGGCCGCTACTACGGCATGGACCGCGTGAAGAACTGGACGCTCACCGACCTCGCCTACAATTGCATCGTGTCGTGCGAGGGCCGCAAGGTCGCAAGCGCCGAGGAGGCCGTGAAGGCGTCGTACGCGAACGACAAGACCCCCGACGGCACGCCGATGACGGACGAGTACATCCCCTGCTGCGTGGTGGACGGCTACGAGGGCGTGAAGGACGGCGACTGCATCATGCACACGAACTACCGCCAGGACCGCGCGATCCAGCTCACGCAGGCTTTTGTGTGCGCCGACTACGCGGGCAACCGCCACGCGCAGCCGAAAGTCACGTTCCTCGGCTTCACGCGCTACTGGGATGAGTTCGAGGACTACCTGCTCGGCGCGATGGGCGCGGGCGGCGGCATGGACAACCTCCTCGGCGAGGTCGTGTCGCGCGCCGGCATCAAGCAGCTGCGCCTCGCCGAGACGCAGAAGTTCCGCCACGTGACGAGCTTCTTCAACGGGAAGTCCACCACGCCCTCCGAGGGCGAGGACCAGGTGGAGGTGAAGAGCCGCTTCGACCCCGCCACGTTCGCGAGCCATCCGGAGATGGATGCCTACAACGTGACGGACGAGCTCCTGAAGCGTCTGGAGAACAACCCCTACGGTTTCATCGTGGTCAACTACGCGAACTGCGACATGGTGGGCCACACGGGCGACCCGAAGGCGGCCTCCAAGGCCGTCGAGGTGGTGGACGAGTGCATTGGCAAGATCCTGCCGCGTCTGCTGGAGCTGGACGCCCACGTGCTCATCTTCGCCGACCACGGCAACGCGGAGCAGATGATCGACTACAAGACCGGCATGGTGAAGACCTCGCATACGCTCAACCTTGTGGACTGCTTCTACGTGGCGAAGGACGCGGCGGGCGTGCGCCTCACGCCGCTCGCGAAGCTCAGCGCCGTGGCGCCCACCGCGCTCCAGATGCTGGGTCTTCCGGTTCCGCCCGAAATGACCACGCCCTCGCTCCTCGCGGGCAAGGAGCCGTGGTCAAAGACCGCGCTCAACATCTGACGGGGAATGCCGGGACGGTGGCTAGCGACGGGACTGGCGTTGGCGCTTTTCGCGTCAGCGCCGCTCCTCGCGGCACCGCTCGTGCTGAAGGACGACTACCGCTCGCCCCGCAACAAAGAACGCGATCTCCGCAAGGCGACCACGCTCATCGTGCTGCACACCACCGAGGCGCCCGCGAAAAGCTCGCTCAACAAGTTGAGCGAACGCGGAGAGGCCCATTACTGCGTCACCGAGAACGGGACGGTCTACCGCATCGTCGACCGCGACCGCGAGGCGTTTCACGCGGGGCGGTCGATGTGGAACGGCAAGGAGGACTGCGACGAGTTCTCCATCGGCATCGAGGTGGTGGGCCACCACGACCAGGCGGTGACCCTCCAGCAGCTCGATGCACTGAAGGAGCTGATCGCCCGTCTCAAGCGCCTCTATTCCATTCCCGATGCCCGCGTCGTGTGCCATTCCCACGTCGCCTACGGCGCGCCGAACACGTGGCACAAGAAGAAGCACCGCGGGCGCAAGCGATGCGGCATGCTCTTCGCCATGCCGAGCGTGCGCGCCAAACTCGGCCTCGGCGGACGCCCCGCGTACGACCCCGACGTGAAGGCGAAGCGGCTCGTGCAGGCCGATCCCGACCTCGCCGCATCCCTCTACGGCACGCGCGACACGATGGCCGCCCACTACAACCGCCGCGCGGCGCCCGTCGTGATACGCGCCGTGCCCGCCAAGCCGCAGACGGCGAAGACGTCTTCGCCGCCAGCGAAAACCCCGCCGCGGACGGTGAAGGCAACTCCGCCGAAAGCCGCGCCGCAACCTCCCAAACCGTTGCCGACGAAGCCGATCATCACCGTCAAGTCTCCGCCCGCCGCCAAGCCGCCGCCCATCGTCAAGCCCGCGCAGCCGAAATACGCGGAGGCGCCGCCTCCGAAGGAGGAGGAGACGGGTGTTCTCGCCGGCATTGGAGGCTTTTTCAAGGACACGGCGAAACTGATCATCCCGAAGAAGAAACAGCCTCCTGCGCCGACGGTCACCAACGCGCCGCCTCCGATCATCGTCGTGGGAAGGAAACTGGAACGCCCGCCGCAGATCCTCACGCGCGACCCGCGCGATCTGGCGGCTCTGGAGGCGATGCCCGGTTACGAGAAGGGCGGCCCCGTGAGCGCGGAGCTCACGCCCTACCGCATCGCCGGCGCAGCTTGGCGCGCGCCCACCACGTACTACTACATGAACGGACGCATTGTCACGGGCGACAAGGTGAACGAGAAGCTCATCGAAAAGGGCTCCTACATCTTCTACAAGAAATGACGTGCGCTAAAAAAGCTGAAAAGCACTCTTGCGGAACGGCGATCGATATGGTATCATATACGCCGTTTTCACCACGTTCGGGCGTGGCGCAGTGGTAGCGCAGTTGACTGTTAATCAATTGGTCGCTGGTTCGAATCCAGCCGCCCGAGCCATTAAAAAGTCCTTTTGCGGGGCGGACGCGTTTTTTTGTTAGATGAAGCGGAGGATGGCGGGGGTCACGTCCACGAGCGATTTCACGTGTGCGCGGAAGTCTTCCTCGCGCGGACCGTAGGCGATGAAGGGGACCGGGTTGCGCGTGTGGCCGCGTTCGTTCATCTCCTCGATGTTTCCGTGGTCGGCCGTGAGGAGCACGGTGATGCCGGCGGCGCGCGTGAAGCGCACGAGGGCGGCGAGGAACCGGTCGTATGTGCGGAGCACGGCGCAGGCACGGCCGTAGTCCATCGAGTGGCCCGCCACGTCCGTCTGGAAGAATTCGTACAGCGTGAAGTCGTTGACGCGCGCGATGCCGAAGAGGTGGGCGGCCGCGTCCTCCGGCGTGATGACGGGGATTTCCGGGTAGCGGTCCTGAATCGTCTCGCGCGTGAGGTCCTGCATCACCGCCGCGTCGTCGACCAGATCGTCGATCGTTGACACCACGTCGGGTGCGGTGAGCGCCATGACCGTGGTGACGCTTTTGAAGCGGCGGCCGGCGAGTTCGTCGGCCGACTCGACGAGGTATGCGTCGGCAAAGCGCACGCGCTTGCCGCGCGCCTTGAGTTGCAGGAACAGGTTGTCCTCCTCGATCTTCTTGCGCAGCGACGGTCCCGGAAATCCCTCGCAGTGGCGGCCCATGAATACGGGCGCGTTCACGCCAGTGAACATCGTGGCCTGCCCCGTGGCGGACTGCGGGAGCCCGGGCGTGGAGAGGCAGGCGTCGACGGGCACGGCGTGTCGCGCGATGAGACGGCACAACGTGGGACAGACCTCGGGGTTGACGGGGTTATCCGGAGCGGGGGCGCGGAGGCCCACGCCGTCGATGAAGAGGAAGACGATTCTCAAAGGCCGACAGCCTGCGCTTCCTTTTTGAGCTCCGCGAGGGCCTTGGGGTCGTCCTTCGCCTTCTTCAGCGCGGTGGCGTAGAGGTCCTTCGCCTTCTTGAAGTAGTCTGCCTCGAGCGTAGCGTCCTTGAGGTCGCGCGCGAGGTCCCGACAGCGGAGGTAGTTTTTGCCCACGACCCACTCGCGCGAGTAGATGATGCCCGTGGTGGGGTCGCAATCCTCAAAGTCCTTCTGTTCGTCGGAGAGCATGAAGTCGATGAAGATGAGCAGTTGCTTGAGGGCGGCGTCTTTCTTGCCGTCCGCGAGGAATCGGTGGTAACGCAGCTTCGCGGCCGTGCCCTTGCACCAGCCGGGGGTGTGGCTGGGCAGGCCCTTGTCGAGAAGGGCGATGGCGCCGTCGAAGTTGCCCGTGAGGAAGAAGCCGTCGAGGCGGCGGTCGAGCAGGGACTGTTGCGCACCTTCGGAAAGACGGGGCAGGAGCTTGGCCGTGAAGTCGAGCAGGGCGTTGAGGTGCTTCACGTTCTCGGGCGACGGCGCGGAAGCGCCGGCGAGGCGGATGAAGGCGTCCTCGGAGAGTTGTCCGACGAGGTCGATGGGCAGGGCGGTGGTGGGCCCCTTCGGCATCGACACGAGCTTGCCGTCGTAGATCAGGCGCAGCGTGAGCGTGTCGGCCAGGTTCTGGAGGTAGGGCAGCACGTCGGCGGCCCGCGCCGGGCAGAGGGCACGGAACGTCTTGACGGTCGCCTTGCGCGCGAACTGGCGGCAGCGGCGGTCGAGGGAGTCGCGCAGGTCGCCCTCCGGGAGGGCTGCGCGGATCTTCTCGGCGGCCGCGAAGAACTGCTGCGCGCCGGCGAGCGTGTTCTGCGCGCGGGCGACGGACTTGTCGGCGAAGGCGTCCAGCAGCGCGGTCGCCTGTTCGTCGGCGAGGCCGCCCTGGAATAGCTTGACGACGAGGGCGTCAACGGCGGCGACGTCGGCAATGGGCGCGTTCTCGCCGGCCACGGTGGGATACGCCTTCGTGACGATCTTCGCGATGAATGCCGGACTCAGCGCGGGGAACTCGTTCAAGGCGACGGTGACGAGCGCGGGGCCTTCGCCGAAGCGGGCGGTGAGGGCCTTCGTCTCGGCGAGCTTCGTGATGTAGGCGATGGTCTCGGACGCGCTGTTCGTGCTAACGACCTGGTAGGTCTGCTCGACCATCCGTTCGCCAAACGACTGGATCCGCTGGTCGAGCGACTCCTGCGAGGCGGCGTTGGGGAGGCGCGCGCGGAGGCCCTTGGCGTCCGCGAGAAGCTTGCGGAACGCCGCCGCGTCGGCGCCGGCGCGCGCGAAGGCGGGGGCGAGCAAAGTGTCGAGCAGCGCGTCGCGTACGTCCGCGGGGATGTCCTCGGCGGCGAGGAAATCAATGATGGCGGACTCAAACGCGCGGGCCTGTTCCGCGCCGGCGCCCTCGCCCGCGAGGACGGGCTGGAGGTTTCTCACGAGCTGCCCGAGGAACTCGGGGCGGACCGCCGCGAGGGGGCTGGCGGGGAGCGTCGCCAGCTTGTCGCCGAACTGTGCGGTCACGGACTTCGTGGCGATGAGCTGCTTCAGGTACGGGACCACTTTGGCGGGCTGGTCCTTGCAGAGCGCCTGGCAGGTCTGCTCGATTGCCTGTTCGCCGAAGGACTGGAACTGGCGGACGAGCTCCTGACGCGCCTCGCCGTCCTCCATCTCCGCGGCCGCGCGTGCGCCTTCCGCGAACATCTCGGCGGCGAGGCCGGCGTTCGCCAGCGCGTAGGGGGCGAGCGAGCCGAAGGACATGCCCCACTGCTCGGCGATGGCGGCGGGGGAGTGACGCGGCAGGACCGCGAAGTGGTAGAAGGGGAACTGGAGCGACGAGCCGCAGAGGAGCGTGGTCTGCGCGGGAAGCGCCTTGAGCTCCGCGAGGCGCGCCTGCGCGGCGCGGAGACCCTCGGCGTCTGTGGCGACCTGCAGCGTGGGCGGAGCGAACGGCACGGAAGCCTCCTCCTGGCCGAAGCTTATGGCGGCGAGCGCCGTGGCGGTGAGGACGATGGAAAGGCGTGCTTTTTTCATGTTGATCGGTTCCTTGTCAAACGGATGCCAATATTATAAAACGAAATGACATTTGACGCAAGAGGGAGAATGCGGTATTATACACACTTTCCGGCGGCGGAGGTTCGCTCCGCGCGCCCGAAAGGAGAAGGAAGACATGAAGGAAATTGGAGTAGGAATCCTTGGATTCGGCACCGTCGGCGCCGGCGTGGCGGAGGGTCTGCTGCGCAACCGCAAGCTCATGGCCGAGCGTCTGGGCGTGGACATCGTGCTGAAGCGCATCGCGGACGTGGACATCACGACGGACCGCGGCGTGCGCGTGGACCCGGACGTTCTGACCACGGACGCGCAGGCCGTGATCGCCGCGCCGGACGTGCGCATCATCGTGGAGACGATCGGCGGCACCGGCGTGGCGCGCACGTTCGTGCTGGCGGCGCTCAACGCGGGGAAGGCCGTGGTCACCGCCAACAAGAAGCTTCTCGCGGAATACGGCAAGGAGATCTTCGACACCGCGAAGAAGAACGGCGTGGACATCTACTTCGGCGCGTCCGTGGGCGGCGGCATCCCGATCATCCGCAGCCTCCGCGAGGGACTCGCCGGCAACGAGATCCTCCAGATCCACGGCATCCTCAACGGCACGTGCAACTACATCCTCACGCGCATGGAGAACGAGGGCAAGCCGTTCGACGAGGTGCTCGCCGACGCCCAGAAGCTCGGCTACGCCGAGGCGAATCCGTCCCTCGACATCGACGGCTTCGACACGGCGCACAAGGCGTGCATCCTCTCCGCCCTCGCGTACGGCTTCCAGCCCGCGCTCGACCAGGTGCAGGTGGAGGGCATCCGCAACCTCTCCGGCCTCGACGTGAAGTATGCCGCCGACTTCGGCTACCGCATCAAGCTGCTCGCCGTCGTCGCGCGGCACGACGCGGACATCGAGGTGGGCGTGCATCCCACGCTCGTGCCGTTCTCCCACATGCTCGCAAGCGTGAACGGCGTGTTCAACGCCGCCATGGTGCGCGGCGACCTCGTGGGCGACACGCTCTTCTACGGACGCGGCGCCGGCCGCCTGCCCACGGCGTCCACGGTCGTGGGCGACATCGGCGACATCGCCCGCAACATGGCGCACGGCGAGACGCGCTACGCGCGCGCCGTGCCCGAATACGGCGAGGGCGCCACCAAGCTCCGCGCGCCCGGCGATATCGTGAGCCGCTTCTACCTCCGCTTCATGGTGGCCGATCGCGCCGGCAGCTTCGGCACGCTCTCCACCACGCTCGGCCGCCACGGCGTGTCGATCTCCGCCGCCACGCAGAAGGACGAGGACGGCGGCGAGACCGGCTACGTGCCCGTGGTGGTGCTCACGCACCCCGCGCCCGCGAAGGCGCTCGACGCCGCGCTTGCGGAAATCACCGAGGCCGGCATTGTGAACGAGTCCCCCGTTAAACTCCGCATGCTCTAGCAGGCGGGAAAAAACAAGAAGCCTCCGTCGAAAGACGGAGGCTTCAGACGAGACAACCGAGGCGGAATCAAGCCTCCGGCTTGGTCTTCTTGAGACCAAGGCCTCGGTCGCCTTCCTTCCACTGGCCGCGTTTCTGAAGCAGATTGACGCGCTCAAAACGCTTTAGAACATTACGCCTGGACGTAATCTTGCTAGAACCTCTCAGACTGCGATGCTGACTCATTTTTCTCTTCTCCTGTTCAGAAATTGAGTCAATATTCTACCAAAACCCGCCCCCTACCGCAAGAGGGTAATGCTCAAAATCTGCTTGTCGCCGGACACCCCCGTTGACAGGGGCTCGGGGATGTGGTAAAGTAATCACGCGATTACACGGAGAAAGAAGGTGAATGGTGGAAAGGAAAAACAGGGTTGACGGCGAGCGGACGCGTGGGAAGATTCTCGCGGAGGCCGAACGTGAGTTTGCCGAGAAGGGGTATGAACTTGCCTCGGTGCGTGAGATTACGCGTCGGGCTGGCGTGAACATGGCCCTTGCCAACCGGTATTTCGGGTCGAAGGAGGACCTTTACCGTCTCGTGGCGAAACGGCTGTTCGGCGACTTGGGCGCGCCGATGGCCTCCTTGGCGGAAAAGGCGGTGGACGACGCGAGCTGGCGCGCCGCGGTCCGCGAGTGGGTGGACGACTTCCTCTTCATGACGATGCCCACCGAACCGGCGCAGGCGCTGTGCGCGGCGCTTTTCCGTCACGAGGTGACGCACCCCACGAAGTTCCACGAGGAGTTCCTGCGGGATTTCGGCAAACCCGTCTACGACGCGCTGCGCAACCTGCTCGCGTGCGCTGTCGCCGACGAGACGCAGCTTGAGCTCTGGACCACTTCCGTGTGGGCGCAGGTTTCCGTCTACGCCCTCGCCGACAAGACCTGGCACGCCTCCTTCCGTCCGGACGGCGTCGGCACGCGTGCTTGGGCAGAACGGGTACGTGACCACATTTGCGCAACCTTGTTTGCCGCTGTGGCTTTCTTGGGGAAGCCGGTCGGCCTGATGCCCTAAAGGGACGTAGAGGCGCGGCCGGCCGTTCGTTGTGATCCGCAGTTTCTGCTTGTCTCGCGCGGCGGGTTATGAGATACTAACAGCGCTATGCAAAAGTCAGGTTTGATCAAGTTGTGTTTTCCCGCGGCGTGGCTGGTCGCAACCAGCTGGATGTTCGCGGCCCCCGCCCCCATCCAGCGCGGCCAGCTGAAGCACGGCGCGCCGTTGCAGGCGGAGCAGAAGTCCGTTCCCGCCAAGCCCGCGCCCGCGAAGGCCGCGCCCGCGAAAAAAACGGCACCTCCCAAAGCGGCTCCTGCCAAGAAGCCGGCCCCCGCGAAGCCGGCGCTTGCGAAGAAGCCCGCCCCCGTGAAGCCGGCATCCGCGAAAGCGCCTCCGCCCGCGCCTGCCGCGTCGTACGGCCCGCGCGCGCCGTACAGGGGGGCGATCGCGGTCGACGCGGATACGGGGCGCGTCCTGTTCGCGGACAACATGCGGACGCCGGGGTATCCCGCGTCCGTCACGAAGTTGATGACGTTCCTGCTCGTCCTGGAGGACGTCCAAGCCGGCCTCTACCGGCTGGACGACCGCGCCGTGGCGAGTCCGCTCGCGGCCTCGATGGAGCCGAGCAGCGTGGGGCTCCGTCCGGGGCAGTCCATGACGATCCACGACCTCCTGCTTTCCATCATGGTGAAGAGCGCGAACGACGCGGCCGAGACGTTGGCCGAGCACGCGGCGCTCGCGCACCTGCGCCGGCGGGGCGCGCCGCCGCAGGATGTGTCGCCGGCCGACCTGTGCGCGGCGTTTGTCGCGCGCATGAACCGTCGCGCGCAGGAGCTGGGCATGCGCGACACGCGCTACGCCTCCCCGAACGGCCTGCCGCCTCCGCGCGGGTCGAAGCGGGGGTTTGACGTGTCGACGGCCGCCGACCTCGTGGAGCTCGGGAAAGTCCTCGTGCGCATGCCGAAGGCGCTGTCCTACACGTCGTGTCCGTCGTGCACGGTGACGGACGGCGCGGGCAAGCCCCTGACGCTCGTGGGGCACAACTACTTCATTCCGAAGAATCCCGATCCGAAGCGCCTCTGCACGCCCCTGCCCGAATGCGACGGGCTCAAGACTGGCTTCACGAACGCGTCCGGCTGCTCGATCATGCTCACGGCGCACCGCAACGGCCGCCGCGTGATCGTGGTCGTGCTGGGCAGCGCGGGCCGGCACGAGCGGGAGAAGGCCGCCGGACACATCCTGCGCGACGCGCTGGACGCAATCTCCATTTGGTAGGGAGCACGGACGATGCGGGAACTGGTCTTGGCCGACTACGCGGTCATCGCGGCGTTCTTCGCCGTGATGGTCGGCGTGGGCGTCTACTACAGCCGCCGGGCGAAGTCCGACGCGCAGTTCTTCGGTTCGGACAAATCCGTCCCCTGGTGGCTGAGCGGCGTTTCGTTCTACATGAACAGCTTCTCGGCGCTGGCGTTCGTGATGTACTCGGCGCTCGCGTACAAGTTCGGGTGGGTCCCGGTGACGGTGAGCTGGCTTTCCGTGCCGGCCGTCCTGCTGGGCGCGTGGTTCCTCGCCGTCCGGTGGCGGCGCGCGGCGAAGGGAAGTCCCATCGACTACATCGCCACGCGCTACACGCCGGGGATGTGTCGCACGCTCGCGGTGCTGGGGTTGCCGATGCAGCTTCTGGACAATGCGCTCAAGCTTCTTGCGATCGGCACCGTGGTGGGCGTGGGGATGGGCTTTCCGCTCTTCTGGTCCATCTGCATCTCGGGCGTGATCATCGTCCTCTACACGTTCCTCGGCGGGCTGAAGGCGACGCTCGTGTGCGACTTCATCCAGTTCTTCGTGATCCTCGCGGTGGTGTTCGCCCTGCCGCCGCTCTGCCTGGGGCGGCTGGCCGCGCTTGACGGCGGCACGGGCCTGGTGCACGGTTTCAAGGTGTTCCTCGACCGCGTGCCGGACGGGTTCTTCTCGTTCACGAACGGCAAGTACGGCTGGACGTACATGCTCGTGTTCTTCTGCGCGGTGGGGTCCACGCTCTCGACGAACTGGTCGCTCGTGCAGCGCTACTACACGACGAAGAGCGAAAAGGACGCGAAGAAGATGGCGTATCTCGTGGCGGCGCTGCTCTTCCTGGGGCCGCCGCTCTTCTTCTTCCCCGCGATGGCCGCGCGCGTGTTCATGCCCGAACTCGACATGGGCAATTCCGAGGCGATGAACGCCGTCTACGCGACGGTGTGCAAGTCGATTCTCCCGGCCGGCATGATCGGCATGGTGATCGCGGCGATGTTCTCGGCCACGATGAGCTCGCTCGCGGGCAACTTCAACGCCGCCGCGTCGGTGATGGTGAACGAGCTGTACCTGCGCATGGACAAGGCGGCCACGCCGCGCCGGCGGATGTTCGCCGCGCGCGGGGCCACCGTGCTCGTGGGCGGCGCCGTGGTGGCGCTCACGTTCGTGATGCAGTACGCCCAGGGGGCGAAGGACCTCTTCGACGTCACGAACAAGATGTTCGGCGTGTTCCTGCCGCCCATCGCGATACCGATGCTCGCGGGCGTATTCGTGCGGCGGCTTTCCCGCCGCGCGGGGATGGTTGCGCTCGTGGGCGGCATGGCCGTGGGCGTGGCGCTGTTCCTGATGGGGGCCGCCTATCCGTTCCTCCGCGAATTCGAGTGGATCTTCTCGCTCACGGGCGTCGCGACGCTCGTGTTCATCGCGCTCGGCACGGCGCTCTTCCCGGACAAACCGGAAGAACGCGCCGAGGTGGACGCGTTCTTCAAGCAGCTCAGCGGAGATCGGTGATCTTCGCGCCGGGGAGCGCCTTGAGCAGGCCGTTGAGCTTGTCGTCGTCGAGGATCTTCTGCCGTTCGTCCGCGCTGAGTTCGGCTGCCTTCGGCGCCGGTTTGGGTGCGGCTGCTTGCGGCGCGGCGGTCGCGCCGGAGCGCGACCCTCCCGGCGCCGGAGAGGATGGCGGCGGCTGCTTCGGCGCGGCGGGCTGCGGCGCGCTCGGCGGGTGCGCACTGCCAGCGGAGGGGGAGCGGGGATGGTCGCGCTCCGGCGCGACCGATGCCGGTGCGGCGTTCCCGTCGCGCGCGGCGAGCTCGCGCACGGCGCGCAGCACTTCCTCGATCGACGCGACGGTGGCCACGCGCGCGGCGCGCAGGAGGGTCATCTCGATGAGCGTGCGCACGCTCAGCACGTAGCGAAGCTTGTCCTGCATCTCGGCCAGCTGGTCGGCGACGCGGAAGAGGCGCGAGGCGGGACAGAGCTTCGCCTGTTCCTGGAGGGTCTTGATCTGGTCGGGCGTCGCCTCCAGCCCGGCGGCGGCGCCGCCGAGCGTCTGGCACACGAGGAGGTTGCGGAAGTGCTGCATGAGCTCGCCGGCGAGGCGGCGCATGTCCTTGCCGGCGGAGTCGAAGCTCTCCACGGCGCGGAGGATGGCGGCGGCGTCGCCCGTGAGGATGGCGCCGGCGAGGTCTTCGAGGGACTTGCGCGAGACGAGCCCGAACACGCCGAGGGCGTCCTCCTCGGTGATCTTGTCGCCCGTGAACGCGATGAGCTGGTCGAGCGACGAGAGCGCGTCGCGCATGCCGCCCTCGGCGCCGCGCGCGATGGCGAGGAGGGCGTCCTCGGTGGCGTCGATCCCCTCCTTTTCGCAGATGTAGCGGAGGCGCGCGGCGATCTGGTGCGTCTGGATGCGCCGGAGGTCGAAGCGCTGGCAGCGGGAGATGATCGTCGCGAGCAGCTTGTCGCCTTCGGTCGTCGCGAAGATGAAGCGCACGTAGGGCGGCGGTTCCTCGAGGGTCTTGAGGAGGGCGTTCCATGCCGACGGGGTGAGCATGTGGCATTCGTCGACGATGAAGATCTTGTACTTCGACGCGGCGGGCTTGAACTGCACGCCCTCGATGATCGGACGCACGTCCTCGACCTTGTTGTGCGAGGCGCCGTCGAGCTCCACGACGTCGATGGAGCGTCCCTCGGCGATCTGGCGGCAGCTTTCGCACGTGTCGCACGGCTCCACGCCGTTCGGGGTGGGGCAGTTGATGGCCTTCGCGAAGATGCGCGAGAGCGTCGTCTTGCCGATGCCGCGCGAGCCGACGAAAAGGTAGGCGTTTGCGATGCGCCCGGAGGCGATCGCGTTGCGGAGGGTGCGCGTGACGTGCTCTTGCCCGACGACGTCGTCGAACGTCTTCGGGCGGTACTTCAGCGGCAGCGCGATGTGGACCTGTGTTTCGCTCATGGGCATTAGTATATCATACCCTTGCCGAAACGGGGAGGATTGTGCTATATTATCCGCACAGGAAAAACCGCAATCTTCGGAACCGGCTTCATGGGAAGATTTCTCAGCTTTTTCGTTTTTCTCGCCGTCGGCCTCGGCGCGGCGTGGTGCGTTTGCCATTTCACGACGCCGTGCTACGAGTCCCGGTGCGAATGCGAGGTGTCGTTCGGGCGTCCGGCGGAGGGCGGGTTCGAGGAAACGCTCAACACGCGGCTCGCGGTCTGGCAGTCCGATCTGGGCGACGCCCTCGCGGGCGCGGAGATCGCGCGCGTGCCGCGCTCGCGCCTCATCGCCGTGGTTGCGCGCGGTGCGCGGGCGGACGAGGTCGCGGCGCGCGCCAACGCCGCAGCGGAGGCGCTGGTGTCGTATGCGACGAACGCGACCGCGGCGCGCGACGGCGCGGCCGCGGCGAAGATGCACGCGGAGGTGGAGCGGCTTCGGGCGGAGGACGAGCGCCTCGGCAAGAAGTTGCTCGAGATCCGCACCGCCAACGCTTTGGAAGGCGGTGCGTCGGCGCGTCGGCACCTGGAGGAGAGCCTCTCGAAGACGACGGCGGACATCAAGGCGCAGGAGAAGCGCGTGCGGGAGGTCGGGGCGTGGATGGATTTCCTGGAGGTGGCGCGAACGCATCCGAAGGACTTGGGCGCGTTTCCGGCGAGCGTGCCGGAGTCGTCGGAAGTGCGCCGTGCCCACAAGGCGTGGTCCGCCGCCCGCGGACGCCTGGCGAACCTGCGCACCAAGTATACGGAGGAACACCCGGAGATTGAAGCGGCGAAGATCGCGTTGGTTGCGACGGCGAAGGAATTTGCCGATGTCCTTGTGGGCGCGTCGGCGGTGGCGGAGGGCGAATTGACGACGGCCCAGAACCAGTTGAAGGAGCTCCGCCGGAAGGCGAGCGCCCTGCGTGCGGACCTCGAGAGGATGGAGATCGTCACCACCGAGACGAGCGGCGGGATTGAGCGTCTTGAGCAGGAGAAGAAGGTGACGCGTGACCTCTACGAGGAAGCGCTTCGCAAGGAGAACGAGATGCGCATGAACGTCGGCCAGGACGCCGATCTGGTGCGCGTGGTGCGCGCGGCATCCGTGCCGAAGAAACCTCTCTATCCCGATCCCGTGCTCGCCTATTCAATCGGCGCCGGCGCGCCGGTTTTGCTGTGGATTCTTCTCGGGCTCCTCTGGCCGTCGGCGCCGCGCCACCGGCGGGTCCGCCTGGTACGGTAAAGCAGCGCCGCGCTCGGCGAGCGCGGCGCCTTGCTGCCGGCAGGGGGCCTCGCCGAGGCCGCCGCACTAACGTTCTAACAACCGCTCGCGGAGGCGCTGGACGTCGTCCTTCGTGAAGCCGAGCTTCAGGAAGAACGCCTCGGCCTTGTCGGCCAGGGTCTCGCCGGGGTATTCCTTGAGCTTCTTGACCGCGTCGCCGAAGCTCTTCTTGTGCGGAGGATCGCTGACCACGCCCACGAAGCCGGTCGTGAGGTAGTCACGCCAGATTTCCTCCTCGGGCACGCCCAGAAGCGCCTCCAGGAGCATCGCCACCGTGCCGGTCCGGTCCGCGCCGCCGATGCAGTGGAACACGATCGGGTAGTTGGCGTCGTCCATGAAGACGTCGAACACCTTCTTGTTGATGGCCAAGCCCTCTTCGGTGAAGGCGCCGGAGTAGGCTCGATAGGAGATGTGGAACCACGTGACGGTCGGTCCGAGCGGGGAGCCCGTCATGCCGTAGCACTCGTCGTCGCTCCGCAGGTCAATGTCGCTGCGGATGCCGTAGACCTTGAGGATCCGCGCCACTTCCTCGTCCGTGAAGCGGCGCTTGCCGGGCGCGAAGCACTTGCGCTTCACGAGCCGGTTCTTCTTGGCGTGCGACGAAATTTTCTCGCCGTTCTTGAGCTTCCGGTGGAGCGCGCGGCCCGTGTGGCCCATCTCCTTCAGTTTGCCGGCCTTCTCCAACTCAAGGATTTCGTCCGTGGAGTAGTACTCCACCGGGGCGTTGGAGTTGAGTCCCGCCGTGCGGTAGACGAGCCCCTGGCGGATGCGGCGTCCGCCGAGCCCGCGGCGCCCGCCGATGTCGCGGCAGTTGTTGGAACCCGTCATGCGCACGAGGCGCGGCAGGCGGTCTTCAGTCTTGAAGCGGCTGACGAGCTTGTCGCTGCCCGCGGAGACGGTCCATTCCCATTCCGTGGCGATCTCCAGGCTGTCCACCGCCACGCAGTTCGTGGCGACGGTCTGGTCGAACACGACCTTGCCGTCCGGCAGCCGGCGCACGGTCACCTGGTATTCCTTCGCGTCGCCTTTCCACTGTAGCTTGACCGGGACAGGCGTGGAGCCGCGGCTCCTGAGCTTCCTGGAGTTCTCCGCGCCGTCGAAGCACTTCTCGCACTGCGCCCACGGCGCCTTGGCGAATTCGCGCTGGACGGTGTGCATCTGGCGCACGGACGCGCCGTTCGCGGGCGCTACGAGCTCTATCTGTGCCGAGACCGCCAGCGCGGCCAACGCCGCCGCGCAGAATCCGCCAAGCCGTTTGAAGTCCATCTTCTTGTCTCCTTTGAGGTGGTGAGATTACGGTGCGGAATTATAGCAGAGAGCCGTCCGTTGTGGAAGCGAAAGTTTTTGAATTTGCCCCCTTGCACGACCGCGGAGGTCATGGTATAATACGGCTCGGAAATTCAAAAGGACCCTTTGGGTAACCGGGGGGTCTTTGGAAGCCGAGGAAGAAGTGGAACCGTTCCGAGGCGTTAGCGGTTGGTCCAGCGTAATTAACGAATTACGGCTCATCTGCTGACGGACGAGGGATCGGCCGAGGCGCGGAAGAAAGGCGAAGCGACTCCTTGGTGTATTTTCGGCGCGCGGCGACGCGTGCCAACCGCCGCAAGGCGGCCGGGCCGGATTTGGGCGCCGCGAGGCGTGCAAGTCCGGCTTTCGGTTTTCTTCTGGGTGACATTCCGGTAACATCCAACAGGGGTTTTGTGGTATACTCACATCTGCGGGACGAGGCGTTCTGCGCACAACAGGAGAAGAGAACCATGAAGAGTCATCGAGTTTTGTCGTTTGTCGCCGCGCTGTTCGCGGCGTGCGCCGCCGTGGCGGAGCTGCCGAAGAAGATCGTCTGCGAGGGCGACTACGGCGGCCACCTGCAGGGCGTTGCCACGGACGGCGAGAGCATCTACTGGAGTTTCACCGTGGCCGTGGTGAAGACCGACCTCGCGGGCAAGATTCTCGCCTCGCGCAAGGCCCCCTCCCATCAGGGCGACATGTGCTACAAGGACGGCGTGGTGTACGTGGCCGTGAACCTCGGCAAATTCAACACTGAGACGCGTGGCGTGAGCCAGGTGACGGCGTACGACGCCAAGACGCTCGAGCCGCTGAAGACCATTCCGCTTCCCGAGATGCCGCACGGCGCCGGAGGCATGACCTGGAAAGGCGACAGGTTCTACATCATCGGCGGCCTGCCGCTCAAGCACGAGAAGAACTACGTGTACGAGTACACCTCCGACTTCAAGTTCGTGAAGCGCCACGACCTCGACACCGGCTTTACCTGGATGGGCATCCAGACGGCCGCGTACGAGGACGGCACGTTCTACTTCGGCATCTACGGCTCGAAGGGCGACCCCTCCGGCGTGATCGCCTGCTCCGGCGACCTTTCGTCCTGGGAACGCTACACCTGCGGCGGCAGCGTCGGCATCCTCAAGCTCGACGGCGCCTATTACGTTGGCAGTTCCCCCACCGACAAGAAGACGGGGCGCCGGACGGGGTACCTGACCCGCCAGAAGGCTTTCCCGGACCCGAAGTCGCGTTTCGCGCTTGCCCCCACGGGCAAGGGCGAGCTGCGCCTGTTCTTCGAGGGGCGCGACACGTCCGGCTGGAAGGACGCGGGCTACGTGTTCAACAACGACGGCAACAAGCCGATCTTCTCGCAGAACGCGCCCTTCGTTTCCGCCAAGGCCGCCAAGAAGTGCAAGGAGTTCCCCGCCGTGGGCATCGGCGGCGGCAAGGAGTTCTACACGCCCGACCTCGTGCGCGGCGTCCACCGTGCGGCCCTGCACGGCGAGACCTTCTCCCTGCACCTGCCGGGCACGCCCGACTCGCTGAAGGGCGATGCCGCGCTCGCCGCCGCCGTTGAGGCCGTCACGCGCGAGGCCGCCCGCCTCGGCGTCAAGGTCATTGGAAAATAAGTCGTTAAAAAAAGAAAGGGAATACGAGATGAACTTGGACAGAAGAGGTTTTCTGGCTTTTGCGGGGCTTGTGGCCTCCGCCATCGGCATTAGCCGAAAGGCCAAGGCGGCGGGCGAATCCAGCAAGCTCAGGGGACGCACCTACGTCGCGGCGTGTCCGCCGGTCAGGGCGTCAATCCCCCGCACGCCGGGACCGCCGCGCATCATGGTGATCGGCGGCCATCCCGACGACGCCGACATCATCTGCGGCTGCACGGCCGCCAAGCTGATCGCCAAGGGCTGCCGCGTCAAGTTCGTGGCCGCCTGCAACGGCGACATCGGGCACCACAGGCTCAGTCGCGCCGAGACGGCCGCCGTCCGCCGCCAGGAGACGCTCAACGCCGCCAAGGTCTGGGGCCTCGACAGCTACGACATCTTCGGCTTCGGCGATGCGCGCTGCCCGAACACGATCGAGGCGCGCGAGATGGTGGCGCGCAAGATCCAGGAATTCGAGCCGGACATCATCATGACCCACCGCGACTGCGACTACCACGTGGACCATCGCACCATCGGCACGCTGGTCAAGGACTGCGGCTACATGCTCGGCTGTCCGCACTGGATCGAGGGCTCGAAGGCGCTTCGCCGCCGTCCGCTGATCCTGCTGATGAGCGACATCTTCACGGTGCCGCGCCTGATGCGGCCGGACATCCTCGTCGATGCCGACCCCTACATCGAGAAATGGTGCGATGCGCTCGACTGCCAGCAGTCCCAGTTCTACGAGTGGCTGCCCTGGGACAAGGGCACCGAGGACGAGGTCGCCGCCATCGGCGACCGCAAGGCCAACATCGCCGGCCGCAACGCCTATCTGAAGAAATACTGGGCCAAGCGCAAGGTCAACGACGCGAAGCGCTTCGCCCAGGCCTGGCGCGAACAGTATCCCGGAAGGCCCGTCCCGGAAATGGTGGAGTCCTACGAGATCAGCGAATACGGACGTCCGCCGATCGAGGAGGACTTCGAACTGCTCATGGGCTAGCCCG
>ONRL01000177.1 GCA_900320225.1 uncultured Lentisphaerota bacterium
CACCGTCCAGCGGCGTCCGCACGGCACGCGCGCGCCATGGGGACAGTCCCCACCATTTTGGCAGTTGCCGCAGTGGTGGCACTTCGCGGCCTTGAAGAGCATCTCCGGTTCGGGGGAAAGTCCCTCCGGGTTGTGGCACCAGGCACACCGCAGGGGACAGCCCTTGAAGAAGACTGTCGTGCGGATGCCGGGTCCGTCGTGGAGGCAGAACTCCCGGACCTCAAAAATCGTGGCTGTCAACGCGGTATCCATTTTCCCGTGGCGGTCAGTATATCATGTCGCACGCGCGTGGTAAAGGGCGCGGTGCGGGGGTGTATAAAAATCGCATTGCCCAGAACGACCGTTCTGTGGTATCATTTCCGAAAAACAACTCAGAAAGGTTTTTCATATGGTCAAGATTGTGTGGACATTGATTGTGTCATTTTCCGTTGGGGCCGCGTTGGCGGATTCCCCGCGCGTGGCGCGCCGCAAGCCCCTCACGGCCAACGTGGGCGTGGTCTCGGTGGGCCTGGATACGTACTGGAAACAGTGTCCCGGGCTGCTGGAGGACATGCTGAAGAAGGAGGGCGTGTTCGCCGACAAGATCGCCGCGCACAAGGTGAAGGTGACGCGCTTCGGGATGTCGGACAACCCGCAGAAGGCGCACGCGCTCATCCCCGCGATGAAGGCGGCCGACCTCGACCTCCTCTTCGTGGTGGACATGGTGACCTACGCGACATCCTCCACCTTCGCGCCGTTCGTGCGCGAGCTGAACGTGCCGATCGTGCTCGTGGCGCTCCAGCCCGACTCGCGCCTCGACTACGAGCACGCCACCATCTACAAGCAGCTCTACAACGACGACCTCTGCTCGGTGCCGGAGTTCACGGGCGTCGCGATCCGCTACGGGCGGCCCGTCGCGGACGTGATCATCGGCCAGCTCGAAGGCGACGCGAAGGCCGCCGAGGAGGTGCGCCAGTGGTGCGCCGTCGCGCACGTGCTGCACGACCTCCGCCGCGCGCGCATCGGCCTGATGGGACACGTGCTGGAGGCGATGTACGATATGCAGGTGGATCCCACCGCGATCTGCCGCTCGTTCGGCTGCCACGTGGCCCTGTGCGAGCCGGACGAGATCCTGCCGTTCTACCGCAACCCCGACGCCGCGCAGGTGGAGGCGATGAAGAAGCGCATCCTCGGCTTCTTCGACACGCCCGACCCCGTGAGCGACCCCTGGACCGAGAAGCTCAACGCGCGCGACCTCGACGTGGCCGCGAAGGCGGCCGTGGCGCTCGAGAAGTTCATCGAGAAGCGCCAGCTCGACGGCTTCGCCTACTACTACGAGGGCGAGGCGGAATCGCTCACGCGCGAGCTCGTGACGAACTTCATCGTGGGCAACTCGCTCCTCACGGCGGCGGGCTTCCCGATGTGCGGCGAGTTCGATCTCAAGAACTGCGTGGCGATGATGATCTTCGACCGACTCGACATTGGTGGCAGCTTCGCGGAGTTCCACCCGATCGACTTCGAGCGCGACACGGTGCTCGTGGGCCACGACGGCCCGCACCACCTGAACATCGCGGCGAAGAAGCCGGTCCTGCGCTCGCTCAAGAAGTACCACGGCAAGCCCGGGAAGGGCGCCGGCGTGGAGTTCAACATCAAGGAAGGCCCGATCACGATGATGTCGATCGGCATCAAGGCCGACGGCACGTTTAAGTTCGTGGTGGCCGAGGGCGAGTCGCTCGCCGGCCCCATCCCGCCCACCGGCAACACGAACACCCACGGCAAGTTCCCGCCCGACGTGCGCACGTTCCTCCGCAACTGGACGCTGGAGGGCCCCACGCACCACTTCGCGCTCGGCATCGGCCACCATGCGGCGGAACTCAAGAAGCTCGGCCGCGCGCTCGGCATCGAGACCGTCGTCGTGACAGAGGGCAAGTGACATGGCGCGGCCCGTGCTGGTAGCCGCCCTGTTCGCGCTGGCGGCGGGCGCCGAGACGATCAATCCCCTTGACATGCGCTGGACGTTCGGCGCGCACGAGCCGATCACGATGTACCGGCGCAAGGGCGGCCGGACGACGGGCGGCATCGAAGGCGGGTCGAAGTGGGTCGCCGACTGGCTCAACTGGTTCGACACCGAGTCGCCGGCACTCATGAAGGATCTGGGCCTGAACTGGTGCCACTGCCGTTTCTACAAGGGCATGGGCTGGGAATTCGAGAAGCGAGACTTCCCGAACGTGAAGAGGTTCGTCGACGCGGCGCACGCGAACGGCGTGCATGTGCTCGCCTACGTCCAGTTCATGACGCTGTACTACGAGAACATGCTCGCCGAGATCCCCAACCTGAGGGACTGGGCCGCGCGCGACAACGCGGGAAACATGATGCCCTACTTCAACGGCGCCTACTACCGCTGGGTGCCGTGCATCTCGTGCGACGAATGGATCGACTACCTGATCCCGATCATGCGCTTCGCCGTAACCGAGGGCGGCTTTGACGGCGTGATGTTCGACAACGCCTTCAGCCGCCAGTGCTACTGCGAACGCTGCCAGCGCAAGTTCCGGGAACATCTCGCGAAGCTTCCGGACGCGGCCGAGCGCTTCGGCTTCGACGATCTGCGCTTCACGTTGATTCCGCCTGAGACGGCGCTCCGCGACGAGGAGATCAAGGACGCGCTCGTCCAGGAGTGGCTGTTCTGGCGGCATGGGCAGATGAACGAGATATTCGCGAAGTTCCGCCGCGAACTGAAGAAGGCGAATCCGAACGCGGTCCTTTCCTGCAACAGCCAGGGCGTGCGGAGTCCGGGAAGCATGCGCACGCTCTGCGTCAACGTGCCGGATCTGCTGAAGAACCTCGACCTCTACATCGCGCAGAACGGCAACTATCCCAACTACGACGCCGCAAAGGACCAGATTCGCGGAAGGGCGCGAATCCTCAAAATCTACCGGACGATCGGCATGCCCTGCGTCGCGCTCTGCGACAACGATTCCAACATGACGCCTGAGCAGGAGAAGTTCTACCTGCTGCCCCTGGTGGAAGACCTCGTCCTGGGCGGGATCCCGACCGACCGCACGGTGGTTTCGCCCGGCGCGGACTGCTTCTACGACAAGGCGAAGCTGGAGCGCCGGCGCCCGCTGCTCAAGGCGTTCAACGAGTTCGTCGCCGAAAACCGCGCGATGCTTGAATCGAGACCCTACGAGCCGGTGAAGCTGCTCTTTTCCGTTCAGTCCACGGTTCTTTCCGGCCGCTGCCATCGCGGTCTCGGCGTCGCGGAGGAGATCTGCCTGCGTCGCCATGTGCCGTTCGGCTACATCGTGTCGCGCCCGGACGAGCTGACGATTCCGCCGGACACTG
Organism: uncultured Lentisphaerota bacterium; assembly: GCA_900320225.1. Classification (GTDB taxonomy): domain Bacteria; phylum Verrucomicrobiota; class Kiritimatiellia; order RFP12; family UBA1067; genus RUG572. The sequence continues at coordinate 3,322 of ONRL01000177.1, forward strand.
AGGTGATCGTCGTGTCGGATCAGACGTGCCTCTCCGAGTTCCAGCGCGAACGGCTTGTCGCCTGGGCGAAGGGTGGCGGGAAGCTTGTCGTCACCGGGGATTCGGGCCGATGCGACGAGTTGAACCGGCAGTTCATGAAAAACCCGTTCAGGGCGCAGCTCGCGGGGATCCGGAACGTCGTCTGGCGCGACGAGCCGGATGCGTTCTCCGGCGTGTTCTCAACCGGGTGGGTCAATGCAATCTCCGCGCCGAAGGATGGCGGCGAGCGGCTTGTCGCCGATCTCGGAAAGGTCGGCTTTGCGATGCCGTACACGCTCGAGAACGTCCCCCGATGGGTGCTGGTCGAGACGCGCCGCGTCGGTGACGGCTATGCGCTCAATCTGGTCAACTACTGCCCGAGCCGCCCGATGAAGGGGGTGGAGGTCGCCGCGCCCGGGCGCACGGTCACGCGCAAGGTTCCGCTCGGACAGAACGCGGCCGCGCCGGCGATCTACCAGCTGTTTGAAGTCAAGTGAGGTGATGCGCCTCGCGACGAAAGAAAGGTACGAGTTCCCATGGGAAAGAATGTCCTGAAACAGTCGCACGTATGCGCCTTGATCGCGGCGGCCGCGCGGAAGATGAAGGGGGGCCTGTTTGTCTGCGCGGCGTTGGCGGCGCTCGGCGCATGGGCGGATGCCGAAAAGAAGATCGAGGTGGCGTGCGTCTACTATCCGCACTGGCACGAGTACCCGAAGGGCAACGAGTGGTTCCACAAGGGCTTCAACGAATGGGAGTTCGTCAAGGACGCCAAGCTGCGCGTGCCGGGGCAGAAGGTTCCGCTCCGTCCGCTCTACGGATTCCTCGACGGCAAGGACCCCGCCGACGTGGCCAAGGAGATCGACCTCGCCTCGAACGCGGGGATCGACGTGTTCCTGTTCGACTGGTACTGGTACGGCGGCGAGATGACGATGCAGGAGTCGCTCGAGCAGGGCTTCCTCCGCGCGCCGAACCGCATGAAGATGAAGTTCTGCCTCATGTGGTGCTACCACGACCGCGTGGACTCCTTCCGCGACGACCCGCGCGCGCCGAAGCGCATGCTGATGAAGCTGCCCCGCACGCCGGAGGATTTCCTGAACAACATCCGCTATTCGAAGAAGTTCTTCCACGAGCCCAACCACTGGATGCGCGACGGCAAGCCGTTCTTCTCCATCTACAGCGCCCCGCGCTTCGTCCAGGATATGGGCGGGCCGGAGAAGACGCGGCAGCTTCTCGACGAGGCGCGGAAGATCGCAATCGCGGACGGCCTTGCGGGAATCTACTTCCAGGGCATGAACCCCTGGAGCGAAAAGGCGGCGAAGATGCTCTCGGACGCGGGCTTCGACTGCATCGGCAGCTACAATCTGGCCACCTGTCCGGCGGCGGTCGCATGCGAGAAGGACGGCACGTTCACCTTCGACTATTCCGAGATGCTGCCGTGGCACCAGAAATGCTGGAAGGAGTATTCCACAGGCGCCACGGTGCCGTACATCCCGGCTGTCACCGCCGGTCGCGACGTGACCATGCGATGCCGGAACGAGGAGCCGTTCCCCTGGCGGACGGTGCGCTACCCCTACGGCTACATCTGCCTGGGCAACACGCCGGACAAGTTCCAGTCGCTGCTCGAGTCCGCGAAGAAACACGTGGAGGCCGATCCGAAGGCCCCCCGCGCCATCTTGATCTACGGATGGAACGAATATACTGAAGGCGGCTACATCGCCCCGAACAACTTCGACGCCGACGGTTTTCTCCGCGCGGTCGCCGCCGTCTTCGGGCGCAAGCCGGCAAGCGAATACACCTACGTCAACCCCTCCACGAAGCAGCTCTTCACCATCCCGTCAGCAACATACGAGAACATCCCCTACGGCCCGCACCCGAAGCAGAAGATCGACGTGTTCCTTCCCGGCGGCCGCGCAGGAGCGCGGCCCTCCCGCGGTAGGGCTAGCATATCGGGAGGGCCGCGCTCCTGCGCGGCCGTCGGTAGTGCGCGCGCGCCGGTGGTCATCTATCTCCACGGTGGCGGCTGGTCGGTTGGCGCGATGGAGGACCACATCCTCGGCTCCGCCATCCGCATGCTGCTCGACCGCGGCATCGCCGTGGTGGGCACGGGCTACCGCTACATCCGCGACGCGCACGCCGACGGCGTGAAACCGCCCGTGATGGGGTGCCTCGACGACTGCGAGAACGCGCTCCGCTTCGTGAAGGCGCACGCCGACGAATGGAACCTCGACGTTTCGCGCATCGGCCTCGCGGGCGGCAGCGCCGGCGCCTGCACCGCGCTCTACCTCGCGCTCAAGGACGGCAACATGCACGGCATCCGGGCCGTCGCGCCGATCATCGCGCAAACCTCGATGGACCCGCAGGAGATGAAGGAATGGATCCCGAATTCGCGCTACGGCGCGCACGCCTTCGGCTACCGCAACTTCGCCGACTGGCTCGCGCACCGCGCGGAGTGCCTCGCCGACATCGAGCGCATCTCGCCGGCCGCCCTCGCGCGGAAAATCAATCCGGCGCGTGCACCGCAGATTTTTCTGCAGTACGGCGCGCCGCTCAAGCCGGGCGAAATCGCGAAGGATCCCACGCACTCGCCGGTGTTCGGCGAGAAGTTCCGCGAGCTGTGCGCCGGGCGCGGTATCCCGTGCAAGGTGAACTACGGCGGAAAGGCGTATTTCGGAGATGCCTTCACATGGCTGGCGAGCGAGCTGCAGCGCTGAGGGAGGTAGGCCGCCGGCAAGCATTTCTCTTTCCAAGAGCCATGAAAGATGAAATCAAACATCGCATGACCCGGCGATTGACCGGCTGGGATTACTGCCAGCGGGCGATCTACATGATCACCATCACCTTGGCGGATCGCACGCGAGAATGGCTGGGGAGCCTGATCCTCACCAAGAATGGCGAGGCACGGAACCTCCCCGCCAAGAATGGCGAGGCACAGAACCACGGTGCCGTGGCGGCGCATTCTTGCGCCGCAATTCCCGCCACCAGTGGCGCAGCCTGCATCGAGCCCACCTCTTTCGGCGAGGCGGTGATCGATGCGCTCATGGAAATGCCGCGCCTCTACCCGCAGGTGGAAATCATCGAAAAGCAGCTGATGCCCGAGCACTTCCATTTCATCATCTTCGTGCACGAGCCCTTGCCCAAGCCCTTGGGGGCGCTCATCCGCGGCTTCAAGGCCGGCGCGGCGAAGCGGTGGAAGATCCTCGCCAAGAATGGCGAGGCACAGAACCAGCTCGCCCAAAACGGCGAGGCACAGGGCAAGCACACCGGCGATGGCACTGGGCGAAGCGCCGGTGCCGTGGCGGCGCATTCTTGCGCCGCATTCCCCGCCTGGGCCGAGGGCTTCCAGGATACCATCCTTTTCCGCGACGGGCAGCTGAAGGCCATGATCGCCTATCTCCGCGATAATCCTCGCCGCCTTGCGGAAAAGCGCGCGGTGCCCGATCTCTTCCGCCGCGTGGCCAGGATCGCCCTGCCGCTCGACGGCGGGCGGATGACCGGCCATTTTGAGGCCATTGGCAACCGCCATCTGCTTGCCCGCCCGCTCCACCAGGTGCAATGCTCGCGCCGCTTCTTCGCCTACGTGCGCATTCCCAAGCCGGGCGGCGGGCTGAAGATCGCCCGCGATGCCGCCGGCGAGCCGATCACCGCCAGCACTTCGCCCGAATATGCAGAGCGGCTGGCCGATGCCCTTGCCGCCGCCGCGCATGGCGCCGTGATCATCAGTCCGTGCATTTCCGATGGCGAGCGGCAGATCGCCCGCGAAGCATTGAAGCGAAAACTGCCGCTCGTCACCTTGCAGAACAAGGGCTTCGCGCGGCTGCAGAAGCCGGTCGGCCGCTATTTCGATGCCTGCGCCGAAGGGCGTCTCCTCATGATGGCGCCGGCCGCATGGCCCTACACGCCGCAGGAAAAGCCGATGACGCGCTTCGCTGCTACCGCCTTGAACCGCCTCTGCCAGTGGCTGGTGGGCGAGGATGCGCTTGAGATCAACTACCACGGCATGAAGCCCGCCAACATCGACCAACTCGCCAAG
>ONRL01000098.1 GCA_900320225.1 uncultured Lentisphaerota bacterium
GTCGCTCGTCCTGAAGTGGGCGCCCACGGGAACCTTCCTCGTGTTCCGCTGAGGGACGACAGCCGATGCGGACCAAGAGGGGAATCGTCGCCGGACTGCTCGTTGCGATTGCCGCAACGGCCTCCGCGCGCACGTTCGTCCATCCCGGCATCGACTGTTCGCAGGCCGACATCGACCGCGCGCGGGCGATGGTGTCCGCAGGACGCGAGCCGTGGGCCTCGTCCTTCGCCACCCTACGCGACTGCCGCACGTCCAATCCCGCGCAGGGCGTCCCCGACTACGGCTCCTCCCTCGTGCCGGACCGCTGCAACGCCACGCTCGGACACGCCGGACGGCGCGCGCACGACCTGGCGCTCCTGTGGCGCCTGACCGACGACGCGCGCTATGCCGACAAGGCCGTCGCCTTCATCAACGCGAGCTCCCATTACGACACCTTCGACCTCCACGGCACCGCCTCCCTCGACTACGGCAAGGTGTTCCTCCTCTGCGAGGCCGCCGAACTGGTGCGCGACTATCCGGGCTGGGCGGTGGACGACCGGACGCGCTTCGCGCGCATGCTCCGCGAGAGGTTCTACCCAATCCTCAAGAACGGCGACGCCGGCCGATTCGGCAACCAGGGACTCTTCGCGTTCCGCGCCGTCCTTTCCATGGCCGTCTTCCTGGAAGACGAGAAGATGTACGACCGCGTGTGGCGGTATCTCACCGCGCAGCCGCACCGCGCCGACGACGACCCCTACGAGCCGGGTCCGCCCAAGACCTCGCCCGCTCCGGTCGAGGCCGACGACTTCATGGAGACGTTCAAGATCGGCGGACGCAGAAGCGACATCGTCGACTACGGCTACGACGAGCAGCTGCGCCACTACATCTACGCGAACGGGCAATGCCAGGAATCCTCGCGCGACCAGGCGCACGTCATGGCCGGGCTGTTCATGTACGTGGCCATCGCCGAGACGTTCTGGCTGCAGGGCGACGACCTCTACGGCGCGCTCGACAACCGCATCCTGAAAGGACTCGAATGGAGCTACCGCTACAATCTCAGCGCGTGGGAGCCATCCGGCTTCACGGACGCCGAAGGTGAAGCTTCCTTCGAGAACGGTGTCTTCTACCGGGCGCGCCACCGTTCGGGAAGATGGCGTTCGCTCGCTCCGAGTCCGAAGCTGCGCGGCGCGCTGGGGACGGAAGGTGCGCCGCGCGAGTGCGCGTATGCGCACTACCGCGTGCGGATGGGCCTGGGCGAAGACGCCGTGACGTGGCTGAAGAAGGGCCTGGACGAAATGAACGCCCGTTCCGCCTCCGGCGGCGAGACGTGGGGCGCGCCGCCGCACTGGTACTACGAGTGGAGCGGCTGGGGCACGCTCATGAAACGGCGCACGGCGTGGATGGCCGGCGACCCGCCCAAAGGCATCCACGCCCTGCCGGGAACGATCGCCGCGCGGGAGATGGACGTGAATCCCGCGCGCGCAATCAAGCCGTCTTTCACCGTCAGTTCAAAGGAGGGACGCGCCTACGCGCTCACGGTCGGCTATCGTTCCTCCTCCGCCGCCGAGATTGCATTTTCGTGCGACGGGTCGCCGGCGGTCACGGTCAAGTTGCCTGCGAACGCCACGCGCGGAATCGTCCAGTCGCCGCGTCCGCTCGCCGTGCCGGCCGGCGCGTCGGTCATCCGCTGGGCGCTCGTTTCAGGCGGCCCCGACTTCCAGCTCGTCGGCCTCCAGCTCAAATGACGGGCATCGAGCCGTTTCAAAGTCCCCACGACGACGGGGCCGCATCGGGAGAAGTACCGCGCATGGTGTTGGGCGTGGACGACATTTCGAAGGCGAGCGTGCCACCCGCACGGAGGTCGTCGAGTTTCAGGTAGTTCTTGTCGTATTCCACGCCGTTGAAGAAGAGCTTTTGAACGTAGCGATTGTCGGGAATTTCAACGGGCGAGACGCCCGTTGTCCCAGTGGTGATCACGAGCGGGTGGCTGCCAGGGAGTGTGACGGTGATCTTCGGGAAGGCCGGGGCGCCAAGCACGTACTCGCCGGAAGCGGGGCAGACCGGATAGAACCCGAGCGAGGACCACACGTACCATGCGGAGGTCTGTCCGTTGTCCTCGTCGCCGCAGTAGCCGTCCGGCGTGGGATGGTAGAGACGATCGCGCGCCTCCTTCACCCAATACTGCGTCTTCCATGGCTGCCCGCTCCACGCATAAAGGTAGATCGCGTGCTGGACAGGCTGGTTGCCGTGCGCGTACTGGCCGAAATTGACCACCTGCATCTCGCGGATCTCGTGCGTCATGCCCTTGTAGTACGCGCCGTCAAAGACGGGCGGCAACGCGAAGACGGCATCCAGCTGCGCGTTGAACGCGTCGCGTCCGCCCATCGCCTCCATCAGCCCGGCGATGTCGTGGAACACGCTCCACGTGTAGTGGAGGGAATTGCCTTCCGTGAAGTCACCGCCCCACGTGAACTTGTTGAAATCCGGGTTGAACGTCCCGTCCGCGGCGCGTCCGCAGGCGAGGCGGTGTTCGGGACTAAACACGTTGCGCCAGTTGCGGCTGCGCGCAAGGTAGAGGTCGGTCTCCTCCTTCGGACGCCCCAGCGCCACGCCGAGACGCCAGATGCACCAGTCGTCGTACGCGTACTCAAGCGTGCGCGCCGCGCTCTCGCGGATGCCGACGTCGCGCGGCACCCACCCCTTCTCGTTGTACGCCTCGAAACCGAGACGCCCCACATGCACGTTCTTCGGATGCACCGCGTTCGCGCCGTGCAGGAGCGCCCGGTAGAGTTTCTGGATATCGCACCCCTTCGCCGCGCCCGTGAGCCATGCGTCCGCCACCACCGACGCGGAGTTGTTGCCGATCATGCAGTGGCGCAGGCCCGGACTCGACCACTCCGGCAGCCACCCGCATTCGTCGTAGCACGCCTCCAGTCCCTTCGCCATCTGCGCGTTCATCTCGGGGTAGAGGAAGTTGAGGAGCGGGAAGAGCGAGCGGAACGTGTCCCAGAAGCCCGTGTCGCAGAAGTACACGCCCGGACGCACCTCGCCTGTTGTGGGACTGCGGTGGACGGGCTGTCCATCCGCGCCGATCTCAAAGAACCGCCGCGGGAAAAGGAGCGCGCGGTAGAGGCACGTGTAGAACGTGCGCCTCTGGTCCTCCGTGCCGCCTTCCACACGAATGCGCCCGAGCGCCTCGTTCCACGCGGCCCGTCCGCGCGCGGCAACGGCGTCGAAGTCCCCTTCGCCGAGCTCGAGCAAGTTGCGTTCGGCCTGTTCGGCGCTGATGAAACTCGAGGCCACGCGCACGTGCACCTGCTCGCCGCGCTTTGTCGGCGCAAAACGCACCACCACGCCCGCGTGCTTCGCCTCGCAGGCGGTCTGCCCTTCGCGGAACGTGCCGTCCGCCCACACCGGCGCGGCGGCGAACGGATGGTCGAACTCCAGCACGAACCAGTTGCGCAACGCGCGCGGCGGGTCGTCCTTCTCGTTTCCGCGCACGTTCCGCTTCGAGCTCCAGCCGCTGATGCGCCGACGCGCCGCGTCCACCTGTATTGCCGATCCCTCGTCGAACGCGTCCACCACGAACTGCGCCGTATCGGTCTCGGGATACGTCACGCGAAAGATCGCGGCGCGTTCGGTGGGCGCGAGCTCCACCGTCACGTCGTGTTCGGCAAGGTACACGCGGTACGTGGCCGGCGAGGCGTGTTCGGTCTTGTGGGTGAACCAGCTCGCGCGCTCGTCCTCCTTGAAGATCGTCTTGCCCGTGATCGGCATCACGGCGAACTGGCCGTAGTCGCCGATCCACGGACTCGGCTGGTGCGTCTGGCGGAACCCGCGAATCCGGCGGTCTGCGTAGAGGTAGATCCACCCGTTGCCCATCTTGCCGGTCTGCGGCGTCCACACGTTCATACCCCACGGACGGCAGATGGCGGGATAGAGGTTGCCACAGGAAAGCTCCTTCGTGTTGTCGGTGCCCATGAGGGGAGTCACGAGGTCAACGGGGGGAGGGTCGCGCTCCTGCGCGACCGACACCGCGCTGGCGGCCGCGCAGCAGCGCGGCCCTCCCGCTGGGGTACCGGCGGCCGCGCAGGAGCGCGGTCCTCCCAAGCCAACCACCGTGCAACCAAGCGCAAGGGCCAATATCTTCATCTCACTCCTCCATCAACACGCGGAAACCCACGTCATGGACCTTCTGCCAGGTGCGGTAGGTCACGCGCGCGGCGAAGGTGGCGTCTTTCGGACGGCTCCAGCACGATCCGCCGCGCGCCACGGCGCGGTCCCCTTCCGTGTCGGCCGTCCACTCCCACACGTTGCCGTGCACGTTGCGGAGGCCCCAGGCGTTCGGCGCGAACGCGGCGACCGGCGCGCTCACGCGGTAGCCGTCGTCGAAGCGGATGTCCGCCGGACGCCACTCGGGCACCGCCATGCCCGGCACGTTCGCGCGGAAGCGGTCCTGGCGGCGGAACGTCTTGTCCGCAAGGTTCGCCTTCTTCGAGAAGTCGTCGTCGAGTCCGCCCCACCAGAGCACGTTGGTGGATCCCGCGCGCGCGGCCCATTCCCACTCGTCGCCCGTGGGCAGACGCACCTTCGCGCCCGTCTTCTTCGCGAGCGCCGCGCAGAACGCCGCCGCCTCGTCGCGCGACACGCGCACGACGGGTTGGTCAGGCTCGTTGAGCGCGTAGCCGCGTTCCTGTTCCGTGAACTGCATGAACTCGCCGCGTTCAAGGTGGCTGTCGTGCGACGGCACGAGACGGCGGTACTGCTCGTTCGTGATTTCGTCTGCGCTCATCCACGCATCGTGCGCGAACGTCACCTCGCGTCCGAACGCATTCACGTAGCGCCCGGCGGGGATGCGCACGAGCGTGAGCGACACGCCGCCGCCGAGGTCGAGGGTGCGGCGCGGGGGAGGGTCACGCTGCTGCGCGACCGACAATACCCTACCGGCGCCGACGGCCGCGCAGGAGCGCGGCCCTCCCGCTGGAGTACCGACGGCCGCGACGGAGCACGGCCCTCCCGCGGTTGCCCCCCCCACGGGAGGGTCGCGCTCCTGCGCGACCGCGGGCGCGGCGATCTTCGCCTTGCCGTAGGTGCGTTCGTGGTCCTCCTCCAGGTTCGCGTAGCGGCGCTGGAGGTCGGCGCGGCGCGCGGCGAAGTGGTCCACGCGGTTCGTGCCGACCGTCTCGTGCCAAGTGCCATGTCCCATGCGGTTGAGGTCGATCCACGTGTTGATGCGGTCCCACGACTCCGCGTCGAGCCGCACGCCGTGGTGTCCACGCTCGAGCATCTGCACGAGCGCGGTGGTGTCCGCCGCGAGGTCGCACGGCGTGAGGAGCGCGTTGTCGCCTTCCTGCGTGTGGCTGCGCACATAGGAGCAGAGCTCGATGTAGCTCGGCGGGAAAAGGCCGTCGTTCAGGTAGTAGACGTCCTTCGACTTGATGCAGATGTCGGGACGGTCCGTGAGAATCGGCTTCGCGAGCCCGCCGCGGAACGCCGTGCCGGCGGGCGGCTGGCCTTTGCCGTCGTGGCAACGCACGCAATAGCGGTCGAGGACGGGCTGTACCTCGCGGCGGAAGTCGAATCCGCGCTCGGGTCCGTACCACGGCTTGATCTCGCTCGGAGGACGCTCCATGGCGATGAGGCGGCGGTTCGGTCCGGCGCTCGCCTCGTATTCCTCGTGGCAGCCGCTGCAGGAGGCGAGCTCGCCCGGCATCGCCTGCGTCCAGCTGCGCATGAGCTGGAGCGCGCGCCCCTTCTCGTCGAGCGGCTGGATGGAGATCGGCACGTTCGCCGGCACCTTGAAGTAGGCGCTGCCGTCCGCCTCCACCGGCACCGTGCCGAGGATGCGCTTGATGTCCCAGGGGCCGTCCAGCCCGTGGTGGTCGGTCTCGCCGCCCATCCAGCGGTAGGCGAAGGAGTAGGTGTAGAGGCGCAGCGCCTTTACGGTGCCGCGCGGCACGCCCTTCAGGCCGGGGCCGTCGTAGACGTCGGTGACCTTCATGAAGCCGTCCTTGGTGCCGGGGACCACCTTGGATGCGATGACGGGCGGAACGGGGGAGGGCTGCAGCGGCGTCGCCTCGAAGTAGACGAAATCCGTCTCCTCGACAATCGGCGTGAGGTTGTCGAAAGCATCGGCGAGGTAAAGTCCCCAGCCGTCCTTCTCCGTGGGACGCGCCGTCACGAGCACGTAGTTTTGCGAGAGCGGCCACGGGTGGCAGAACTTCGGCCACGAGTAGTCGGCGAGGCGGTCGCGCACGATCGGCTCCACCTTCTTCCCGCGCTCGGGGAAGCGCTGCACCACGCCGTCGGCCTTGTGCCGGCCGCGGTTCACGTCGAACAGGACGAGCTCGCCGTAGCGCGGGTGGCCGTGGTGGCCGGTGACGGTGGCGGTGAAGCGGTCGGGGTTGTCGGGGCACACGCGCGCGTTGAAGAGCGCGTTCGGCCAGTAGCTGTTGCTGCCGTACCAGGCGCGCTGCTGCGTGCCGTCGGGGTTCATCGTGAAGAGGATGCGCGAGCAGTAGTGCGTGATGTCGGCGTATTCCCAGTGGAGGAACATCACGCGGCCGTCGGGCATCACGTTCGGGCACCAGTTGTTGTCCTGGTCGAACGTGAGGCGGCGAATCGCGCCGTCCGGCTCGCAGCGGTAGAGGCTCCCCACCCAGCTCGACCCCACCACGCACGGCACGCCCACCATCGACGCGTCGGAGATGAAGATTGTCGCGCCGTCGGGCAGGTAGCAGCCGGCGTAGCAGTTGACGTCGGAGTCGGGGATGTAGGCGAGTTCGCGCGCGGCCGCGCCCGGCTTGGAGAGGTCGCGTTCGAACACGCGGTGGATGCGCTCCGTCGGACGGTTGCGGCGAACCTTCGGCGGATGGTCCACGCGGTCCGTGCGCCGCGTGTACATCACGCGGCGGCCGTCCCAGTTCAGACAGAGCTCGCCGATGTAGCCGTCGTTCGGCGAGGCTTCAAGCACCTTGAACGTGGGTTTTCCGCGCAGACCGGAGAGAATGCCGAGCTCGTTCGTGCAACCGGGTGTGTCGCGCGGTTGCTGCCAGTTGTTGTGGAGGCCGAGGCGGTCGGGACGACGCCGCACCGCGAGGATGCGGTCGCAGTCCAGCAGCGGATTCGCGAGCAGGTGCTCCCGCAGGTCGGCGAGGAACTTCTCCGCGCCCTCGAGGGGCGGCAGCTCGCCGTAGTAGGGACCCCAGTCGCCCTTGATCGAGGAAAGGAGTTTCTGTCGGCGCGCCTCGAACGTGCGCAGCCACTCGGGCGAGGCCTCGAAGCGATCCGGCCAGCGCCGCGCCATGTCCGCCCACGCAAGGCGAACGTTCTCGCCCTTCACCGCCTCCAAGCGGCGGAGGACGCGTTCCTTGCGGTCCTCGCCCCGCGCCGCCAGCGCGAATGCCGTGCAGGCAAGCGCAAGCGCCACGCGCACGGCATCGAACAAGAAAGAATCCCTGTCCCGCATGGTTAGCTCCACCGACGGTCATTGGCCCATTCGCGGTCCCAGGCGTCGGTCGGCGACCAGGCGGCGGGGAAGTCCTTGCAGATGTGCTTCTCGATCAGCTTTTCGTTCAGCTCGTCGATGCCGAAGCCGGGCTTCGTGGGCACTTTGATGAAGCCACCCTTGTACGAGAGCGCGGGCTTCACGAGATCGCCCCACCACGGCACGTCCACCGAGTGGAGCTCAAGCGCCATGAAGTTGCGCGTGGCGGCCGCCACGTGCACGGCCGCGAGGCACGCGATCGGGCTTTCGGCCATGTGGAGGTTCATCTGCACGCCGTGTTCCTCCGCGAGGTCGCCCACCTTCTTCGTCTCCAGCACGCCGCCCGCCGTGAGCAGGTCGGGGTGGACCACCGCAAGGGCGCCGGATTCGAGGAGCGGCATGAAGTTCTCCTTCAGGTAGATGTCCTCGCCCGTTCCGAGCGGCGTGGTGGTGGCGGCGTGGAGACGCTTCCAGGCGTCCGTCATCTGCCACGGCAGCACGTCCTCCGCCCACGAGAGGTGGTACTTTTCGAGGCGGCGCAGGAGCTGCACGGCGTCCTCGTAGGGGATATGGCCGAGGTGGTCGATCGCGATGGGGACCTCCCAGCCGATCACCTTGCGGACGTCGGCCATGTACTTCTCGAGGTAGTCAAGCCCCTTCTCCGTAATGTGGATGCCGGTGAACGGATGGGCCGTGTTGAAGAGGTCGTACGCCTCGCCGCGCATCGCGCGCGGATCGATGGATCCATGCGGCGTCTGCACCACATGCTTCATCTTCTTCATGTAGTCGAGATAGCCGAGCGGCGCGATGAGCGCACCCTTCACGTTCATCAGCAGCTCGATGCCGAGGTCCATCTTGAGGAAGGTGAAGCCCATCTTCATGCGCGCCTTGAGGGCCGCGCCCATGTCGCGTCCGCCGCCCTCGGAATCGGTGTCGCAGTAGCAGCGGATCTCGTCGCGCCAGCGTCCGCCGAGGAGCTGCCACACCGGCACGCCCCACGCCTTTCCGCAGATGTCCCAGCACGCGAGCTCGACCGCGCACACGCCGCCGGCCTGGCGCGAGTCGCCGCCGAACTGCTTGATGCGGCGGAACACCTTCTCGACGTTGCAGGGGTTTTCGCCGAGGATGCGGCTCTTGAGCATCGCGGCGTAGGTGCGGCTCGAGGCGTCGCGCACTTCGCCGTAGCCGACGAGTCCCTGATTCGTGAAGACCTTCATCAGCGTGCAGCGTTTCGGCGCGCCGTCGATGTCCGCAAAGCGGACATCCGTGATCTTGAGGGTGGACGGGTTGATCTTGTTGATGTTCATGGCACCGTTATTTTACCACATTCCCGCGTCGCTGACCACTCCCCTCGCCCCGGCCCGGGCGGTCTTGTCCGCGAAGAACACGTATCTGCTCCGACTTCGTTCATCTCCGGACTTTGATCACGAGCTTGCGGATGCGGGAGGACGTGCCCGTGGTACAGCCCGGCATGTGGAGGTCGATCTTCGGAAAGAAGACGGCGAATTCGCCGGGGCGGAGCGTGAGCGGACGCGTCTTGACGGCGTAGAGCGCGTAGTCGCGCGCCTCGTCGAACGGCTGCTCGACCGCGTTGCGCGGCAGGTCGCACACGCCGATCGTCTCCTCGCCGGTAATCGGCGCCTGGATGTCGATGTACGCGCGGTGCGCCTCGCCTTTGTCGCGTGGGTAGGGTTTCAGGTCGCATTCCTGGATCATCGCCCAGCAGTTGTCGCCGTCGATCTCGTAGCGTCCGGGCGCGAGCGTGGCGAGGTCGGGGCGCTTCATGAACGCGAACGCCTTCGCGAAGCGCGGGTGGAGCGCGGCATACTGGTCGCAGTCCGGGATCTTCGCGTGGAGCGGCTCCGCAAGGCCGCCGGGGCGGTACGCCGTCTCGTCCCACATCACGCGTCGGTGGAAGTCGAGCGCGCGGGAGCGCGCGATGAGCTTCTCCTCCGAGGGATTCACCCGTTGCAGCGTGCCGCCGGATATCTCGAAGTCGGTGACGTTGCGCGCGAACACGCCGCACGGCAGGTCCACGTTGCGAAAGCGGACGCGTTCGGCCGCGCGCGACGCGTTGCCCGTCACCTCGGAGGCGACGCGCTGCACGCCGGAGACGTCCGAGAACACGATGTCGCTGAACTCCGCCTCCTTCGCGAACTTCGGCGACACCTGGCAGAAGAGGAAGGCGTCCACGCGGAAGTTCGAGAAGGATATCCGGCTGATGTCCACGCCGCGCGACTCCTTGCTCCAGCTCGAGACGAGGTTCACGGCCGTGCGCGTGTCCTCCACCACGATGTTCGAGAACGTCGCGTCGTGGATGCGGCCCTCGCCCACTCCCACGCGGATCGCGTTGCAGGGCGAGGAGAGCACGCAGTTCGCCACCGTCACGTAGGCGCAGTCGCGCGCCTTGCGGAGGCGGCGCCCGCTCGCGCGCAGGGTGATGCAGTCGTCCGCCGTGGAGATGCGGCAGTCGCTCACCGTCACGCGCGCGCAGCAGTCGATGTCGATGCCGTCGCCGTTGTGGGTGTGGAAGCCGGTGCGCACGTTGTGGATCCAGAGTCCGCGCGCGGACACCTGCTCGCAGCCGTGGAAGAAGCATGACCAGTAGGATGAGTCGGCCAGCTCGAGGTCCTGCACGCGCACGTCGCGCGACTCCACGAAGTAGAGCATCTGCGCGGGACGGAACGGAATGCCACCCTGACTCCAGCGCTCGCCCTTCGGCCCCACGAGGAAGGCGCGGGAGTTGCCGTTGACGCGCCCGGGGCCGCGCACGGTCACGTTCTCCTGCTCGATGCAGAGGAAGAGGTGCCCGCCGCGGTGGGCTTCGTTGACGCTCGTCCAGTTCTGCGGGCACACGTCCGGCGCGTTGTAGTCCGCCGGGTCTTCGCTCGCGCGGATCTCCGCGCCCGGGCCGAGGTGGAAGTCCACGTGGCTCTTCAGGAAGATCGAGCCGCACACGTACGTGCCGGCGGGCACCTCCACGGTGCCGCCGCCGGCCGCGTGCGCGGCGTCGACGGCGCGCTGCACCGCGGCGGTGTCCTTCGCGCGGCCGTCGCCGGCCGCGCCGAAGTCCCGCACGTCGTACACGACCGCGCCAGACGCAAGCGCCGCGCCGAGCAGGACCGCGGAGAGAGCCTTTTTCATGGAAAGCTCCTAGGTCAGAGATCGAAGGTGACGAGGAAGGCGGCGGAGTAGGCGTCCGGCTTGGAGAGGGTGAACTTGCCGTCCTTCATCTTGACGGGGAACGGCTCGAGGTCCTTCTCGAAGCTCAGCACGCGCGCCGAGACCTTCTTCACGCCCTTCAGGCCCTTCACCGCCACGGGGATCTGCGTCCCGCGGCCGTAGTAGTCGGTGACGAGCAGGAAGGCCTTCTTGCCGTCGGCGCTCTTCGTGGCGAAGGCGGTCACGTCCTTCTCCGTGCTCGCGCTCGCGCAAATGTCCGCGCTGCCCTTCTTGATCTCGCCGAATGCCTTCAGCGCGTAGAAGGTCTTGTTGAGCTCCCTCGTCTCGTAGTTGTAGAAGCCCCAATTGCCGTAGAAGCGGCAGCCGTAGATGTAGGCCTGGTCGTAACGGGAGGTCTGGAGGCGGGAGAGCACGGTGAGGGTGTAGCAGGCGGAGTTGATGTCGTTCATGTTGTCGGGCGCGCGGAACTTGGCGTTCTTCCCCCAGCCGGCCTTGCAGATGAAGTGCCACTCGTTGATGATGAACTCAAGGCCGTCGAATCCCTCCTCCTTGCACATCTTGTCGGCGTCGGCGGCCATTTTGAACATCCGGTCGGGGTCGTTGCCGTAGTAGTGCCAGGAGAGGAAGTCGGGGCGGAGGCCCTCCGCCTTGCAGGCGCGGAGGATCGGACGGAACCAGTCCTCGCGCATGGAGCAGAGCGCGGGACCGCCGACCTTGACGTCCGGGAACTCGCTCTTCAGGCGCTTCAGCACCTTCACGAAGAACTTGACGAACAGCTCGCGGCGCTCGGCGTTGCGGTTGTTCTTGGGGTCGCGGTCATTGACGCCGCCGTTGAAGCTCCACATGTTGTTGGAGCCGTCGGGCTCGTTCCAGATCTCCCAGTACTTGATCGGGCGGATCTTGCCGTCGGGGGTTCCCCAGCCCTTCTCGTAGTGGCGCACGATGCCCGCGAACACCTCGGCCATGTGGTCGAAGTCCTTCGGGAT
>ONRL01000161.1 GCA_900320225.1 uncultured Lentisphaerota bacterium
GAGGAGCCGGACCACTGGCTCAAGGACGGCTATCCGTGGGAGTTCGCGCGTCCCGAGTACGCGCAGATCGTCCAGTTCGGCGGCCGCGTGGAGTACGTGGAGGACGGCGGGAAGCCGAAGTGGGTGTGGAAGGGCGCCGAGCAGGTGCAGGGCATCCCCTACGACCTCCCCATCGTCGGCTATGCCAACGCCGTCAACACGCTCCGTCTCTGGAGCGCGAAGGCGGTGGACGAGTTCGACCTCGCGGACTTCAACAAGGGCTCCTACGTGGAGGCGGTCGAGACGAAGGTGCTTGCCGAGAACCTCACGAAGGTCCTCTACCCGAACGACAACACGATGGCCGGCAAGGAACTGCGCCTGCGCCAGCAGTACTTCTTCACGCGCTGCTCGCTCGCGGACATCCTGCGGCGCTTCGTGGAGGACAACGGCTCCGCCGACTGGTCGAAGCTGCCGGAGAAGGCGTTCATCCACCTGAACGAGACGCATCCCGCGCTCGTCATTCCCGAGCTCATGCGCGTGCTCGTGGACGAGGAGGGCGTGGAGTGGGACCAGGCTTGGGACATCACGTGCCGCACGACCGGCTACACGAACCACACGATCCTCCCCGAGGCGCTCGAGAAGTGGCCGGTCGCGATGATGGAGCGCCTGCTCCCCCGCCACCTCCAGATCATCTACGAGATCAACGGGCGTTTCCTGCGCCAGATCTCCGCGATATTCCCCGGCGACCAGGACCGCCTCGCGCGCATGAGCCTCATCGACGAGGGCGGCGAACGCTACGTGCGCATGGCCAACCTCGCCATCATCGGGTCCTCCAGCGTGAACGGCGTGGCGCAGCTGCACACCCAGATCCTCAAGGACTCCCTCTTCAAGGACTTCTACGATCTCCTGCCGGACCACTTCCACAACGTGACGAACGGCATCACGCCGCGACGCTGGCTCCTCAAGGCGAACCCGACGCTCGCGCAGCTCATCACCGAGAAGATCGGCGACGGGTGGATCACGCGCCTCGACGAGTTGAAGCGGCTCGAGCCGTGCGCGCAGGATTCGGCGTTCCTCGACTGCCTCGCGCGGATCAAGCTCTCGAACAAGCGCGTCCTCTCCAACTACGTGGTGCACACGGTCGGCGCGAAGCTCGACCCCGACGCGATCTTCGACGTGCAGGTGAAGCGCCTCCACGAGTACAAGCGCCAGCTCCTGCTCGCGCTCTACATCATCATCTTCTACAACCGCCTGCTCAACGACCCGTCCTACGACCCCGTGCCGCGCGCGTTCATCTTCGCGGCCAAGGCCGCGCCGGGCTACTACATGGCGAAGCTCATCATCCGCCTCATCCACGGCATCGCGGGCGTGGTGAACGGCAACCCGCGCACGCGCGGCAAGCTCACCGTCGCCTTTCTGCCGGACTACCGCGTGTCGCTCGCCGAGAAGATCATGCCCGCCGCCGAGCTGAGCGAGCAGATCTCGCTCGCCGGCACCGAGGCCTCCGGCACGGGCAACATGAAGTTCATGATGAACGGCGCGCTCACGCTCGGCACCTACGACGGCGCCAACGTGGAGATCAACCAGGAGGTCGGCGACGACAACATGTTCCTCTTCGGCCTCCGCACCGAGGACGTCGCCCGGCTCCGCCCGTCGTACAACTCGCGCGACGTGTACCGCGCCGACCCGGAGATCCGCCTCGCGCTGGACATGATCCGCCGCAACGCGTTCTCCGTGCTGCAGCCCGGGCTCTTCGACCCGATCCTCCGCGCGCTGCTGGACTACAACGACTACTACATGCTCCTCGCCGACTTGCGCAGCTACTGCGACGCGCAGGACCGCGTGGACGCGACGTACCGCGACGCCCAGAAGTGGAACGCGATGTCGCTCGTCAACATCGCCCGGTCCGGGCGCTTCTCGAGCGACCGCGCCGTGTTGGAGTACGCGCAGGAGATCTGGCATGTCGAGCCGGTGAAGTTCGAGGGGTGATCTCGCAAACGTCTTAACAGGTTAAAGGGAGACAACATGAAGAAACTGCTGTTCTGCATGGTGATGGCCGCATGCGCGGCGCACGCCGCGAAAGTGTCGTCCGTCGCCGTGAAGCTGGCGGACGGCGGCGAGGACACGGGCGACGTGCTCGCCCGCTGCATGGTGAAGGCGGGCGACGAGTACGACCCGCAGCAGTGCGCGCGGGACGTGCGCACGCTGCGCGACGCCAACGAGTTCGAGGACATCACGGTGAAGGCCGAGCAGTCCGCGAACGGCGTGGCGGTCACCTATGTCGTCACGCGCAAGAAGCGCTTCCAGGGCCCGCTCAACGTGAAGGGCAACGACTACTGGGGCGTGGGGAAGATCATCTCCCTCTCCGAGCTGCGCGACGGCTACGCCTATGGCGAGGCCGAGATCGCGGCCGCTGCCGGCCGCATCCGAACCGCCTACCAGAGGAAGTTCTTCCCCGACGTGCGCGTGACGCCCCGCGTCGAGCCAGTCGAAGGCTCGCCGAACGCCGTCACCATCACAATGGAGATCGAGGAGGGGCCGCGCGTCAAGATCCGCGACTTCACGTTCGACGGCATCGAGGGCGTCGAGGCGTCCGAACTGCGCGAGGCCTTCCAGCAGTATCCGTGGTGGAACCCGCTCGGCTGGTTCGTTGACACGCCCGCCACTCCGCAGGACTTCGCGGAGGCGCGCGACAAGGTCGCCAACTACTACCGCGACCTCGGCTACCTTGACGTCTCCGTCTCCCTTCCCGAAGCCGTTCCCGTCGAGGGCAGCTCGAACAAGGTCGACCGCGTCTTCAAGGTCGTCGAGGGCACCCGCTACAAGGTGGGGAAGATGTCCGTCACCGGCGTGAAGCAGTACCCCGAGGACGCCGTCCTCGGCGCCGTGAAGAACCTCCATACGGGCGACATGGCGGGCGCGAAGGCGCTGGCTGACGCGGCACACGACATCGAGGTGTTCTGCGGATCGGGGGAGAAGGCGCTGGCGGACACGCACGTGACCGTGCGCCGGATCCCCACGGAAGAGTACGGCGACACGGTGGACCTCGTGTTCGCCGTCGAGGAGGGCGTGCCAGTCGTCATCCGCCGCGTGCTCGTGCGCGGCAACGACTACACGAAGGACAAGGTGATCCGCCGTGAGATCGGCCTCTCGCCGGGTGACCCCATGCTGGCGAACCTCGCCGAGCGTTCGAAGCACCGCCTCGAGAATCTCCGCTACTTCCAGCGCGTGCAGTACTATCTCGAGACTGTCGACGGCGGCGAATCCAAGGACGGCAAGCCGGAGGAGCGCGACCTCGTGTTCGAGGTCGAGGAGCAGACCACCGGCGGTTTCATGGTCGGTCTCGGCGCCGGTTCCGAATCTTCCGTCTTCGGACAGGTCGAGATCCACGAGAACAACTTCGACCTCTTCAACCCCTGGCGTTTCCGCGGCGGCGGGCAGAAGGGCCGCATCCTCGTGCAGGCCGGTCCGCGCGTGCAGACCTACGAGGCGTCCGTCACCGAACCGTGGCTCTTTGACCGCCACCTCGAGCTCACCGTCACGGGCTACCGCCGCCTGCGCTGGTTCGACGACTACGACGTGATCCGCAGCGGCATCGAGGCGTCGCTCAGCGCTCCCGTCAAGTTCTGGCCCAGCTGGAGGCCCTTCGGGCGCGCCGGCGTGTCGCTCGCCGCCGAGTACGTGGAGATGGACGACGTCGAGAAGGACCTGCTCTACGAGCACCCGCACGACGCGGAGCCTCGCCGTCTCCTGCGCGAGCAGGAGGACAAATACGGCGACAGTTGGGAAATCCCGCTTATCATCTTCTGGCGCAACGACACGCGCGACGAGTTCCTCTTCCCGAAGAAGGGCTATCTCTTCAACATCCACGGCGACATCGTGGGCGGCGACAACGAGTACTGGCGCACCGGCTTCCGCTACCGCCACTACTGGACGGCCGTCAAGAAGTGGAGCCATGTGCTCCAGTGGGGCCTCCGCGCCGAGACGGTTGACGCGTTCAACGGCGACCTGCCGATCTACGACAAGCTCTTCCTCGGCGGTTCTCGTTCCATCCGCGGCGTCGACTTCCGCGAGATCGCCCCGCGCGTCTATTCCCGCGAGAACAAGCGCGGCCACTACGTGCCGTGGGGCGGCAAGACGAGCTGGTGCGCCACGATGGAGTACTCCGTGCCCATCGTGAAAATGGTCCGCGTCGCGGCGTTTACCGACCTCGGCAGCGTGGGCGAGGATGAGTTCGACTTTGACACCGACTGGTTCTGCTGGTCCGTGGGTCTCGGCCTTCGCCTCGACCTCCCGCAGTTCCCGATCCGCCTCGACTTCGCCACGCCGATCGTCGATCCCGACGAAGACGTCGACGAGAAAGTGTTCTCGTTCACGATCGGGTATGACTTCTAGGGTGGCGGGAGAAGTGAGAGTGGTGAGAGAAGTGAATTGAAAGGAGAATAGAATGAAGAAGATTGTTGTTCTTGCTGCGACGGTTGCCGCATTGACGGTCGCCGCTGAAATGAAAGTCGGCACGGTGAACATGGTGGACCTCGTCCGCCTCCATCCCCAGCACGAGTCCAACCGCACGCTCGTGAAGACGACCGACACCGACTACAAGGCGAAGCTCGACGCGAAGCAGGACGAGCTGAAGGAAATTGCCGACGAAGGCAAGAAGGCCCAGGGCGACCTCCAGAACCCCATGCTTTCCACGCAGGCGCGTGCCGCCGCACAGAAGAAGCTTGAGGCCGTCCAGCAGCGCTTCCTCGCCGGTCAGCAGGAGATGCGCCAGATGGCCACCCGTTTCCAGAATGACCTGGGCGATCTCGAGTCGCGCCTCATCAAGCTCGAGACAGACGACATCCGCGCGAAGATCAGCGCCTACGCGAAGGCGAACGGCTACGATTTCATCGCTGACGGTACGATGCTCGCGTTTGCCAAGGAGTCCTACGACGTCACGGACGACATCCTCAAGGCTATGGGCGTCGATCCCGCGAAGCGGAAAGAGAAGAAAGAGAAGGCGAAAGCCGATGCGGGCAAGTGATCTCGCCGCGCGTCTGGGCGGCGTCCTCGAAGGGGATGATGTCGAGCTCACCGCCTGTGCGGGCCTCGAGGAGGCCCGGTCCGGGGATCTTTCGTTCTGTAAGGACGCGAAGCACGTCCCGCTCGTGCAGGCCACGAAAGCCTCCGCGATTCTCCTGCCGCCCGACTGGTCGCACGGTGCGCCGTGCACGATTATCCGCGTGGCGGACCCGAACCATGCCTGCATGGCGGCGGCCGAGATCTTTGCCCCGCCCGCGCCCGTGCGCGCGCCGGGCGTCCATCCCACGGCGATCGTCGATCCCTCGGTTCGCCTCGGCGCGAACGTCCACGTGGGCGCGTACACGATCATCGAGAAGGACACGGTGATCGGCGACGGCTGCGTGATCGAGGCGCAGGTGTTCATTGGCGAGAACTGCACCGTCGGCGCCGGCACGCACATCTACCCGCAGGTGACGCTGCGCGAGGGCACGAAGGTGGGACGGGGCGTGATCCTCCACTGCGGCGTGCGCCTTGGCGGCGACGGCTACGGCTACAACACGACGATGGAGAATGGCGTCCCGAAGATCGAGAAGATCCCCCAGCTCGGCATCGTCGAGCTGGGCGACGGCGTGGAGATCGGGTCGAACACCACGATCGACCGCGCGCGCATCGGCCGCACCTACATCGGACCGATGACGAAGATCGACAACCTCGTGCAGATCGGCCACAACGTGAAGGTGGCGGGTTATTCCGGCATCATTGCGCAGGCCGGCGTGGCCGGTTCCACGCAGATCGGCACGGGTTGCCTCATCTGGGCGCAGGCCGGCATCTCCGGGCACATCAAGATCGCGGACGGCGTGCAGGTGGGCCCTCAGGCGGGCGTGCCGCAGACGCTCGACGGCAGCGAGAAGTACGTGGTGGGCACCCCCGCCACCACTCTCAAGAACGTCGCCGCCATCTCGCTCGCGCCGAAGATGATCATGAAGCTCCGACAAGACGTCAAGGCCCTCAAAGAAGAAGTCGCAAAACTCGCCGCAAAGGATCAGCCATGAATAAGCACGCATTTCTCATTCTCGCCGCCCTCGTCGCCGGCGCCGTGATGGCCGAGACGTGGGAGAAGCCCGCGCCGATCCCGCGCGAGAAGGGCCTCTACCGCTGCCAGGTCCACCGCGGCGGCGGGAAGAAGGCGCGCCCCGACAACTCGCTTGAGACGTTCCTCTGGTGCTGGGGACACGGCTGCACGCCGGAGGCGGACGCCCGTCTCACGAAGGACGGCGTGGCGATCGCGATGCACGACGACAACCTCAAGCGCATCGGGCGCGGCATCTCGCCCGAGCTCGCGAAGAAGAAGATCAAGGACCTCACCTGGGACGAGGTGCGTGACGTGGACACCGGCTCCTACCTCGGTCCCGAGTACGCCACCACGCGCCTCGCGACGATGGAGAGCGTGTTCGCCGCGATGAAGGGACGCCCCGAGCGCCTCCTCTACCTCGACGAGAAGGGCGCCCCTCCCGAGATGATGGCGGAGATGTCCGCCCGCTTCGGCGTGCAGGAGCAGGTCTACTACTGCTCCCCCAACTGGAAGCTCATCCCCCGCTGGCGCAAGATGGCGCCGAAGGGTCGCTCCATGGTGTGGCTCGGCGCCTGGCCGAAGAACAACTCCCCCGCCGAAATCGCGCGCACGGAGAAGTTCCTCTCGCAGAAGCTCGACGAAATGGAGGCCGCCGGCTGGCCGGGCATCGACCAGATCCAGATCCACGTGCGCACGGACCTCACGAAGGAAGACCCGTTCTGCCCCTCCACGCCGTTCATGAAGGCGGCGATCGAACGCTGCCACAAGGCGGGCGTGGGCGTGCAGACCGTCACGTGGACCGAAGGCGAGAACAAGGACGTCCATCGCCGCCTCTGGGCGCTCGGCTTCGACCACTTCACGACCGATTACCCCGAGACGCTGTTCGAGCTCCTGCCGGAGTTCGCCGCCGGGAAGTGACATGAAGCCGATCGTCGTCATCCCCACCTACAACGAGCGCGAGAACGTTGAGGCCATGGCCGCCGCCGTTCTCGCGAACCTGCCTCCGGAGGGACAGCTGCTGTTCCTCGACGACAACTCGCCGGACGGCACGGGCGAGGTGATTGATGCCATCTGCGCGCGCGAGGCGCGCGTGCACGTGATGCACCGCGAGAAGAAGGAGGGGCTCGGCCGCGCCTACGTGGCCGGCTTCGCCGAGGCCCTGCGGATGGGGGCTACGCACGTGATCGAGATGGACTGCGACTTCTCGCACGACCCGAAGGACGTCCCGCGCCTCCTCGCCGCCCTCGACGCGGATCCTGGGAACCCGGCCGACGTGGTCATCGGCTCTCGCTACGTGAAGGGCGGCAAGTGCGTGGGCTGGCCGTTCCGCCGCTGGCTCATCTCGCGCGCGGGCGGGATCTTCATCCGCTTCATGCTCGGCACGCCGGTGAAGGACCCCACGGGCGGATTCAAGTGCTTCACCCGCCGCGCGCTCGAGATGCTCGGCGACTTCGCGGTGATCAAGTCCTTCGGATATTCGTTCCAGATGGAGATGAACTACCGGATGTGGCAGGCGGGCCTTCACCTCGCCGAAATCCCCATCACCTTCTCCGAACGCCGCGCCGGCGCCTCGAAAATCACCGGCTCCATCGCCGTCGAATCCCTCAAGATGGTCTTCAAGCTGAAGTTCGGCGGTTAGCGGCTCTTGCTGTGTGCTGGCGGCGGTAGGTGCCGGGCGCGATGCCGCGTTCCTGGATGAACGCCCGCGTGAAGTGGCTCTGGTCGTAGAAGCCGCAGGCGACGAGCATGCTCGAGGTCTCGAGCAGCTGGCGCGCGGCGTCGAACACCGCCTTGAACGTGGCGGCGTTCGGCCCGAGCGCCCTGAAGAAGGCGTTTCGCAGGCTTTTCTTTCCTCGGATCGTCATGCGGCAATTCTCCTGTCTGTCGTAGACAGTAACCGATTATACACTTTTTTCACCCGCATATACAAGCACGAGCCGCAGGTTTTTGGTAGAATGTGCGGGCTGGAAAAGGTTTCGTGAGGAAGGAAGAACGAAATGAAGCTGATGAAAGTGACAATTCCTGCCCGTTTAGGGGGGTGTAAGTTAGCCGCATTTGCGGCAGTGGCGCTTGTTTTTGCGGCGGCGGGCGTACAGGTCGTGGAGACGGGCGACGTGGCGCTCGTCGGCACGAACGGGCTGGACGCCGTGCAGGGCGAGACGTTGCTGATCGAGGGCACGCTGCGCAAGGCCGGCGCGGGGACGCTGACGATTCCGCTCGAGCGCATCTGGGCCGGGAACGGCACGCTGGACGTGGCGGGCGGCACGGTGCGCTTCACGCGCGACACGGGTCTGCTGCCGGAGGAAGTCCCGACGGACGTCCTCGCGAAGGCGGCGTTCTGGGTGGACGCGGAGGTGAACGTGGTCACGAACGAAGCGGGCGAGGTGACGACGTGGTACGACGCGCGCGAGATGGCGGCCGACATCGCGGCGGGCACGCTCAAGTACGTGCGCGCCGAGGGCGCGTCGTACTACACCGACGCGTCGGCGGCGAAATATCCAGTCCTGCTCACTACCGACGCGGGGCGTCCGTACGTCTATTTCCGCGATTTCAAAAGCGGCGCGTGGATGAAGTGGCTCCAGCCGGGGACGACCGATTCCTTCGCCTGGCTGAGAATCTGGAACGCGTTTGCGGCACAGGGCACCTACACGAGCCACGGCAACGTGTTCGGGTCGGCGCACAGGGTGGACGATCGGCTTCAGGATTTCGCGATGACGAGCGATGCCCAATACTGGAATTCGCTGTTCGCGCCGATTACGCTGGAGGCGCACAAGACGCTTGAACACCTGCGCGTGGGGCGAACGTTCCTGAACGGCCTGCGCGTGGATGCCGACATGACGCCGCAGCCCAAGGAGGATACCGTGCTGGACTTCGAGTCGTCGCTCCGGGTGTGCGGCGCGGAGAGCTTCTTCAACTTCCGCGAGTACCAGGCCGGCGGCGTGACCGGCGCGGGCGACCGCGTGGGCGGCGATCGCCTCTACGCGGCGGCGGTGTTCACCAACCGCCTGACCGACGCCGAGCGCGTGCGGGTGGACCGCTACCTCAACAACCGTTGGATTTCGCGCGAAGGACGTTTCCCGAAGACAATCCGCGTGGCGAACGGCGCAAGGCTGGAGGTGCCGCCAGAGCTGGTGGAAGCGGCCAGCAAAGCGATGGGCGGCGGAACGGTGGCGCTCACGGATGTGTCGGGCACGGCCTCCGCCACGAACTTCCGATATGTGGCCTTTTCCGCGGTCGCGGGCAAGACATACGCGGCGTCGAAGTCGGTCGTCTCCATCTCCGACGGGGCTTCCGGCACGGTGACCGCGAGCAAGTACGTCGGCGGAACTCCTGACAGCGTTCTGCCGTTCGCTTCCGTGCCGGATGGTGCGACGCTTTCCGTTGAAAACGGGGCCATCGTTCGACTCGTTCAGGAAGAGCAGGCGGCGATGTCCTCGAACGCGCTGCGCGGCGTCTTCGCCGTCACGGGGAACTTCGAGGGCTATGGTTCGGAACGCGCCGCCAACAATCAACTTGCCATTGGCGCAAGCGTGGGAGGATGGACGGCCCGGGAGGGATTGGTCTACATCATCCGGGACGGGCACTACTATTCGAGCGCCGGCTCACAGTTGATCCCGAAGCCGACACCCGATGGCGTGTCCATGCTGATCCTGAAGGGCAAGTCTGCCGTTGAAACGTCGTTTACGCTGCCGGAGGCCGGCCGCTACGAGCTTTCGTTCCTGTTGACCGCGCGGTTTGGCGGCGCTGGCCAAGCCCCCGTCGACATTCTCGTGGACGGTACGAACGTCGTGGGACTGACGGCGCTCGCGACGCCTTGGACGCGTTACCGCTATCTGCTGCCGTACCTGGCCGCGGGCGAACATACGCTCCGCCTGCAAATCGTCCCGACCGGCGACCGTACGGCGTTGTTCGACGACTTCCGCCTCGACTGG
>ONRL01000095.1 GCA_900320225.1 uncultured Lentisphaerota bacterium
CGTCAGCTGCACCTTGCAGCCGAGCAGCGCCGCCGCGTCCATGATGTTCTGGATCGCGCCCGTGCCGCGTCCGCCGCAGCCCACAAGGCCCACCTTGAACACCTTCTGGGCGGCGCCCAGCACCGCCGGTGCGGCGGCGACCGCGCCCACGCCCAACATGAATTTCCTTCTTGAGACTTCCATTAGCTTCTCCTTTTGAATTAAGTTATTAAGTGGGCCTTCGGCCCGAAGTTGTTAAGTCACCAGCCGGCGAGGCGGGGCTGGCAGAGGCGGGCGTTGGCCTCGACGCTGTTCGCAAAGCGGCGCGTGGCCGTATCCCACGTGAGCAGCTTGCCGGGGTCGAAGAGCGCCGCCACGCCCGTGAGCGAGCACTGCGTCATCGCGCCCGCGT
This sequence comes from uncultured Lentisphaerota bacterium, assembly GCA_900320225.1. GTDB lineage: Bacteria > Verrucomicrobiota > Kiritimatiellia > RFP12 > UBA1067 > RUG572. The sequence goes on from ONRL01000095.1 coordinate 392, forward strand.
AGGCGAAGTCGCTGCCCACCTTGGGACCGCCCTTCACCGCCGCGATGAACTCGTTGAACGGCTTCGAGTTCGGGTCCTTGCCGGGGATGCGCGGATACTTCTGCTTCGGGCAGCCGCCGTCGGCGCGCAGCTTCTCGAGCGTCGTGTCGGGCAGCATGCGCAGGTAGTTCGCGCCGTGGTGGCCGTACTCGATCACGCCGCGCGTGCCGTACACGAACGCGCCGTTGCACATGCCGTCGCGCCGCTTGCGCGCCTCGTTGGAGTTATGCGGCGGGTAGTACTTCATGTCGCCCTTGTAGCCGGGCGGCACGGGCACGGACTGGCACGCCTCGCCATCGAACCACACGAGCTTGAACGGCTTGCCGTCGCGCTTCACGTACTCGAACGTGGTCTTCACGCCCTTCGGGAACGTGAGTCCGTGCTTTTCCGGCGTCCAGCTGCCCACGACCTCCGCCTTCACCGTCTTCGGCAGGCCAAGGCCGAACGTCCAGAAGAGCGGGTCCATCAGGTGGCAGCTCCAGTCGCCGAGCGTGTTCGTGCCGTACATCGTCCAGAAGCGCCATGCGCCGGGCAGGAACTTCGGGAAGTACAGGCGGTGCGGCACCGGCCCCTGCCACTGCTCCCAGTCGAGCCCCTCCGGCACGTCCCACTTGAGCTGCATGTCGTCGAGGTTGTCCATGAAAGAGTACTTCGCGGGACACCAGATGTGCGCCTCGGTGACCTCGCCGATGAGGCCCGCCTCGACCCATTCGCGGAAGTCGCGGATCGTATCGTAGGCGTGCCCCTGGTTCATCGCCTGCGTGACGAGGTTCGGGTGCTTCTTCGCCTCGTCGAGCATGGCGTCCATCTCGTGGAAGCTCTGCGCGAGCGGCTTCTCGCACGGCACTCGATCGCCATCGTGGCGTGCCAGTGGTCGGGCACGCCCACGATCACGGCGTCGATGTCCTTGTCGTGCTTGTCGAGCATCTCCTTGTAGTAGGTGTAGAACGGCACGTTCGGGCGCTTCTCGCGCTGGCCCTTGCTGCGGCGTTTGTCCACGTCGCAGAGCGCGACGATCTTCGCGCCGGCGTGCTCGAGGCCGTAGATGTCCGCGACTGCGCGTCCACCCGCGCCGATCGACGCCACGCGCACGGTCTCGCTCGGCGGCGTCGCGCCGCTGCCGGCGATGAGCGCGCGCGGCAGGATGTTGAAGAGGGCCGCGCCGCCCGCGGCGCCGCGAATGAACTGTCGTCTCGTATTCATGCCTGGGTACTTCCTTTTTTAAGGTAACATCTTGATTCCTTCAATTGATTAAGCCACAAAGGACACAAAGTTCACAAAGACTCTTGTAACATAGAACTAATTTCCTCGGTCCTTTTTGTATTCAGCCATAAAGTACGCATAGAAAGAAGATTTCCTTTGCTGTTTTCGTAAGTTTTCATTCGACTGACTTTGCAATCTTTGCGTTCTTTGCGGCTAAAAACTCTGTGTTCTTTGTGTTCTTTGTGGCTAAAAACCAACTGAAACTGTGACGGGGACGTCGGAGGTCTTCTCCGTGGAGAGCGTGACGGCGAGCACCTTCCCGCCCGCCTCCGTGCGCGTCGTGGCCTTCACGCCGTCCGGCACCTTCACGCCCTTCACCGACACGCCGTCCGGCACGGCGAAGCGCGCCGTGAGCGGGAAGCCGCCGATCACGTTGATCGTGGCGGTGCACGCCCCTTCCGACCACGTCTGGCCCTTCAGCTCCACCGCGCCCTGCGTCACGTGGCGGTCGGAGCTGAGGAACTGCACGCGTCCCTGGTCGGGCTGGAGCGCCACGAGGCGCACGCTCCGGGGCGGCACCTGCATCGCAAGCCGCTCTGTGAGGCGGCCCTGCCAGGTCTCGGTCCAGAACTCCCAGGCGAGGAACGCCTTGTCGTCCGGCTCGCCGAGCTCTTCCCAGTCTACGCCGATCTCGGCCGGCTCGTCCGTCCAGTTGAAGAGCGCCACCACGTGCCACGCGCCGAACGGACGCTTCACCGAGAGGTCCCACACGGGCAGGTGGCCGAACTTCGGGTAGAGGTCCGCCGGACGCACGTCCGCCACCGGCAGCGCCTGCTGGAGCATCTTGATGCGCCCGGGGGCGAGTTCGCCGAGCTTGTCGCCCGCGAAGGTCTGCTGGCCCGGCAGCGCCACGATGGTCGTCTCCACCCGCGCCTGCTCGTCCGCGAGCGCCTTGTCGCTGATCATCATGCAGTCGGGGTCGGACCAGAACACGATCGTGTTCGCGAAGTTCTGGTTGATCGTGCAGCGCGCCTGGAGGAGGATGTTGTTCCAGCCGACGGGCTTGTTGGGGTGCACGATGTCCGCGCCCGTGCGCGACGCGTCCGCGTACGCCGCCTCGGCGCCGGTGAAGTGGCCCTGGCAGGCGAGGAACACGCGGTCGGGCCCGATGCCGTCGCGGAACGCCTTCACGCACAGTTCAAATGGATTGGGACAGGACGGGTCGGCGAAGCAGGCGCGGATGTCGGGCCGCTCGTAGAGGTGCGCGCAGTAGCCGGGGCCGCGTCCGCTCATGCCGTCGATCTTGAAGAACTCGTAGCCCCAGTCGTGGGAGGCCTTGTCGAAGATCTTCTGCAGGTGCGCGCGCGCGGCGGGCACCGTGGGGTCGAGCGTGAACTTGCCGTTCCAGCAGGCGATCGGCTTGCCGTCCTTGCGGTGCAGGAACCAGTCCGTGTGCGCCTTGTAGAAGTTCGTGTTGCCCGTGCCGAACGGCGCCATCCAGAGGCCGGGACGGAACCCGAGCTTGCGGATCTCGCCCGCGAGCCACTTCATGCCCTCGGGGAACTGCTGCGGGTGCGTCTCGAGGTCCATGTTGTAGAACTTGGAGACGGGCAGCTCGCTCGAGTTCTCCTGCCAGCTCTCGATGGACCAGAATTCGAGCCCGAACGGCTGGAGGTACTTCTTCCCGAGACGCGCCTCGGCGAGGTTCTCCTTCGAGCCGGCCTTGTCGAAGTAGATGTTCCAGCTCATCCAGCCGGTGGGCGGACGCGGCGAGCGCGTGCGGTCGATCGGGGCGTAGTACGGCACCCAGCGGCTGCGGTAGTAGTCGCGCTCCACCTCGAAGGAGATCTCGCACGTCGCGGGTTCGGTGATCGACGCGGCGAGGCCGAACTCCCACACGCCGGGGGAGATGGACATCAGCGCGAGGTTGTCCGCCTTCACGCGCAGCGCCTCGTCAGCCACCGCCGAGAAGAGCGCGTCGTTGAGGAGGGAGTCGGCGTCGCCGGACTTGAGCGACAGCACGCGCTCGCCCTCCGCGGGCGTGAGGCGGCACGCGAACGCGTCGTCGCGGTAGCGCACCGCGCCCGTGAACGTGAACTCGCCGTCGTACGCGAGCGCCGTGCGGTGGTAGACGAGCATCGACACGCGCGGGCCGGACGACTGGAACGTGACGTAGCCCTGCACGTTGTCGTCGGGCGCGACGAGCGCGAGGCGGTTGCGCACGCCGTCGCGCGAGTCCGCCACCTTCCACGTCTTCACCGTGCCGTCCGGCGCGCGGTCGCCCGCGCGGCTCGGACCCGTGAACGCGAGCGCGCCCGCGATCCGCGCGCCGCTCGCCGCGTGCGCGAGCTCGAGGCGCGCGCCCTCCGCCTTGAAGTCGACGGTCCATTCGCCCGCCTTGAAACTCGTGTCCGCCCACGCCGCGCAGGCGGCGAGGCCGCAGCATAACGCTGTGATTCGCTTCATCATGTAATCCTCTTCTGGTGGATGACGGCCCCTATTCTACCATAACCGCACCCGCGCGGGAAGCAAAACGAAATCCTTTTTGCGACAACGGCCTCGGGGAAGCGGCCCTTCGGGGAAGCGGCACTCTTGCCGCTTCAACACGCCCTTTCGGGGAAGCGGCACTCTTGCCGCTTCAACACGCCCTTTCGGGGAAGCGGCGCTCTCGCCGCTTCAACACGCCCTTTCGGGGAAGCGGCGCTCTCGCCGCTTCATCTTCACAACGGGGAGCCGCCCTTCGGGGAAACGGCACCCTTGGCGGGCGCAAGGGGCGGCGAGGAAAATTGTAAAACAGGAGGATATCCTGTGCTAGCAACGGGCAAATAGTTCTGGTTCGTTTTCGATCAGGTCGCGAACCAGATACTTGCTGTCAAGGTATGCAATGTCGTTGATGTTTTGCGAAATCTGGACGGCGAGCTGGCTGCGATAATACCAGTCCATGGCTGTAGAAATGTCTACGTCTTTGACTTCGGCTAGGCGAAGGATGATCTTTCGCTCAAGCTCCTGCGCGTAGTAGTCAAATGCTGGGTTCGGCATTTCGTGCCTCCGGCTCGTAGGACCGCTTGGAACGTTGTCACATAGAACGCCGAACCAAAATCAACACTCATATTGGAATGTAAGATGTCTGGACGGCGAATCTCGCAAACTCCACCATGATAAACAATCATATACTATACCCCCAATCCCTGACGCAACCTGTTATGTCTTGCACAAGGTAACGGGCCCCCAATGTGTGGAGGACGTCGTAACTTGGTAATATGTAACCATCCAACACACCCGAACCTTTCAGCACGGCATAGACTTCCGAAGGCATCTTATGCCAAGCCTCAGCAAGGACGTGAAGCAGAAAAACAACAAATTTTAGATTTTTAGAAGCAACCATCTTTCCTAGCACTTAATTTTTTCTAAAAGCTCGCGGGAAACGGGAAAATGATACCACATCCTGTGGACGGGCGCAAGGGGCGGGGTGGCAATTGTTCAGCGCGCGGGAAGGAAAACGAAATCCTGGGCGGGGACGGACACGCCGTCGGGCGAGGCCGCCGCCTGCGTGTGGTTCACGTAGATCCTGTCGCCGTTGCCGTACGTCACGCGCACCACGCCCGGCGCCAGCTCGCGGTGTTCCGCCATCTCCTCCAGCTGGAGGTGCCGCAGGGGGGGCAAAAGGGTCAGAGCTTATTGATACAGTTCTATTGATACAGTAACTCATGCTAGCTTTTACTCCTGCCTCTACGCGGCGCATCAGCGCAACCGCGCGGTCCTTCTCCTCGTCGTCGAGGAAGAACGCACGGTGCGCAAGCCGGCTAATCAGGTGATAGCACCTGTTCTGCTCGATAACCCTGTTCTTTCTCATGTGGACATTATACCAAAAACCCGGCTACTGTATCAATTTTACTGTATCAATAAGCTCTGACCCTTCATCTTCCAAAACGGCCGACGGTTTGCAAGGGGGCTTCAGAACTCCACTCCCTCCCTGGGCGGGCAGCCAATCGAAGACGGGTGCCTGACCTCGGAGATGTCGGAATGGTAGTCGGCGATTTCCGCGAGGGGCCCCGCCTCCCGGCCCGTGAACACGGCCTCGATCCGGCGCCTCGCCAGCTCCTTGACGAGGAGGGCCGCAAGATTCTCGTCGGCCATGGGCGTGTTGTGGACGTAGGTGAACTCGTCGAGGACGACGAGGTCTGGCGGAGACTCGGAGCGGCAGCGCTCGAGGACCAGGCCTATGAGCTCGTCGTTCTCGCGTGCGACGGCGGCCTTCTCGCATGGGCCGAGATTCCACCAGAAGTCGTGCCGGGGCGCGCGCAGCACCATCGCGCCAAGCGCCCTGAGGGAGTCGATCTCGCCGGAGGGCCCTCCCTTGAGGAACTGCGCGAAGACGACGCGGCGCCCGTGGCCGAGCGAGCGGGCGGCTAGCCCGACCGCGGCGCTCGTCTTGCCCTGGCCGCACCCCGTGTAGAGGTGTATCACCTAAGCCTCCTCTCTCCGTTCCCGTCGAGCGGAATCATGCGGGCGAGGTCTTCGAGCGTAAGGCGGTCCTTGAGGCGCGTTCCGCTCAGCTTCAGGCGGAACGACTCGCGCATCAAGACGGCGAGCTTGCGCACGGCCCACGGAACGGGCATCCCCCCGGGGCGGATGTTAGAGACGCAGTTCCGGTCTGACTCGAGCGACGAGTTGCGGGCGGCGTATGTAAAGTAGGCGCTGAGGCTGTCCTTGGCGCCAAGGCCCGGGCGCTCGCCGAGGAGCACTATCGCCATCCCCGCGCCGAGCGCCTCCGCCACGGCGTCGGCGATCTTCACGCGGCCGAACGACGCGACGACGACGGGATAGAACGAGAACGAGTCGCCGAGCTCGTCGACGAGGCCCCGCGCGACCTCGACGGCGTGGGCCTCGGCGGCGACGGCGGAAAGCCCGTCGGAGACGACGATCGCGACGTCGCGGCGGCCCCATTCGGCCGCGCAGGAGCGAAGAAGCTCAAGCGAGCCCTCGTCGAGGACGCGCCCCCGCTCGGGGTGGAGGAGGTAGTCGGTCTTGTCGGCCACCATCGACCTGACGCGCACGTGGCCGAGCCCCGCGGCATCGAGCTGGCCTTCGACGAGCTCCGGGTGGAACGGCGAGTGGACGGCGTCGCGGGCGAGGGCGTGCGCGAAGCGGAAGTCGAGCAGGTTCACCGTGCGCAGGCTTCCGCCCGCGCGGCCCATGGCGAGGCGCGCCGGGGTGAGCTTCCTGAGCTCGGCCCACGGATCAGCGGCCAAGTTCGCGCTGGTAGCCGACAAGAGCATAGCTTCCTCCTTTATGCCTGACAAGGCGCTGGCGCGCGTCGACGAGGTCCATCTCCTCGAGCCACGCCTCGAATTCCGGCGCCGGGCGCTTGCCGAAGACCTGGCGCACGTAGTGTATGTCGTGGAAGCTCGTCGTCTGGTAGCCGAGCATCACGTCGTCTCCGCCCGGAACCGCCATCTGGTACGTAAGGCCGGCCGCGGCGAGGCAGGTCATGAGAACGTCCATGTCGTTCTGGTCGGCCTCGGCGTGGTTGGTGTAGCAGATGTCGCATCCCATCGGAAGCCCCAGCAGCTTCCCGCAGAAGTGGTCCTCCAGCCCCGCGCGGATTATCTCCTTGCCGTCGTAGAGGTACTCGGGGCCTATGAAGCCGACGACGGTGTTCACGAGGAGCGGCTTGTAGCGCCGCGCGACGGCGTAGGCGCGCGCCTCGCACGTCTGCATGTCGACGCCCCAGTCGCCGCGCCCCGAGAGGGCGCTGCCCTGGCCGGTCTCGAAGTACATGACGTTCTGGCCGACGGTGCCGCGCTTGAGCGAGAGGGCCGCGTCGTAGGCCTCGTCGAGGACGCCGAGGTCGATTCCGAAGACGCGGTTCGCGATTTCGGTTCCCGCGATCGACTGGAAGACGAGGTCGACGGGCGTGCCCGAGCGCATGACCTCGATCGCGTTTGTGACGTGCGAGAGGATGCAGCTCTGCGTCGGGATGTGGAAGCGCTGTATGAGCTCGTCGATGAGCTTCAGGAGCTCCTGCATCGTCGGCACCGAGTCTGTCGCGGGGTTGATGCCGATCACGGCGTCGCCGCACCCGTAGAGGAGGCCCTCGAGCATCGAGGCCGCGATTCCCTTCGGGTCGTCGGCGGCGTGGTTGGGCTGGAGGCGGGTCGAGAGCGTCCCCGGGCGTCCGATGGTGTCGCGGAAGGCGGTCTCGACCCGGCACTTCGACGCGATGAGGATGAGGTCCTGGTTGGCGCAGAGCTTGGAGACGGCGGCCGCCATCTCGGGCGTGAGGCCGCTGGCCAGCGCCGCGAGGCGAGCGGAGTCGGTCTCGTACTTGAGCAGCTCGTCGCGCAGCTCCCCGACCGTAAGGCCGCTTACGGGCGCAAAGGCCGCGGCGTCGTGGCCGTCGACTATGAGCCGCGTCACCTCGTCTTCCTCGTAGGGTATGAGCGGCTCCTCGAGGAACTGCCTGAGCGGCGTCTCGGCGAGGATCATCTGGGCCGCTACGCGCTCTTCGTCGCAGGAGGCGGCGCATCCGGCGGCGACGTCGCCGCTGCGGCGCGGCGAGGCCTTGCCCATGACCTCCCTGAGCGAGGCGAACGACCAGTGGCGCGAGCCGATCTCGAGAGTCTTCGTCTTCATGGCAGGGTGTAGTTGAACGCCGCGGCGGAGAAGTCGCGGAACCAGCCCCAGTTCGCGACCATCCAGTCGACCGGGCCCTGCGCCTTGCCGTTGACGTAGTCGGGGAGCCAGAGCGAGATGGCTGGGAATGCCATTATGAGCACGATGGCCGCGACCATCAGCGCGAGGAACGGCACGATCGACGAATAGATGTCCTTTATCGTGATCGAGTCGGGGCTCATCGCGCGCATCATGAAGAGGTTGTAGCCAAACGGCGGCGTTATGTAGGCGATCTGGCAGGTGATCGTGTACAATACGCCGAACCATATCGGGCTGAACCCGAGCTCCTTCACGAGCGGTATGAAGAGGGGCGCCACGATGATCAGCATCGCGGTGTCGTCGAGGAATATCCCGAGCACTATGAACGCAAGCTGCATCATCAGGAGAATGCACCATGGCGAGAGCCCGAGGTCTGCGGTGAAGAACTCCTTGAGGACGTCGACCGCGTGGAGCGCGTCGAAGACCGCCGAAAACGACAGCGCCGCCATCATGATCCAGAGGAACATCGCCGAGTTGTTCAGCGTCTCGCGGAGGGTCCTGACGAACACCTTGCGCGTAAGCCTGCCCTTGAACAGGGCAATCAGGAACGCGGCGAGCGCCCCTACGGCCGAGCTCTCCTCGAGCGACGTGAGGCCCGAGAAGAACGAGCCGATCACCGAGAGGACGAGCAGTATCGGCAGTATCCCCGCGCGCAGCACGCGCAGCTTCTCGGCCCAGCTGAAGTTGCGCTGCTCCTTCGGGAGCACCGGCCCTAGCTTCGGGTTGATGCGGCAGCGAACCACCACGTAGCCGAAGAAGAGGAGCGAGAGGAGCAGCGCGGGCCCGACGCCCGCGAGCCAGAGGTCCTTCACCTGCTCGCGGGCGATCATCCCGTAGAGCACGAGCACTATCGACGGCGGGAAGAGTATCCCGAGCGAAGAGCCCGCCTGGATGACGCCAGAGATCATGCGCTTGTCGTAGTTGCGCTTCAGGAGCTCCGGGAGCGCGACCGAGCAGCCGATCGCCATGCCTGCCACGGAAAGCCCGTTCATGCACGAGATCATGATCATGACGAGGAGAGTTCCCACCGCAAGCCCGCCCCTCAGGCCCCCGAACCATACGTGGAACATATGGTACATGTCGTTCGCGATTCCCGACTCCGAGAGCATGAAGCCCATGAAGACGAACATCGGCAGCGTCAGCATCGGATACCAGTTGAAGAGCTTGATGGCCGCGTTGAAGCCGTACCCGAGCGAACCCCGGTCGATGAAGACGAGCGCGAAGGCGACGCCGACGAAGCCCATCACCCCGAAGACGCGCTGCCCGGTCAGCATAAGCGCCATCAGGCTCGCGAACATCAGGAAGATTATTATCCCAGGGCTCGCCTGGAGATACTCTATTAGACTCATCGCCTCGAGCATAGCGCACCTCTAGTCAGGAATGCGGTTGAAACGAGGAAAACCAGGAAACCCATGACGAACCACGTCGGGTTCGAGAACGCCGCGGCAAGGCCGTAGCCCCCGGCGAGCGCGCCGACGCCCACCGCCTCGAATACGACGTAAGGCGTCCAGTACGGATGCTCGGCCTCCGGCGCCGCCGGAAGGGGCGGCTCCGGAATCGGCGCGGGCTTCTTCGGGATGCGCGGGTTGAAGACCTTTATGAGGTCGCGCCCCTTCGGGTCGCGGCCAAAGCCGGTTCTCCCGGGCGCGCCGTCCTGGGCGAGCAGCGCCGCCGCGCCGAGCGTCGTGAATACGCCGAGCCCCGGGACTAGCGCGAAGAGGACGAACCCGACCGCCCACCAGCCCGACATGTCCATGTCGTGGAGCCTTCGCACGACGACGGGAAGCGCCGCGACCGGGGCTGCGACGGCAAGGAACCCGCCCACGACCGTCGCAAGGAGCGCGAAGCCGCCTGAGCCCGTGACGCGCGGCACCCCGAGCGCGACGAGCGCCGCCCCGAGCGCAGACGCGAGAGCGCATGCGGCGAGCGTCCACCAGCAGGCCGGTCGCGCGACCCGGCCCCTGAAGAGCCGCTCCTCCTCGCGCTCGGCGTCGGCGGGGGCGAGGCCCCTTCCGCATGCCGCGAGGACAGACCTTGCGAACTCGGCCGTCATCTGTAGGAACATGAAGAACATCCCGATCTCCATCGCGATCTTGATCGGCGCCATGTAGGGGGCCCAGACCGAGTGGTTGATCTGCTTAGCGACCACGGCGTAGGCGCAGCTCTCCCACCCGCCGAGAAGCATCACGACGAGGTAGAACAAGACGAAGAAGGATGTCGCGGCGTCGACGATCGCCTTGGTCCGCGGCTTCCAGTTGGCGTAGAGGAAGTCCATGCGGACGTGCGCCCCCTGCTGGAGCGACCACCCGGCGCCGAGGATGTAGTAGGCGCCGACGGCGAACTGGGCCGTCTCGAGCGCCCAGATGGTGCTGATGTCGCCGCCTCTGGCGAACACGGGGAACATCAGCACCGCCAGTATCACCAGCAGCAGGTACATCGACGCCACGCCGAGCCCCCTTACAAGGAACTCGACGCAGCGCACGTATTTGGCAATGGCGTTCATGGTCAGTAGCGGTAGGGTTTGCCGGCCTTGGCCATTACGTCATTGTACTTGCGGAACGCCTCGACGACCTTCTTCGCGCGCTCGGACGTCTTGGCGATCTCCTCCCAGAAGGGAACGGCCCTGCGCTCGACCTCGGCCCATTCCTCGTCGGGGATGGAGCAGAGCTTGAGCTTGCCGCCGTTCACGCGAAGGTCGGCCTCGCCGCCCCAGTACCAGTGCTGGCGGTAGTAGTGCGAGGAGTCCATCGACAGCCTAAACAGCTCCTTGAGGTCGTCCGGGACCGCGTTCCAGCTCTCCGTGTTGGCGAAGTAGCTGCCGATCCAGGCGCCCGAGAGCGAATTGGTCACGAAGTACTTGCACGCGTCCGCCCAGCCGACGGTGTAGTCCTCGGTGATGCCAGACCACGCGACGCCGTCGAGGGTGCCCGTCCTGAGCGCCATCTCCGCGTCCTCGTAGGGAAGCGTCACCGGCACAACGCCGAACTGCGAGAGGAACCGGCCCGCGGTCGGGAAGGTGTAGACCTTGAGCCCCTTGAGGTCCGAGACGTGCTCGATCGGCTTCTTTGTCGCGAAGTGGCACGGATCCCACGAGCCCGCGGAAAGCCACGTCACCTTGCCGCCCGAAGCCTCCCGGTACGACTCGCTCCATATCTTGTCGAGGCCGTACTTCGAGAACAGCACCGGCACGTCGAGCGAATACCTGGAGGCGAACGGGAAGTAGCCGCCGAACACCCTCACGTCAGCCGCCGACGACATCGAGTCGTCGTCGGACTGCACGGCGTCGATCGTCCCCGCCTCAAGGGCGCTGAACAGCTCCGACGTCGGCACGAGCTGGTCTGCGTAGTAGAGGTCGATGTGCATCCTGTTCCCCGCGACCTTGTTGAAGGCGTCGATCGCCGGCTTGCAGACGTGCTGCGCGAGCGCAGTCCCCGCATAGGTCTGGAAGCGCCACTTGATCATCTTCGCCGTCTGCGGGATGGTTATCCCCTTGTCGAGGGGGCTGCGCTTGTCGCCGCACCCCGCGAGGGCCCCGGTAGCAGCCGCGCCGGCGAGGCCGACTGCGGACCTTATGAAGTCGCGTTTGGTCATCTTTTTCATCTTCGTTCTCCTTCTTCACTCTTCTCTTGCCTTGTCTCACTTGCCTTGCCTAGGCCGCTTTGGCCCTTAGAAGCTGGGAGACGTCGGTGTTGGCCGGGAAGGTGTACCAGACGTGCCCGACCTCGAGGCCGAAGCCGAAGAGGTCCACGGAGTAGCTCGCCGTGTAGTCGATCTCCTGGAGCCCCGCCGCCCTGCGGCTATTGGTCGCGCTTCCGCGCTTGTGCGTCAGGTCGAAGCTCGACCAGACGTTGACGGCAAGCGCGCCCATGTCGCCCAGGTCGTAGCCGAGCGTTGCGGACGGCTGCCAGACCAGGTTCGCGTTGCAGGTTGTCCCGCGCCACATGTAGTCGCTCAAGACGTCTATCGAAAGCTCGGCGGAAACCGGAGAGGCGGCCTCCTTCTCAAGCTCGGTTTCCGCCCCTTGCGGCTGCTGCGCGAGGGCTGTGCCCAAGGCTAACATTCCGGTCAACGAGAGGACTGCGAGTCCTCTGGGGTGTCTCTTTGTTTTCATCTTTGTTTTCCTTTTGCGTTGTTGCGCCCGCATTTCTTGCGGACACACCTCATTAGCACGAGGCGTGCCAAACACCCCAAGTTACACGGTTTAGTAGAAAATAAGTCTAAAAGGTGCGATACTTACATTGTGCGTAATATTCAGATACCAAATGCGCCCTTCACCTGTTGCACAAAGTGTAACAAGCGAAAGCTCTTCGACAAAAAATCGTAAAAGAGGCTGATTCCGCCCTGAAAATGGCAGTCTAAGCTGGATTTGTCAGCCTTTGAGGGCCTCTACGACCCTGAGGGCCTGGACCGTCTCAAGGACGTCGTGTACGCGAACGACGCTCGCGCCCGCTACGGCGCTCCATACGGCGATTGCGAGGCTCCCCGCGAGGTCCTTCCCCGGGAGGGTCAAAAGGGTCAGAGCTTATTGATACAGTTCTATTGATACAGTAACTCATGCTAGCTTTTACTCCTGCCTCTACGCGACGCATCAGCGCGACCGCGCGGTCCTTCTCCTCGTCGTCGAGGAAGAACGCAACTCGGCTACTGTATCAATTTTACTGTATCAATAAGCTCTGACCCTTCATTCCCCCCTATCAGATGGGCAATGGGGCATGCGCAAAAAGCGATTTATCAGCGCGCGGGAAGGAAAACGAAGTCCTGCGCGGGGAGGGTCACGCCGTCGGGCGAGGCGGACGCCTTCGTGTGGTTCACGTAGATCTTGTCGCCGTTGCCGTACGTCACGCGCACCACACCGGGCGCCAGCTCGCGGTGTTCCGTCATTTCCTCCAGCTGGAGATGGCGCAGGCGCCTGAACTGCTCCCACGCCTTCACGATGCCGGGGATGTTGTTGTCGCCCACGTGGTAGAAGATCGGACGCCCCCCGAACTCGACGAGGATCAGGTTCTCGGGCTGCGCGAGCACCTCCTGCGTGACCTTGTCTGGGTTCGCGAGCACCACGTCGTGAAACGCGAGCTCCCAGAACGGCACGAACTTGTCGACGAGCGTCTTCTTGCCCTCGGCGGCGAGGCGGCGCTGGGCGCGCATCGCGGCGGTCGCGTAGTTGATGTAGTCCACATAGCCCACGAGATGGTCGAAGCAGCACTCGCTCGAGAAGCCGCCGAAGAGCTCGCGGCAGAGGCGCGCCGCCTTCACCTGGTACTGCATCTGCTCGTTGCGGTTCGCGGCATGGCGCGGGTTGAGGCAGCGGTACGGGAACGCCGCCGTGAACACGTCGATGTAGTGGCAGCCCCAAAAGCCGAGGCCCGCCGTGCGCCGCAGGTCGCGCGGCATGAAGCCCTGCACCTCCCAGGCGTTCTTCAGGCACAGGTTGTACGCCTTGCCGCCGCACCAGGAGCCGTTGAAGTCAAGCTTCCCGTCCGGGCCGCGGCAGGCGATGTTGCCGCCGTCCCAGAGGGGCGACACGGTGTAGCAGTCCGTGTAGTTGTCCTGCGCGTCGATAACGTAGCCGAGCGCCTTCGCGCCCGCAATGAGACGCCGCAGCCCCTCCTCGCCGCCCGCCTCGGGCGCGACGGGGAAGACCGCCGGCGCGCGGCCGTCGTAGCCGCCCGTCTGCCAGCCCGCCACGCACATCGCCACGTCCTCCACGCCGAGCGCCTTCAGCTTCCGCAGGTTCTCGAGCGTCTGGTCGAAGGAGCAGACGCACCGCACGGGATGCTCCGTCTCGGGCGTGAAGTCGATCGCGTCGTCGGGGCGCTTGAACGGCTTGGCGGCGCACTGCTGGCGCACGGCCACCGAGCGCGCGAGCTGCGCGAGGTGCGGACGCGCCTTGATCCGCTCCTTGAGCGGCTTGATCTCGGGGTCGCGCGCTTCCTTGTATTTTCGGTACGCCTTCGCCATCTCGTTGTAGCCGGCGCCGTCGGCAAGCGGATAGACGACCACGCTCATGTCCTCGTACGCGCCGATGCCCGTGTCGGCGACGCGCCAGCGCGGATACGCCTTGTAGACGCCCTTCTCGGCGATCACGCGCACGTCGAACTCGAAGCGCATCCCCTCCATCACCGC
>ONRL01000099.1 GCA_900320225.1 uncultured Lentisphaerota bacterium
CGAGACCTGGCTGCCGCGATACGTCTGGAGCCGCTGCGCGGTGAAGTTCCCCACCGTGACCGGCAGGTTGGTCTTCCAGTAGACGACCTCGTTGCCGTCGGAGTTGAGGATCAGCGGCCGCGGACGGTTCTTGATCGCGGCACGTTTCGCCTCCCAGTCGCCGTCCGCCTGCGCAGACGTCTCCGCCAGACAGGCCATGGCACAGAGTGCCGTCCCTATCAACATGAATATTCCCATTATTCTGCCTCCTACACGGAAAATACTTCTGACAGGGGGAGTTTCCTGAACGACTTCTCGCATGCGACGGTCGTTTTTCCTGCAGAACAGTATGTGCCATGGATCAGGCGATCAACGAACCCCGGCTTCGCCGTCGCAAGATTCGGAACCGCGAAGATGTCTCTCGCATGAACGCTCACCGTAAAACCTACCGTCTCAGATATCCTTTTTAGAAGCGCCAGCGCATCTGCCTTTGACACGCCATAGCTTGCCTGAAGCGAGAAATAAACTTCCGAAAGAGTCAGATCGGAAATCTCGAAGAGATCGCCGCTTTTGATTCTTTTATCGGTCTCCGCGACCACCTTCGCGGCAAGCGAACTGGGGTGATTCGTAAGGATGCGCATCAGGAACGAAGTGTTGCAACCGTATGTCATGCCAACCCTTCCCTTCTTGCCGCAACGATTTCGTCACACATCTTCTCGCTGTCCAGCGGGTCATCTGGATACTTCTTGATGAAGGGCACGGCCATTCCCGCCCATTCGGGAAGTCGTGGGCGCGTCCGCCGACTCGTGCGCGCCGGGCGTTCCCGCGTGGCGGGCTGCGGCCATTCGCCCGCGTTGTAGGCAACGATGAACGCGATCACGGCGTTTCGCATCTTCTCGCCGTTTGTCGCGGTTTTTGCCTTGAACTCGCGGTAAAGCGTGTCCGGGATGTCCAATGTGGTCTTCATGAAAACATTATATATTGTTTTATTGCTACCTGTCAAGCGCAGGATGTGTCAGGATGCGTCAGAACTCCCTTATGGTCCTGCACACGTCCGGAGAATAGTTGCTGGCGTCCACCACCTCCATGGTGATGCCGTCGCCGCCCGCGTCGCGCGCCAGCTCGAGGAGACGCCGGACGGCGGCCGCTTCGGAGATCTTCGCCCGCTTGGCGTATTCGGGGTAGCCCGGACGCAGCCAGAAGTTGTACGCCATGATCGGGAAGAACACGCGCCCGCGCCCGGCCGCGCGCACGTCGCGCACGATGTCCGCGTAGATGCGCGCCGTCGATCCCCACATGTCGTCCCAGTCGGGCTGCACGCACGCCACCGCCACGCCGTCGATGATTTCCTCGCGCAGCAGCCTGCGCCAGTCCACCGCCCGCTGCTCGTAGTTGAAGTCGTGCGGCTCGCCTGCACGCTCGATCGCCATGATGATCTCGACCTTCCGTCCGGTCCGCTCGGCACGCTCGCGCAGTTCACGGTAGTAGCGGCGCGTGTAACGCTCGACGATCGCCGTCCAGCGCGGGTCGCGCCAGTCGGCCGGCGGCTCGGTGCCGTAGCGGCGCCGCCATTCATCCTCCGGCGGCTTCACGTACTCGAGGTTCGGCGCCCAGCCGCCCGAACGGCAGAGGTCGATGTAGACCATTGACGGTCGCAGCGCGAGCAACTCGTCGAAGAGGCGCAGCTTGTGCTCGCGCACCGCGTCGTACGCGAGCGAGCACCGTCCGAACCACGGCGCGCCGCCGCGCGCGCAGCACCAGAACTGCGGATGCTCCAGGTTCCACGGCGAGAGCGTCCAGCTCTCCCAGTGGTTCTCCTCCGTCGTCAGGTGGATGCCGAAGCGCACGCCGCGCCGCGCGCAGTCGTCCGCCGCCACCTGGATGAGGTTCGTGCCGCAGTCGTCAAACCGCACCCAGCCGCGCACAGGTTCGCTCAGCGGGATGCGCCGCTTGTCGAGCGGCGGCTCCTTGAGCGGCAATGCCTCCTCCGCGCTCGGGTAGCGCGGCACCGCGCCGGACTGGTTGCGCCAGAGGATCGTCGTCGCGCCCGTCTTCAGCACGTTGTCGAGAATGCGCCGCGATCCCTCTGCCGTCTCGGTCTCCTGGAGAGCGGGATAGTCGAAGCTGTCGATGTAGGCGATCTTCTCGAATGCGCCCGCGGCGGCGGCGACGAGTACTGCGCCAATTGCAGGGAGCAGTTGTTTCATGGCGCCACCTCCCTTTTCGGTTCGGTCGCGCAGGAGCGCGACCCTCCCGCGAAGATCTCGTGCCGGGTGGCGGGACGCGGCATGTCCTTCGGCCAGCCCGTGCCGACCTCCGCCCACAGGATTTCGCCCGTGCCGCCCAGCGTCGGGCCGACCGACATCTTGATCGGACGGTCCAGCGGATACGTGCCGTTGAAGCGAAACTCGCTCGGAATGCCATCGTCCACGCGGACGAGAAGTCGGTCATGCGTCCGCACGCCCGTCAACAGATACTCCTTGCCGTCCTCCAGCCGCCTGTCGCTCACCGCGCCCATGTAGAGCCCCGACGCCTCGCGCGCGCCGAACTTGGGCGTGTCGCGGTCCACGAACAGCTCAAAGCCGAGCGGCGCACCCTCGTACGCGCCCGTCACGTAATGCCGGAAGCGCGGCTCCGCCGCCGCCCTGAACCTCACCTTCGCCCGCACGAAGAACGTGCGCGTCGTCCCGAACGCGAACCGTTTGTCCATCGGCACCGTCGCTGGGTAGGCAGGTTTCTCCACATGCCAGACGATCTGCTCTGTCTCCACCTCCGTATGGGGAGCCGCCGTCTCGGCGGCTTCCGGCAGATCGTCCGCGCCAAACGGGCGCTCGTGGAGGTTCGTTCCGTCGTCGTACAGGAGCCACTTGCCAGACGGATGCACGTCCGGGTTGCGTCCTTCGCAGATGCGCCGCGTCGCGCCCGTGCGCGGGTCGAGCACGTACACGCACCAGCCGGGATCGCCCTTGGAGAAGCCCGTGTAGACGAGATGCCGCCCGTCCGGCGTCCAGCGCGGCGCGTAGGCGCTCTGCCCCTTCGGCGTCACGCGGCAGCTGCGGGCCGGATCGTCCGTACGTGCGCAGACCAGATGCCACGTGTCACGGAAGTTGTCGATCTGCGCGAACGCAAGAATCCGGCCGTCGGGCGACACGACGGGCTGCCCCGCCCCCATGTCGTTCACCGTGCTCGGCACGAGGTTCGTCAACCCGCCGCCGTCTGCGTCCACCGCGTAGATGCCCGACCGCGTGGCCATGCCCACCTGCGGCGACGCACAGCGGGTGGAGACGAAGTAGAGACGTTTTCCATCCGGCGAGAAAGACGGCATGTAATCGCGAAACCGCCCCGTCGTAATCTCGCGAATTCCTTCCCCACATGGGGAGCCGCCGTCTCGGCGGCCGTCACTCCTCCAGATGCGCAGATGGTAGCCCGTCGTGCCGTCCTTCGCCGCCCACGCCGTGTTCGTCTCGTTTCCGTAGGTATAGACGAGCGCGTCTCCCGCCGGGCTCCAAGCGGGATACGCGGCGTTGCCCGGCCCCGGCTCTACCCACGTGAAATGACCGCTCGCACGTTCCCACACGTCCACGCGGCTCTTGCCGTTTTCGACGCGCTGCAAGGCGATCTTCGCGCCGTCCGGCGAGTACACGCCGCACGTGCCAGCCGTTAGCGCGGCGGCTAGAATGTTTGCCGCAACCATCGTCATCTCAGTATCAGCATTGTGCCGGATTGGGCCTTGACGGTGCATCGGCCGGCCGAATACAGCGCAATCCACGTGCCGGGCTTCTGCAGCTCGCCGTCAAGGTAGAACGTCGCGTTGGCCAGGTTTTCAGTGCCGGTCACAGTGCCCGTCGCGGAAAACACGACGGCCTTGACGGACTTGGCGTCGAGGTTCTCCGGATTGTCGATGCGGAACACGGGATTCGCGCCGATCGACAGGTCGCCGGAGATCTTGAGCGGCGTGGCGTTCCCCGCCTTCTGCCGGAACCCGCCGCCCGCGGCGATCTCGGCGTTGTACACCGTGCCGGTACCGCCCAGGAACGCCCCGGACGCAACGGAGAACGTGGCGTGGTTGCGCGTGAAGTCGTCGTTGACCACGAGCGTGCCGGCTTCCACCTGCGCCGTGCCGTCGAACTCATGCGTGCCGCGGAGAGCGCGGTTGAGCGCCAGCGTGCCGGCACCTCTCTTGATGAAGCCGAACGTGAAGACCTCCGCCACGCCGGACGCGTTCGTGTGCGAGCCGTTGTAGAAGCTCGGTTCCGGCGGCCTGCACGGCACGAGCCAGGAGTCGAGGTCGTACCTGTCGTCGCCCGTCACG
Source organism: uncultured Lentisphaerota bacterium (assembly GCA_900320225.1). Lineage (GTDB taxonomy): Bacteria > Verrucomicrobiota > Kiritimatiellia > RFP12 > UBA1067 > RUG572. Next base: position 4,292 of record ONRL01000099.1, read on the forward strand.
TCCTCCACGTCGAAAACGCAGGCCATCGACGGGTAGAGCGGCAGCTGCGGATAGGCGCACGGAGGAAGCGTCACGGCCTTGGAGCCGGTGACGCGGAACGTGCCGCGGAAGTTGAACACGCCCCAGGCGTTCACGCGATTGGGAGCGTATTCGAACGTTCCGCCGTCAACGACGATCGGCCCGAAGCCGTTTGCCGTGTTGTCGCCGGCGAAGCGCACGGTGCCGCCCTGCAGCACGAAAGGCGTGGTGACGCGGTTGCCGCCATTCTCGCCATACGTGTAGTACATGAGCATGTTGCGCTGGCGGAACTCGACAACGGCGTTCGTGTAGACCGTGACCTTGCGCTCCGGGACGGTCATGTTGCCGAGGAATGACGCCGAGCACTGTCCGAACTGCCTGTTCGAGAAATCTTCCATGTCAAGCAGGAGCGTTCCCTCCCGCACTTCCAGGTTGCCGGAGAAGTTGGAATGCGCCTTCCCGTAAGTCAATTGGAGCGTACCCGCGCCGGTCTTGACGAAGCCGCCGGCCAGCGTGCTGGTCTTCCCCGTAATCTGGTAGCGGTAGTTGCCCAGACGATAGCCGATGGTGGCATCCGCGCCGGAATCGCCGGTGATGTCGTCGACACGGATTTCCGTGAGGGGGTTGTCCAGCAGGGAGATGCGCGTGTTGGCCATTCCCGCGAACGGCATGAGAGTGTACGGGGAATCGCCTTTCGCCGCGTCGCCCGTGAAATGGACCAGCGCCCCGAACGACAACGCGCCTAGCGCGTAGTCGTTGTCGGAGAATCCCTCGAGCGCGTAGTCGAACGTCGCGCCGTCCAGCACGAGCTCGTCGCCGAGGTACGTATGTCCCGTCTGCCCCTCTGGCGCATCCACGCGCAACGTGCCATGGTCGATTTTGATTTTCGTCTTCGGGCGGATCGTGCCGGTCGAGGAGAGCGACACGGTGCTGATCGCGTTCGTCGCGGAGATGTGCAGTGTCGCGTTCGTTCCCACGTACACGGTGGACGGACGCCAGATGTCGGAAAGAGTCCCCGAGCCGGCGAACTCGAGCGTGCCCTCCAGCACGTCGATGTCCCCGTTCGGGCCATAGTCGCGCGTCGCGTTGTCGGACGCCAGGCGCATCGTTCCCTTGCCCGTCTTGATAAAGCCGGATGTGCAGAACTGGCTGGGACCACGCGAGAGCGGGTTCATGAACGTCAGATCGGGCTGTTCGTCCGCCGTGACGTCCGTCACGTGGAAGCGCGTGCGCGCGGCACCTGTCGCGGCGCCGGTGTTGTCAATCTGCCACGCAAGCCCCACGCGCGTGTTGAGCGTGCTCGGGTTGTCCGAGACGACTTGCGCCACGTCGCCCGTCACGGTAAACGTGCCGAGCACGGAAAGCGTCGACTGGACGGTGCTCACGCCCATGCCGGCGAACACCAGCGAACCGCCGTCCAGCGTGAGGTTCCGCACGGAGTTGCCGCAATGGGTATTACCGTCCGGTCCCAGCTGGAACGTGCCGCCCTTCTTCACGTAGACGTCGGAATAGCATCCGTTCAGCGCATCGACCTTACCGAACGTGTTGCGCGTCAATACGCGCAGCTCCGCGCCGTCCTCCACGACAAACGTCTTCGGATATGCGGACTGGCCGCCGAACGCTGCATAATAGTTGGCGCCCGTCAGTACGAGCGGGCCTTTTTCGACTGCCACCGTTCCGGTCAGATTGCGAAAAGTCCCGTTGCCGTTGGCGGCGATGACCGTCAGCGCGCCATCCCCGCGCTTTGTGAAAAGACCGGTATCGCTGCCGAAGCCAAAGTTGCCGCTGAACGCAAGCGAAAGGGAATCCGGCACGTTGAACGTCACGCTCCCGGGCGCAATGGCCGCCGAGACGGTGATCGTCGGGCGGGCGACCGCGGCGAACGAGGTGTCGATTGTCACGTTGTCGCCGTCCGCGAACGCCATGGCAACTCCGTTGGCGTTCGTCCAGTTCGCCGTGGATTTGTCCCATGTCGCGCTTGCAGAACCCGTCCAGACGAGATCCCCAGCCGACAACCCAACACACAGTGCCGCAACGCATGCCGCGATCACGTATTTCTGTTCTACAGCGCGAGTCTCTTTTGCCATAGGATTGACTCCTTCTTGCCTTCTCGAAACATGGATAGTTTACCACATCGGCGGCAAGAAAAATCCCAAAAACGATTTTAGCGTTTTTGGGAACTTCTCATCCATTCGCGGGGTGAGAGCCCGGTGGCGAGCTTGAAGCTGGAGGAGAAGTGACGCGCGGAGACGAACCCCAGAGACAAGGCAAGCTCGGCGATGGATTGCACACCCTTGGCCAGCATCTCCTTCGCCCGACGGATGCGGCAGTCGATCAGGAACCCATGCGGCGGCAAACCCGTGAGACTCTTGAACCGTATCCGGAGCGCGCTCGGCGACAGCCCCGTGCTGGACACCAGTTCCTCGATCGGCCAGGCCCGCGAAGGCTGCCGCCGCATCGCATCCACAAGTTCGTTCAAGTTGCCGGGAGTCGGCACTCCTGACTTGTTGTCGGCAGAATAGACGACGGCCAACAGCAGGTCAAGCAATGTCGCCTTCAGCCGCAACAAGCGAAAATTCCCGCCTTCTGGGGAATCATAGATGTCGAACAGCCGCTGAAAATCAGCCTCCACGCGCGAATCTGCACGAAACACCCGTTGCGGGAGTGACATCAACCGGTCAATGAGGCATCGGACCTGCTGGTACGGCAAGTCCAAGATCGACTGCCCACGCTTCGGAAGTTTGAAAAGGAGATAGAACGTCTGCGTCCGTTTGGGATTCTCCTTCATCCGATGTGGCTGGTCGGGACGCGACACGAACACGTGGCCCGGAAGGAACGGATAGATGCGCCCTTGGCTTTCAAAGGCAAGTTGCCCGTTTTTGCAGTAGGTGATTTCAAGGTGTCCCTCATGGACATGCTCCTCAACGTCTTCCCATCTTCTGCGAAAGCGCGTGTGCCCAAGAACCGGCACGCAGGAGATTCCAGTCTTCGTCAAGTCCACGACTCGCCGCTCGGACGTGTTCTGGCAGGGATCTTTCTCCAATGAGATCGCCATGTCACATTCTTCCTCCTCCCAGAAACTCCTCGGGCGAGAGATTGCGCCCGTACATCCGAATGGCGCGGATGTCGCCCTTGAAGAAATCCCTCGGCTCGTACACGAATCCGCACTTTGAACCGATGGTCACGTGGTTGATGTGCTCATGATCGCGCATCGGCCCCACCGCCACCTCCCCGCACGATTTTCCGTCCACGTACAAGCGGAGCGTCCGCAGGTCGTATGTGACGGCGATCTTCGCCCAGGCACCAGGTACGATCCGCGCCGACGACACGAACGAGCGCGTGAACCGCGCCGCGCCGTCCGCGTCCTTGGCACTCACCTTCTCCACCCGGAGCGCGCCGTCCGCAAGCAACGTGACGTTGATCTGTCCGTTCGCCGTGCCAAGAAGTCCCATTTCCAGCCCAAGTTCCGCAGGCCTCACCGACATCTCATACGTGAACGCCCCCGGAAACGCCGTGCCGCCCATGACCATCACATAGTCGTTCGAGCCGTTGAACGCCAGGTGGCCGCTTCCGTCGGAATCTCGCCGGAACCGACCCGCGAAGGGACCGCCCGCCGGCGCAGCGTAACCGTTGTGGTAGTGGTTGTAACCCGTATAGTTGAGATGCCCGCCGCCGAAGTCGTACTTGCCGGAGAGGAGGCGTCCGTGATGCTCCCATCCGCTCACGTCGAGCAGAAGCGGGGAAGTGTCGTCATCCACGGGATAATGCCAGCACGGAACGCGCGTGTCCTCGATCTCGAATTCGGCGAAGGAACCATCTTTCTTCCACACCGGCACCTTCACCGTCTTCGCCCGCGATCCGTCCGCGTCCCAGATGGGCAGCGTCTGGAACTTGCGCCCCTTCGCGTTCTCCATCTCAAGATGGTACCAGTGGAGCGCGCCGCCGGGCGGCGGCACCGGGATGGTCAACGACGACGAAAGGCCAATACTGGGCGCCGCGATGTAACGGAACTCCACGCCGTCGCGCCTGATCCCCGCGCGGGACAATCCGGACGCGTCGCCGAAATGCCACGTGGGCTTGATCCGCGACGAGAACTGCGAAAGGCCGCTGCGCGTTGGCCTGTGCGTTCCTCCCACGCCCACGCCGTCAAGCGTCCATTCGTTCTTGCCGTCCACGTGCAGCGCGTTCTTCGTGGAACGGGCCCAGAACATCCTGTAGGGACGCAACGAGGGGTCGATCAGCGTCATCGGACCGTGGTTCAACGCCATCTTCCGTCCGGCCCACTCGTACCTGAGCCGCGGCACCACGCCGCGTTCGCCCGCGAACTGCGTGGACGGAACGGAAAAGCGCTCCGCTCGGAAGTCGTTGAGGTCCATGTCGCGCGCGGGGAAGGCGTGGAGCACCTTGCCCGAGGTGTCGCAGACGTCCAGCATGACCTTGACGCGCGTGTCCTGCGCGTCCAACGGGAACCCCAGCACCTCGAAGTCGAGGCTCTGCCAGCCAAGCAAAACGGACGTGTAGTTGCACACCACGAGCTCAGGCGTCTTCATGCGCGAAAACGCATGCGCGGCCTTGCCCGCCTTCCACTTTCCCAACGTCCATTCAAGGTAGCGCAACAGCAGGTCCTCGCGCTCGTAGCAGGGGTAGACGGCCGAGTTTTCATGCTGGTCGAGAAGGTTCGTGACGAGGAGCGCGTCCGGGGCGGACGAGTAGCATCCCTCAAGCCTGCGACGCCACGTCCGCGCGAGTTCAACCTCGCTACCACCCGTCTGGAAGTGGTTGAGGTAGGTGAAGAACGCCTCGCCCTCGTTGATCTTCTGCGGGAAATCCGCCATGACCTTCCTGATCACGTCAAACGGCACGCGGAAGCCTGTGCCGTAGCTGGAAATGCCGTCCCAGTACGGAAGCATCTCGCGCAGAAGCCTCTCGAAGCGCGCATCTTGGCTCGCCTTGTCGCCGCCCTGCTGCGCCACCTTCACGGCGAGGCTGTTCATGTTGAACAGGTAGACCATCCGCCCGAACTCGGCGTCAAGCGCGTCGAATATCTCCTTCCATTCCGCGGACTTGAACTTGAGCGGATTGTAGATCACCATCACGGGATGTCCGCCCGCCCGGTTGACCACGGGGTTGTTCCTGAGGTCCTCGCGAAACGGCCCCAGCACCTTCTTCATGGAAGCGATCACCGCGTCCTTGTCTTTGGAATACATCCCGAAGAACATCCCCACCTTGACAGGCGGATCGTTCGTCAGGGCGGCGGCCTGCAGCAGAACGCGCCATTGCCAGGCCCACGCCTGCGGTTCGTTGATCTCGGGCACGAGGACATCCACGCCGTACTTGGCGCACAGGTCCATGGCCTGCCGCCACACCTGCAGCTCGGTCCCCTCGTGGTGCAGGTAGGGCACGTTCGGCCCTCCGCTGTAGTGCATCGGCGGCTTCTTCGGCGGGAACCACGGGTTCAGTTGAATGCCGACGCGCCCGACATAGTCGCTCTTGTCGAACGGCGGACGAAAATCCTGCGCCAGACACGCCAGGGCGCACAGCGTCGCCCCTACCACAAGGATTACTTGATGCGCCATCTTGTCGCCATCAGGCAGGTTTTCTGTCCGGGCTTAGGCTGCTGGTAGAAAACGGTGAGGATGTCGCCGTTCGCCAAAAGACACGAGGCCGGATAGCCGAGGTCGCCGCTATGCGAAGGAGCAAGCGAAATCTCGTTCGCCACGTCCCACGTCTTGCCGCCGTCGTCTGAAATGCAGGCGAACTCGCCGAAACCGGGATTCGCGAGACGCCGCCCGTACACGCACACGAGCTTGCCGTCCGGCAGGACGAGAAGGTGCGGCGGCAAGCCGAGCATGTCCGTCTTCGCCATCGGCGACCATGTCTTTCCGCCGTCCTTGGAGATGGTCTGGCGCATGTAGCCGTTGCCCTTCTTGGCAAGTCCCTTCCCGTCCTCGTCACCGTGGTAGCGCACCATGCCCACGAGCGTGCCGTCGGCAAGTTCCGCCACGTGCGGTTCGTGGAACATGTGCGGTTTTGAATTCTCGCCGTCCCTGTCGGGAACGACGGGACAGAGAACTGTCCACGTGCGGCCCGCGTCGGTGGAGCGGGAAACGGTGATGGTCGTCCGCCCGTAACGATTCATGGCCGTGGCGTTGACAACCGCGGTGCGGCGGCCGATCTGCAGGAGCGATCCGTCCTTCAGAACGATCGGACCATGCGGCGTCTGATCGCAGTTCGCGAGCTTCTCCGGCTTCGACCAGGTCTTGCCGTTGTCGCGGGAGCGAATGAGGAAGTAGCCCATCGCGGCGTTCGCCGCCTCCTTGTCGAGTTTCTCGTCGTGCTTTTTGTATTCGGGGTGCTTCGCGAGGATGCCCGGCGCGCGGTAGGCAACCGAGGTAAACCAGGTCACGACGATCTCGCCGTCCGGCAGCTGCACGATGCCCGCGTCACGGTCGTCGAGGATGCCGTTCGCAATCGTCACCGGCGCGCTCCACGTCTCGCCGTCGTCCGTCGAGCGGACCATCTGCACCTTGCCCCACGGACAGATGTGCGAGTCGCGGTCGCCGGAGAAGACGGTCAGCAGGTCGCCGTTCGCGAGGCGGCAGACGGTCGGCCAGCCGATGTAGCGGTCCTTCTCCACGCAGATTTCCTTCACCCACTTGATCTCCGCGCGCGCCTGCTCCTTGGGCGGCTGGTAGGTTACAGCGGCACCCTCCGCCGCAACGAGCGGTGCGGCCAGCAGGCCGACAAGGGTAAGTGCGAGGTTTCTCTTATTCATGTTAGTCCTTTCTTTCAATTGCAGCGGTGAGGCGGGCGAGCCAGTCGTCGAGGCGCGCGCGCGTGTCGCATTCCACGATCAGGCGGAGGTAGGGTTCCGTGTTCGACTGCCGCACGCAGACCCAGCCCGCATCGTATTCGAGGCGGTAGCCGTCGATGGTCGTGCGTCCGGTCTCCGGCGCGAGCCCCTTCGCGGCCTCCAGCACGCGCGCAATGGCGGCTGGCTTGTCCTCGACCTTGAAGTTGACCTCGCCGGAGTTGGCGTACTTGTCGAGAAGCGGCGCCATGAACGCGCTCACCGTCTGGCCGCGCGCCTTCGCGTCCGCGAACGCGCCGAGGATGCGCAGCGCCGCGAGCTCGCCCGAGTCACAGCCGTGGAAGTCGCGGAAATAGTAGTGCCCGGCCAGCTCGCCGCCGCACACCGCCTTCACCTCGCGCAGGAGCACCTTCGCGTAGGCGTGGCCGACCTTTCCGATCACGGGCGTCGCGCCCTGCGCGCGGATGGCCTCGATCGTGCGCACGTCGTGGATGACGGTTGCGCCCGGCTCGTGGTAGGTAGAGGCGAGGACGGGGATGAGGTAGTCGGGCTGGATGAACGCGCCCTTCTCGTCCACGAACATGCACCGGTCCGCGTCGCCGTCGAAGATCACGCCGCAGTCGAGCCCCTGCTCGCGCACGACGGCGGCGAGCTGCTCGCGCGACGCCGCGAGGAGCGGGTTCGGCGAATGGTGCGGAAACGCGCCGTCGGGCTTGTCGTTGATGAACACCGCGCCCGGGAACAGCTCGTGCGCGAGGATCGAGGCCATGCCGTCGGAGCAATCGACCGCGACCTTGAGATTTTCGATTGGCAAGGCGTGCGCGCGCAGCCACGCCACATAGCGCGCCAGACGGGCAGAAGGCGGCGGGAGTGCTGGGACATCTGGGACCACTGGGACATCAGGGACGGTTCCACACGTGGCTTTCACGCGCCGCTCCACCTCGGCGAGGCCGCTCTCGTAGCCTACGGGCAGCGCGCCGCGCTTCGACACCTTGAGGCCGTTGTCGGTGGGCGGATTGTGGGAGGCCGTAATCATCACAGAGGCGTCGAAGTCGTCTTCCGCCGTGAAGAAATAGACCATCGGCGTGGTGGCAAGGCCGAGGTCGGTCACTTCCGCGCCCGCATCCGCGAGGCCCTTCTGCAGTGTCGCAGCGATCGCGGGCGACGTCTGCCGGCAGTCGCGCCCGATGAGGAACTTCTTCGCGCCAATCACGCCGGGAAGTTCACGTCCCACGCGGTAGACGGTGTCGAGGTCGAAGTCGGCCCCGAACGTTCCGCGCATGTCATACGCCTTGAAAAAGCCCATAACCTATCTTCCTTTCTTTTTTAACAAAACCGCACGTCCGAAATGTCGCGGACGCCGCAGGCGAGCATCACGAGACGGTCCACGCCGAGCGCCACGCCGCCCGAAGGCGGCATCCGTGCAAGCGCGTCGAGGAACTCCTCGTCCAAAGGATAGTCGGCCTCGCCGAGCGCGCGCCGCTCCGCGCGGGCACTCTCAAACCGCCGCCGCTGCTCGACGGGATCCGTCAGTTCGGTGAAGGCGTTCGCGAGTTCGAGGCCGTCCACGTACAGCTCCCATCGCTCCGCCACGCGCGGGTCGTCCGCCTTGAGCCGCGCAAGCGACGCGGCGGGCGCGGGGTAGTCCATGAGTAACAGCGGCCCTTTCGGCAGGTTCGGCTCGATCTTCGTGGCCATGTCGAAGTCGAAGCGGTCTTGATCCCACGCCTCCACCGGGTCCCATCCCGCCCACCGCAGATAGGCCTCGCGCACCGTCATACGGGGGAGGGCCGCGCTCCCGCGCGGCCGCAGCACATCCGCCACCAACTCCTCCGCGTCAATTGCGATCTGCGTGTAGTCGGCATGCGCGCGGTACCATTCGAGCATCGTGAACTCGGGGCTGTGCCGACGCCCCTTCTCGCCCGCGCGGAAGCAGGGGCCGATCTGGTAGATGCGCTCCATTCCCGCCGCAAGCAGCTTTTTCATCTGCAACTCGGGCGAGGCGCGCAGGAACCAGTCGCCGCTGGGCGGACAGTCAATGTGCGGCTCCGGCGCGGGCGCAGGGATGCGCACGGGCGTCTCGACCTCCGTGAAGCCTCGCGCGTCGAAGAACGCGCGGATTTGGCGCAGCACGCGCGCACGCTCGGGGAGGCAGGCGAGGTTCATCTCATTCCCATTCGATGGTGGCGGGCGGCTTGGAGGAGATGTCGTACACCACGCGGTTGATGCCGCGCACCTCGTTGATGATGCGGTTCGACATCCGCGCGAGGACGTCGTAGGGGATGCGCGTCCAGTCCGCCGTCATCGCGTCGATGGAGTTCACGCTGCGGATCGCGCACGTGTACTCGTAGGTGCGCTGGTCGCCCATCACGCCCACCGACCGGCACGGCAGCAGCACCGCGAACGTCTGCCAGATTGTCTTGTAGTCGGGCAGTTTGCGGATTTCCTCCTGCACGCGCACGTCGGCCTGCTGCAGGAGCTCCACCTTCTCGCGCGTCACCTCGCCGAGGATGCGCACGCCGAGCCCCGGACCCGGGAACGGCTGACGGTCGAGGAGCTCGTCCGCCATGCCCATCACGCGGCCGACGGCGCGCACCTCGTCCTTGAAGAGCTCGCGGAGCGGCTCCACGAGCTCGAACTTGAGGTCGTCGGGCAACCCGCCCACGTTGTGGTGGCTCTTGATCGTCTGGCTCGGCCCCTTGCGCGGGCTGCGGCTCTCGATCACGTCGGGGTAGATCGTGCCCTGGCCAAGGTAGCGGCAGTGGCGGAAGCGCCGCGCCTCCTCGGCGAACACGTCGATGAAGTTCTTGCCGATCGCCTTGCGCTTCGCCTCGGGCTCGTCGAGGCCTTTCAGCGCGTCGTAGAAGCGCTGTTCGGCGTGCACGACCGTGAGGTCGAGGCCGAGGTTCTTCTTGAACATCTCCTCCACCTGCTCCGCCTCGCGCCAGCGCAGGAGGCCATTATCGACGAAGATGCAGTGGAGACGCCGTCCGATCGCCTTGTTGAGGAGCACGGCCACCACGGAGGAGTCGACGCCGCCGGAGAGGCCGAGCACCACCTCGTCCTCGCCGATCTGCTCGCGCAGGCGCGCCACCGTGTCCTCCACCCACGTCGTGAGCTTCCAGCTGCGCGTGCAGCCGCACACCTTGAAGACGAAGTTCGCGAGGATGTCCGTGCCGTACTGCGTGTGGACGACCTCGGGGTGGAACTGGAGGGCGTAGAGGCGCTTCGCGTTGTCGAACATCGCGGCGAACGGGCACGTGGCGGACACCGCGCCGCGCTCGAAGTTCGCGGGGATCGCCTCCACGCGGTCGCCGTGGCTCATCCACGCCGTGATCGTGGAGGGAATGCCGTCGAAGAGCGGGTTGCCGGGCATCACCTCGATCGGCATCTTGCCGTACTCGCGCTCCGCGCCGGGCACGACCTTGCCGCCGAGCGTCTGGCTCATGAGCTGCATGCCGTAGCAGATGCCGAGCACGGGCACGCCCATCTCGAAGATCGCGGGATCGACCGTGGGCGCGCCCACCTCGAACACGCTGTTGGGTCCGCCGGAGAGAATCACGCCGGCGGGCGGATGCGCGGCGAGGTCGGCGGCGGTCGTGTCGCACCGGATGATCTCGGAGTACACCTCACGCTCGCGGATGCGGCGGGCGATGAGCTGCGTGTACTGCGATCCGTAGTCGAGGATCGCAATCCATTGTTTCTGCGCGGGCAGTGGCTGGTCTTTCATGGACCCGTATTATACCACAAGACCCGTCGTCTCGGGAACACCCAACGCAATGTTCATGTTCTGGATCGCGGCGCCCGAGGCGCCCTTCCCGAGGTTGTCGAAGCGCGAGACGAGGACGATGCGCTCGGCATTTCCGTACACCGAAACCTCCATGTCGTCGCGACCGGCGTACTTGGCGGACGAGAGGAACCCTCCCTCGTCACCACCTTCCACGTAATGCACGAGCCCCTCCGCGTACGCGGCACGGTACGCCGCGCGCACGTCGTCGGGCGTCCCCTTCAGGTCGCGCGCGAACACGGGCACCACCACCTCCATTCCGGAATGGTGCGGCACGACGATCGGCAGGAACGCGGGCGCGGTGGCGAGGCCGCACACCTTCAGCATTTCGGGCAGGTGCTTGTGCGTCTGGCCGAGCGCGTAGAGGCGCCCGCCCGCATGGAGGGGCGTCGCGGCGGTCTCGTAGTCCGCGATCATCTTCTTGCCGCCGCCGGAGTAGCCGGTGAGGGACGTCGCGGCGAGCGCCACGTCCGGCGCGAGCAGGCCCGCGCGCACGAGGGGTTCCACGAGCGCGATGAAGCCGCTCGCGTGGCAGCCGGGGTTCGCGATGCGCGTCGACGACGCGATAGACGCGCGGCGTCCGGCCAGTTCCGGAAAACCGTAGGCCCAGCCTGCGGCCGTACGGTGCGCCGTGGACGTGTCGATCACGACCGTCTTCGGGTTCTCCACGAGGCCCACGGCCTCGATCGCCGCCGCGTCCGGCAGGCACAGGAACGCCACGTCCGCCGCGTTGAGCGCGTCGCGCCTCGCGTTCACGTCCTTGCGCACTTCCTCGGCGAGCGTGATCACCTCCACGTCCGTCCGCGACGCCAGCCGTTCGCGGATGCGCAGGCCGGTCGTGCCGGCGGAACCATCGATAAACACTTTCTTCATGGGCGAATAGTTTACCACAAACGCCCCTTACGGGGAAGTTTGGCACAAAGGAAATGCCCAAGCCACATAATCGGAATAGACGACCTCCGCGTCGAAAAGCCGAGCAAGCGAAAGCGCGCCCGCGCGGAGCGCGGCAGCGTCACGCGCGCGTAGGCCCGCCACGGCCGCGCACAGGGCACGCACGTCACGTGGCGCGCACGTCACACCTGCGCCGTGTTCGGCAAGGAGGCGTTCCGTCTCGCCGTGGAGCGTGTTGAGCACCGGCACGCCCGCCGCCGCGTAGTCCGCCAGCTTGTACGGCACGCCCACGCACGAATCGTCGAACATCGGCACGAGCCCGGCATCCACCCGCACAAGGAGCTCGCGCAACTCCTCGTCGCCGAGATAACCATGGAAGCGGATCCGTGCACAACCCTCTGCCCGCGCACGCAGGGTGGCTTCCTTCGGACCCGACCCCGCGAGGTCGAGCTCCACGTCGGGCATCTCCCGCACGGCGTCGATGACCGTCTCCAGATCGTAGCTCGTCCCCATCGTGCCCACGTAGGCAAGGCGGAACACGCCTTCGCTTTTTGACAAAACAGGTCTGACCTGTTTTGACACTTTTGACGGCGTGAGTTCGATGCCGTGATAGGCGAGGTGCGTCGGGCATTGCGCGCCATACGACTTTGCGAGCTCGAGGTAACGCGCCGCAACGCCGCTTATGCCTTGGGCGGATCGGTAGATGCGCCGCGCCTTCGCCCGCAGCGGGGCGAGCGTCCAGCGCGGCACTACGCGCGCGAAATTCTCCGGCCAGGCATCCATCACGTCCACCACGAACGCGATTCCGCGCGCGCGGCAGAAATCGGCAAGGGCGGCGGCAGACGCGAGCGGCGGCAGGGAGGCAATCACGAGGTCGGGACACTGCGGCTCCAGTTCGGCAAGTTTTCGGAGGTTGCGCGCGAACGCGCGATGCGAAAGGATGCGCCGCAGGCACACGTTGCGCGGATACGGCGGCGTGGGCACGAGCACGAGGCGGAAGCCGTCCCCTTCCCAGCGCGCGCCCGGCGCGAGCGCCCGCGGCGCCTTCCGGGCGTGTGAGAAGTCGCTCGACCACAGCGTGACGGTGTGCCCGGCCCGCGCGAACGCGCGCGCCATCAGCCAGTAGCGCTGCGGGCGCGCGCCCTCCGGCGGCAGGTTGTCGAACGGGTTGGCGATCCAAATGGTCATGCGCCCATTATCGCATATTTCCGGCCCAAGTGCGAGAGCAAAGTGATGGGATGGGTGGGAGAATTGGGAGGTGTGCGAGAGGTGGGAGGTGTGGGAATGGTGGGATCGGTGCAATCTCCCATCTCTCGCGCACTCCTCCCACCGCTCTCACTCCTCCCACCTCCTCCCACCTAGCACTCGCCTTAGGCCCACCCTTTCCTTCGCCGAATGCCTTGCACTGCTGCATCAACGCCGCGCTTGATTTCGGCGGCACGCCGCAACAGTTCGCCAACATTCTCAGCGGCAGCAAGCCTACTGTATACCCCCTTGTCCCAATTTTCGCCACGCGCGGCCGTGCGTGCCGCATGCATGCGCTCGCGGACGCCGCCGAACTTCCTGAAATCTGCCTCCTGGCGCCGAATCATGCCGCTCAGCAAGGATTGCGTCTGCCGGATGAGTGTGAGCTGGAGATTGCAGACAACCTCCGCCACACGGCTTTGGAAAATCGGTTGCCAATACTCCCAGTCCGGCTTTTCTATGGCCAGTCTCCTCGCGGCGATGTACCTCTGGTCAGTGGCCGTCCAACGCGACAATCCGTTTTTCTTGAGGAAGTCTTCGTAGTCCTCATAGAGTTCGTCGAGCGAGGCCCGGGCCACGTTGGTGAGCTTGATTTCCGTCTCCTTGCTCGTTCCGGCCGCTGAGCTTCCTTCAACGATGTTCTGCTTGCAACTGCGCGCGGCCTGCATCATTTGGTCGACCGTGCGGTCACCGAACTTCGGCAAAAACCGTTGGCAGAAAACGGCCGTTCCCTGGTAGATTGCATCGCTCTTTCGGTAGACAATCAGTTTTTTGCAATCTCCGTGCGGCAGAACAATCGGCAAATCAGGCATCTTGAGCCTCCTTTCCGTGGGAGGGGTGGAAATGGTGGGAGGCGTGAGAGGTGTAGGAGGTGTGGGAGGCGAGAGAGAGAGTAGCAACTCCCACTGCTCTCACTCCTCCCACTGCTCTCACTCCTCGCACTTCTCCCACTGCTCTCACTCCTCCCACCAATTCCACTCTTCCCACCCGCTGGGGTGCCTTGTTGATCTCTTTTCGCATGGCAATCGCCACTCCTTCCTTTTTGCCCTGACGCCGCTATCTTACCACACTTCTCCCCCAAGCGGAACCCGTGAAACTGTCAAATGAATTCAACAGAATTGTATGCAAAGTGTATCACGGCGCAGCCTGGCAGCAACAGCTTCAGGCAACGGTGGAGTGGGAGTGGTGGGATGGGTGGGAGACTCGCGTTATCCGAAAGTGAAGGCCATGTCGGCGCTCTGGATCACGGGGCGGGTGTAGCGGCCGTTCGAATCGAACTCCGGCAGGCCGGCGTCCTTGGGCGAAACGCCGAAGAGGTACTCCGAGCGCGAACCCTCGATCTTGATGCGCCCGTTCGGCCACATCGTGAGGATGGCCGAGAGCGGTTCCTTCCAGCCGATGTTGTGCACCGCGCCGCGGTGCGTGGCGATGTAGTCCGCCGGATAGGCCGCGTGCTTCTTCCCGAACCACTGGTAGTTCGCGGAGTTGACATCCCAGTAGAGGATGTTGTCGAGGACGCGCAGGTAGTCCATGTGCATGTGCCCGTTCATCACGAGGCGCACGCGTCCCGGCCAGCGGCGGTTCGCCTCGTTGAAGATCGCCTGGACCTCCTCCTTGTTCATCACGCCCGCGCCGTTCGGCGGACGCTCGAAGCTCTGGTGCGAGAGCACCACGCACGGGTACGGCGAGTTGAAGATCGTGTCGCGCATCCACTCGAGCTGCTCGGGCGGAATCCAGTTGATCGTCGACCCCTTCCCGCGGCGGAAGTAGTTGCCGAGCTCGTGGTGGATGTACGCGCCGGGCGTCTCGCTGAAGTAGTTGGGGTCGGCCACCACGAAGCGGAAACCGCCCTTGTCAAACGAGTAGTGCCCGTCCGGCATGCGGTAGGCGTCGGTCGTCTGCTTCCACGGCGTACCGTCCTGGTCGTGGTTGCCGAGGATGTGGTAGCCCGGCACGCGGAACTCGTTGTAGCGGCGGATGTAGTCCTTCGTGAGGGGCGTGTTGACGTTGTGCACGAAGTCGCCGAGGTGGATCATCATGTCGCAGCCCGCCGACTCGGCGCGCGCCATGATCTTCTCCAGGAACTCGGGCGTGTCGTTCGTCCAGCTGCCCGGATGGTAATGGATGTCCGCGAACACGCACACCTTGAGCGGACGCGCGGGCGCAGCTAGCTGCGCCCCTCCCGGATTGGATGCGGCGGTCGCAACAAGGTGCGACCCTCCCGCCACCGCGCCCATCATGGACAGGGAAAGGAACTCTCTTTTCGTCATTTTCATATTTGATCTCCTATCTGAAGATAATCACGATGCCGCCCTTCACCGTCAGCTTGAATACGCCCCCGGCGGCGGAGAACGCGTATGGGACATCTGCGTGAGCGGCGAGCTGCCGGCCTCGGCGACGATCTCCGCGTCGGAAAGCGTCCGGTCGTAGAACTTGATTTCATCATAATCGCCGCTGAAGCCGTTGCTCTTCTCGTACGAGCCGATGAGCAGGCGCGTGTCGTTGCCGACGTTGCACGTCGTCAGCTTGTGCGCGCCCACCTTCACGCCGTCCCAGTAGATCGTCACCTTCTTCGCGGAGTCGAGCGAGAACGCCGCATGGTGCCACTTGCCGTCGTTGTGCTGTCCGGCGGGAATCCATGCGAGCGCGCCATTGCGTGAATCCTCGGCCGTCCCCGACCAACCGTTGAAATACACGAGCAGCCTGTCGCCGTCGCCGACGAAGCGGAAGAGCCAGCCAGTCCATCGGTTGGGCGCCGTCCACGCGTTGGGCTGTCCGCTGACGAGCTGCATTCTGTTGATGATGTAGGCGGTCTTGGTGCTGCTGGAATTCGGACGGATCCACACGCTGACTGTAAACGGGCTCGAGCCGGAGGGCAGGATATGGTCGGTCGGGCCCAGCATGGCGTAACCAGTGACCGATCCCGTGCGCGTCATGCGCAGCGCATTGCCCGCATGGCCATCCGCAACCTGCGACGGCGCAGTCGATCCGGCATCCCCGGCGACCGGCGAAAAGGGATAGTTACCGATGGAATCGGCGCCGAGGTTCTCCGCGTCCTCGAACGACCACTGCGCAATCGGCCCCGTGCCGTCGCCATACGCCGTCAGGACAAGGGCTATAGCCCCCATCACTGCGCTTACAAACACCTTCTTCATCTCTAATTCCTCCATCGTAACTGTACGAATTTTCAAAATTCCGTTCCTGTCTCTTTTCAAGATGTAGGGATTATACCATTGTTTTTTCAGATACGCAATGCAGATGTCACGAAAATCGTTTTTCCAATTTTCGTGGGGAAATTGGCCGGCTACCATTCCGCTGCCTGTACCCCTCGCGCCGTTTTCTCCGCCAAAATAGCGGCTCCCATAGATGGCGATTGTCCTAGCGAAACGGCAAGAGTACCGCTTCCCCGAAGAGTGGCGCCGGTGTGTCAATGGTTACCGAATGATGAACGCGACGCCGGGCTTGTCGACTTTCAGCCAGAGGCCTGTCGCGTCTTTCTTCACTTCCACCTTCATGCCGGAAAAGACGACAGAATTCGCCGACTGACCGTTGAGCGTCACGGTCCAGCCGCTCAGCTTGTCTCCGCCGGACGTGAACCGCGCGAGCGCGTACTCTCCCTTCACGGGCGCATTGCCCGTCGTGGGGAACGTCACGTCGATCGTGCCGCTCGCGGGCGCGCTTCCCAGTGTACCCGACCCGATGCAGCCCGTCGTGTTGTAGAGGCAGTCCGTGCCCTGCGTGAAGTCAATGGGCATCGTGTAGCTCTTCACGGTCTCCGTGTCCGTGAGCGTCACCGTGCCCGTGAAGCCCGAGATGCGCGCGGGCAGCATCCCGATGTCCGTCGCCTTCACGACGGCGGAGGCGTTGCAGCTGTTCGTGATGTCGAGCGTCATGCGGTTGATGGCGCCGCTCTGATAGGTGTAGTCGATCGTGGAGGCGGCCACGACCGTGCCGATCTTCAGGTTGATGTTGGTCGAGGCGTAGATGTTGCCGCGCGTCAGAGTGTCCACCACGAGGTTGCCGACGCCCTTCTGCGTGGAACTGCCCAGCCAGCCCTAGACGCATTGCTGGTCCTGGCGCCGCGCCACCACGTGCAGGCCGTCCCGCAGGTCGCCCACGTGCACCGTGTTGTTGCCCCACACGATCACGTGTCCGCCGCTCCGCCACCGCTTGCCGGACGGAACGTCCGTAATGTCGGCGGCGTAGCCGGTGAGCGTGCCGATCTTCAGCTCGTTGTCGGCGGTCTCGTCGCTGTTGTTCTTCCCGAACAGGAACCCGTTCGCGCTCCAGCTCGTGTTCGTCCCGTGCTGCCCGCCGCCGCCGCCCAAGGCGTAGCTCTTGAACGAGCCGCCCACGGACAGCGTGTCGATCCAGATGAGGCAGCCGTTCTGCCAGCCGGAGGATGGGCTGGACACCTCCATGTCGAACCGTCCCTGGAACCGCGCCTGCTTGCCGAAGTTGTAGATGTAGAACGTGCCGGTGCCGGAGACGTCGCCCGTGTAGATCTGCCGCGCGGCCTGCTCGCCGTCGCCCGTGACCCTGAACGTGCCGTTGTTGACGATGTCGCCGGTATACGTGATTTCATCCGAGCCCTTGGCCGTGAGCCACCACCTGTTGGCGATCACCGCGTCCGGCATCCACGTGCCCGACTGGAACCGGAACGTGCAGCCGCTCGGGACCGTAAGCGGCGTGCCGTCCGCAAAGGCGGTCTTCCCATGGAGATAGACGATCTTGAGTCCGCTCATGTCGTACTCCGAGAACACGCCGGCGGGAACGGTCTCCAGCAGGATGCCGCCCACAAGCCGCAGCTTCGCGCCGGCGGGGAACGCGTAGTCGTCCCAGATCGGACGCGTACCTGTAATGTAGTGCCGACTCGCGTTGGGAGACGCCGAATAGCCGGTACCCCACCCCTGTTCGTATCCGCTCGCAAGGCCGAACTCGTACCAGCCGTCGCCGGCGGGCGTGGGGACAATCGAAGGCACGCCCCGGTCCAGCGAACCCGCCACGCCCAGGATGCCGTCGCCCTCGAGCCAGTCCACCTGCGTGCCGACCGGCCCCGTGCCCGTGTAGACGCCAGGTCAAGCTTCGCGCCGTTCTCCAGCGAAAGTCCCGCCAGGCCCACGTGGTCGGCCGCCGACACGCCCACCGTGGCGTTCGCGATCTGCGCGTATTCGTTCGTCAGCGTGGAGGGCACCGCGCCCTTCGCCTTTTCGGGAACCGCCCACGCGAGGTCGCTCCAGTTCTCCGGCGCGCCCGTGCCCGCGTAAGAGAAGCTCCAGAAGCGCAGCTTGTCGATGATCGCATTCGTGACGATCTCGCCCGGCGACAACATCCGGTTGTACATGCGGAAGGCGTGGTAGTGTCCGTGCAGGAAGCCGCTTTGTCCGTTGAGCGTCCAGTTGGCGGCGTTCTGCGCAAGGCCGTTTGCCGGAGGCACGGAGATGCGCTCGCTTTCCTTGCCGTCCACGCCGACGGCGAAATAATCGGTGCACGAATAGCAGGCGGCCGTGCCTGTACGGAACGAATAGATGTACGGCCGAGAATCCTTTGACACCACGTTGGCCATGTAGAACCTGAAGTCGGAGCTGGTGCCGCCGGCCGAATGCAGGGTGCAGGTGTCGCCGTGCGCGAAGATGCGCGGCCAGCAGTTGCCTGCGGTGATCGCGCCGTTGGACATGATGTTGACCGCCACCTCGATGGTGAGGGAGTCGCGCCGGTAGGCGGGCATCCCGGTCATCGTATGCTGGGCCTTCGTGGTGTCAAGGTAGCGGCCCGTCCAGCTCGCGCCCGTCTGGAGGGTGATGTAGGCCGAACCCTTGAGGTCGCGCCACGTGGCGGCCGACGGGTTGTACGTTCCGGTGCCCTCGTTGTCAATGGCGTCGAACTGCGTCACGAGCCCGTCCTGCACGTAGCTCTGCGGACCGAGCCCCGCCGCCAGGACGGTTCCCGCTGCGGCAACCGCCGCAATCATCATCATTTTCTTCATGCCAGACTTCCTTTCGTTTCCGCAAACTCCAAACACTTAACTCTCAACTCTTAACCGCCCTAGCGGACGATGATCTGCGTGCCGTTCTGGTGGTACACGTATACGCTCTTGCGGTCGGAGGCGTACTTCACAGCCCAGCCCCGCGGCCAGTCTGCCGCAAGGCCGAACGTGCCCGTGATGCCGTTGGGCGCATCGACGATCTTGTAGTGGCTGCTCCGCGCGTGCGAGTCCATCTTCTCCACGTCCGCGAACGCGAGCGACAGGCTCGAGACGTCCTGGCTCTGGTTGAACTTCACGCAGCCGCAGCCGTTCGTGTTGCCGACAATCGTGTAGTCGCCGGCGAGCGAGCAGGTATTGCCGAACGTGAGCGTTCCGTATTCGCCGTCGAATACGGCCGCGATGCCGTTCGTGACGACGAGCTTCGTGCAATAGACGACGTTGCCGACGCCCTCGACGCGGGCGACAGTCTGGTCGAGGTCGTGGCCGGAACTCCAGCTGCTGTTGAATCCGACTTGCGTGTGGGGTCCGATCTGGAGAGTCGTCGTGCCCGGGAGCACGTCCGCCACGCGGCATTGCAGGCTGCCGAAGTTGGTGCCGGTGGTAAACATCGTTCGCGTCGGGCCGTTGTAGGAGCAGGGGGCCGCCTTGTCGCACAGCACCACGTCCTTGTTCTTGCCCATGACGCAAGTCAGGCCGCCGTCATGCTCGGCGCCGCTGACGAGCGGACGCGCCCACCAGACATGCTTCCCAAACGACGAATCCAGCACCGCGCCGCCCTCGCGCACGCAGAAGTTCACGCCGTCCCACTTCGCGTGCGAAGACGCGTAGAAAAGCGTGCTGTACGCGTCATCCGCAACGTTCGACTGGAAGCGCCCGCCGTCGAAGTTGAACGTGACGTCCTGGTCGTTGCCGTACTCAAGGAGCAATTTCTTCGGACGGATCACGCCGCCCTTGCCGAGGTTCATTTCGTTCTTGCAGGCCTTGGTCTGCCCGAGGCGGAACTCACCCACCACGAACTCGCCGCCATTCGACACGGAGAGCTTGGAAGGCCCCGTCAAACCCATCAGCCAATGGCTGTTCGGCGTGTTGATCCTGCCGCCCACGACCTCGACGTGCCCGTAATTGCTGACTTCGGAGTAGTTGTTCTGCGTCGAGTACAGTTCGCCGGCCGTCAGCTTCAGATGACCCTTCGTGTTGCTGAAGGATGAGCCGTTGCCCGTGACGTTCAAGATTTCGACGAGGCTGTGGCCGCCCATCTTTTGGCCGCCCGCCGCGAGGCGGAACACGCCGTTCGTCACCTCCAGGCCGGCGCCGACGTACATCCGCCCGAGGTTGTTCGTGATCCCCTCGCCCGGACCGATGACCACCGTGCCGGCCCAGTCGCCGCGCACCTGGAACAGGTTGTTCGTCGTGTAGTCGAGGCCCGGGCTCGGCTCGGTCTTGATCTCGCCGCCGATGACGAGACGCCCCTGCGAGCCGGTGTAGAACGTCTTGCCGCTCTGGACGAAAATCATGCGGTTGGAGTGGATGCTCATCGTGCCGCCCTCGCTGAAGAGCGTGTGGCCGCTCATGATCCAGATGTTGGTGGCCGGCGTCGCGGGCAGCGCGCCAAGGCTTGAGTCGCCGTAAGTGCCGTTCAGCGCGAAAATGCCGCTGCCCTCCAGCCACGTGCCGCCGTTGTAGGTGGAATTCTTCGCGCGCCAGTAGAGCACCGAACTGCCGCAGACGTGCAATCCGCCGTCCGTCTCCCCTTCGCCGACGCCGCTCATGAAGGCAGGGTAGACGGTTGCGTTCGCGCTCAGCTCGATGTGGCATCCGCCTTCCAGCACGGTCGGCGTGACAAGGCTCTCGGTCCACGTCTTGTTGGAATCGCCCTGATAGAAGACCGTGGCGGAGGTCGGATGGAGCACGCCGCCGTTGAAGTTGATGCGCCCGTAGCGCGAACCGTTGTCCTCCCAAAAGTGTTTGACGTACAGCGCGCCGCCCGCGTTCAGGTCGATGCTGAAATACTCTTTGTTGGCAGCCGTTCCAGCCTCTGCGCCGACGACCCGCAACTGCCCGGCCTTCACCACGCCGCCGTCGTTGATGACGATCCGCGACGACGGAAATGACCCGTAAAAGCCGTTCATGAGGTCGTTGCCGAGACCCGTCGCGTCAAACGTGCCGTTCGTAACGAGGAGAATGCCGTTGTTCGAGTTGGCGTACGAGCCGCCTGTAATCTTCACGGTCGCCCCGCCGTCGACGATGAACGCGTCGCCGTTGTTGACGAAGGCAGCGTTGCCGTAGGCGTCAGTCAACCCGGAACCGGAGATCGTCGTCTCGCCGCCGTGGAAGTTCAACGTGCCGCCCGAGGACGTCAAGGCGAAAAGCGAGTTCGTGCCGGTCACGACGAGCGTGCCCTTGCCGCTCTTCGTGAAACGCGTCGTGTTCGTCACGCTGTCCAGCGTCTGGGTCTCGCCCTCCGCCACGGTGTACATGTCGCCACGCGCCGGGAGGGCCGCGCTTGCCGCAACCGCAACTACGCTCGTCAAAACGGCGATCTTCTTCATCTTCCTGTAACTCCCGCTTCAGGTAAAGAGGATTTCCTGACCCACGAAACCGTAGTTGCCGCCCACCACGTATTGGACCGCCGTGGGGGAGAAGCGATCCTGCACGGTGATGTGGAGGTGGCCGGCGAGGATGGCCTTCAGGAGACGCTCGCCCTTCAGGTAGGCGATGAAGTCGCGCGTGGTGGGGTCTTCCTTCTGCCGCTTGTAGTCGCCCTTCGGATCCGGCACGGCCGCGTTGCGGAACTTCTTGCCGCAGCCACCCCAATACTGCGTGTCGCAGCGCCAGATCTTGTCGGTGTGGAACGGCACGTGCATGCAGAGGACGATCGGCAGGCCCTTCTTCGCCTCGGCGCGGAACATCTCCACCTGGTCCGGCTGCACGGTGCCGAACACGTCGTCCATGCAGATGAAGTTGACGCCGTTGACCACCTGCGCGTGGAAGCGGGGATCGACCGGATACGCCGCCTTGAGGAGCGGCCAGCTGCGCTCCTTGAACGGCTCCTGCCCCGTGTGCTTCTCGCCCGGCAGGTAGGTGTAGAACTCGTGGTTGCCCATGGAGCCGAACATCGCTCCGCCGTAGTACTTCTTCACGAGGTCGAAGTTCGCCTGGCTCTGCCAGTCGATCAGGTCGCCGGTGTGGAGCACGTAGTCCACGTTGTCCTTCGCCCATGCGAGCGAGTCGCGCAGCGCCTCCTCCTGGCGTCCGCCGAACGTGCGCGTGCGGCGCTCCTTCGACCGGAGCTTGTCCTTGGCGTCCGGCTCGTCCGGGTACGCCTCGGTGAGGTGCGTGTCCGAGATGTGCAGAATCGAGAACGGCGCGGTGGCGCCGGCCGAGACGTGCTGGTAGGCGAGCTGCAGGCGCTCGTAGCGTCCGCGCTGCGGGAAGACGGCGGGGTCGTCCGCCAACGACGGGAGCTGCGACACGGCCACCAGGCCGCTGATACCCGTAAGGAAGTCTCTACGCGAAATGTTCATGCAAAGAGTATACCATATTTCGGCACAGAATTGCTATACACTATGAAAACTTCCGCAACTCCCGGGCGCATCTGCGAAACTCACCTTGCGGCTACCGGACTACGATGTTTGACGCCTGCGGCGCTAAACACGGAGATTGGGAGGTGGCACGGAGGCACGGAGATCATTTTGGAGTTTTGCTTCGCGAAATCGAATGACTAAACCTCTCGATCAGCTAGATGTTGTTGCTTTGCGCGAAGCACATCTCCATAACAATCTCCCTGTCTCTGTGAAATCTCCGTGAGCTCCGTGTTGCCGTTGGCAGACATGACATTGCTTGGTGAATTATGCAGATGCGCCCGCAACTCCCGCAACTGACGCAAGGATTCCAAAAGTAGAATAAGGCTCAATCGCTGACCGCGGCCTTGTCGCCGCAGGATTCGGGGCGTTCCGGCGCATCGGCCGGGACGCCCCGGAA
>ONRL01000100.1 GCA_900320225.1 uncultured Lentisphaerota bacterium
GTACGCCGACTTCGCGGACGACACGTGCATGCCGCTCGCGGCCGCCGCGGACAACGCGAACGTGGTGGTGATGCGCACGCTCTCGAAGTCGTTCTCGCTTGCCGGTCTCCGCCTCGGCTACTGCGTGGGACCCGAGGACCTCATCGAGGCGCTCTATAAGGTGAAGGACTCCTACAACGTGGACGCACTCGCGCAGGCCGTGGCCCTCGCCGCGCTCGCCGACCTTCCGTGGATGCGGCGCAACGCCGCCAAGGTGCAGAAGACGCGCGACGCCACCGCCGACGCGCTCCGCGCGCACGGCTGGGACGTGCCGCCCTCGCAGTCGAACTTCCTCTTCGCGAAGCCTGCGCACCGTCCGGCGGCGGAAATCTTCGAGGACCTGCGCCAGCGCAACATCTTCGTGCGCTACTTCCCGGGTCCGCGCACGGGCGACCGCCTGCGCATCTCGATCGGCACCGACGCCGACATGGACACGCTTCTCGCCGTCCTCGCCGACCTCGACCGGCCTCAGTCGTAGCTCTCGCGCAGGTGCGTCACCGAGAACGCCTTGCGGAAGTCCGCGAACGTGGCCTTCTCGCCCGGACGCTTCGTGAACACGAGCGTGCGGGGACGTCCCGGCAGCAGCGTGAACGAATCGTCCGAGAACGTGCCGCGGATGCCGTAGGCGTCCGCCCACACGAAGAACGCGGGCTTGTCCGTCGAGAGCGTCACCGTCCATTCGCCGCCCTTCTCGGCGAGCTCGGCCTTCACGTGCGCGTCGCCGAGATGTGAATTGCAGTAGAACTGGAACTGCCAGTCGTTGTCGGGGCAGCCGTCCGCCGCAACCGCGAGGAACCGGCGCGTGCGCTCCTCCTCCGTGCCGAACGAATCGACGGGGAAGCGGCCGAGACACTTCGCCGAGCGCGCGGGGACGTCCATCGGGAGCTTGCGGGTGGCGAGCACGCCGCCCTCGAACAGGCGGTTCTCCACGGTTGCCGTGCCGACGAGCGGCGTGTCGGCGTCGTTGACGGCCCACACCTCGAGCGTGGACTTGTCCTTGTACGCGGGCGCGACGAGGATCGTCTGCGGCGCGTAGAAGCGGCGCGCATGGTACTGGAGGTGCTTCCACTTCCCGCCGTACTCGATGGAGCTCCAGGAGGCGACCGGCCAGTTGTCGCAGAGCTGCCAGTAGATCGCGCCCATGCAGCGCGGCATCGTGCGGCGGAAGTGCTCCACGCCGGTCTGGATGGCCATCGCCTGCTGCACCTGCGAGAGGTAGTGCACGTACTTCGTCGCCTTCGGGAAGCGGAAGTAGCGCATCATCGTGCGGAGAATGTACTTGTTGCCGTTCGGGCACTTCTGGTGGTAGTAGAAGTCGGGCGCGGTGGGGTTGAGCTGGTCGGGCGAGACGTAGGTGAGCGACGTCTCGACGGACGGATAGCTCTGGAAGCCGAACTCGCTGCAGAAACGCGGACGCACCGTGTAGTAGTTGTCGAACGGCTCGTCGCCGAACCACACGCGCCAGTAGTGCATGTCGCCGGACGAGTCGTCCTTCCACCCGTCGCCGAAGTTGCCCGGCCCGAGGCAGGGCGAGCTCGGCCAGAACGTGCGCGTGGGATCGCATTCGCGGCAGATCGCGTCCAGCTCCTTCGCGCGCGCGGCGCAGAGCTGCACGTTCTCCTTGCGTATCTTCTCGTCGCGGTCGAACCACTTGGCGGCGCCGATGCACTCGTTGTCGCCGCACCAGAGCGCGATCGACGCGTAGTCGCGCAGGTTCTTCACCTGGTGGCGGATCTCGCGGCGCACGCCGGCGAGGAAGTACTCGTCGCCCGGATACGTGGCGCAGGAGAACATGAAGTCGTGCCAGATCATGATGCCGAGCTCGTCGCAGGTCTGGTAGAACGCGGGATGCTCGAACTGCCCGCCGCCCCACACGCGCACCATGTTCATGTGGGACGCCTTCGCGTCGCCGAGGAGCTGGCGGTAGTGGCCGTCCTGCCGGTTCTCGAACGCGTCGCACGGAATCCAGTCCGCGCCCTTGCAGAAGATGCGCTTCCCGTTGACGGCGATCGTCATCTGGCGGCCCTTCTTGCCGTCCACGGGGTCGGGGACCACGTCCATGTCGTTGATCACCTCAAGCTTGCGGAGGCCGATGCGGCGCGCAATCGACGATTCGCCGAGCGACGCGCGGAAGTCGTAGAGCGGCTGGTCGCCCGCGCCGTTCGGCCACCAGAGGCGCGGACGGTCCACCTTCAGCGTGAGCGACACCTTGTTCGCGCCGCGCGCGAGCGACACGCGGCGGGAGGCGGACGCCTCGCCGATCCGCGCGGCGAATTCCACCTCGCACGCGTCCGGCGCAAGCGCCTCCGCGGTCACCTCCACCGTGGCGGAGGAATAGTCCGGCGCGAATTTCTGCACGGTGTACACGTAGTCGAGGCGGGCGTCGTCCACGGCGATGAGCTTGACCGTGCCCATGAAGCCGGTGTCCATCTGCGTGATGCCCCAGTCCCAGCCGCCGTGGCACTGCACGGTGCGCACGAGGTTGATCTTCTTCACGGTCGCGTTCGCGATGTTGAACCCGCGCGAGTAGCGGTTGGTCTCGGCGTAGGAGATCAGCTCCGTCGAGTGGAAGCGCGCGCGGATCTCGTTCGCGCCCGGGCGCAGGAATTTCTTCACGTCGAAGTCGTAGCGCTGGAAGCGGTTGCCGGTCTCGCCGACCTTCTGCCCGTTCACATAGACGTCGGCGAAGCAGTCAACGTCCTCAAGCCGCAGCCACACGGCCTTCTTCGCGGCAAACGAGGCCGGCACGTCGAACGTGCGCGCGAAGTCCCACTCCGCGCGGCTCGGCCACTGGGTGAGCTTCTCGTTCTGCGCCCAGTACGGGTCGGGGATGTACTTCGCCTCGTAGAGCGCGGTGTAGATGCCGCCGGGCACCGCCACAGGACACGTCACCGTGTTCGACTCCGCCTGCGTGAGCGTCCACGTGCCCGAGAGGTCGATCTCCGCCGCGTATGTGGCGCACGCGGCGCACACCGTCAGAACTACAGCCAGTCTCTTCATCTGTATCTCCTTTTGCTTTGAAATCAGAAGCATGACGTTCTACTTATTGTTGAGCGAGGCCTTAGTTCCCGCGCCTGGAGTCCTGGCTGACGATCTCCGCGTCGACGATGTCCTCGGAGGCGCGCACCTTGCGCCCGCGCGGAGGCTGCGGCCGCGGCGGAGGCTGTTCCGGACGGCGGCGGATGCCGCGGATGAACGCGCCGAGCGGTCCGCCGAAGAACATGACCACGAGCGCGAGGATGATGACGATCTGCCAGAATCCGGGACGCATGGAACTTCTCCCTTCCCCGACGCAACGCGCCGGCTACGCAAGCGCCTCCAGCGCCAGCAGGTACCCTTTCGCCCCGAAACCGCAGATCTGCCCCACGCACGCCGGCGCGGTCAGCGATTCGTGGCGGTAGCCCTCGCGGGCGTAGACGTTCGAAAGATGCACTTCCACGGTGGGCACCTCGCTCGCCTTGATGGCGTCGTGGAGCGCCACGCTCGTGTGGGTGTAGGCCGCGGGATTGATGACGATGCCGTCGTACACCCCGCGCGCCTGGCCGATGGCGCGCACGAGCTCGCCCTCGACGTCGCTCTGGAACGCGTCGAGCGTCCAGCCCCGCGCCTCGGCCGCCGCGCGCGTGGCGGACACGATGTCCGCCAGCGTGGTCGTGCCGTAGATCTGCGGCTCGCGCGTGCCCAGCAGCGCGAGGTTCGGTCCGTTCAGCAACAGGATTTTCTTGGCCATGTCAATCTCCTCAGGGATGGCGGCGCATCTGGCGCGTCTGGGGCATCTCGACCGCGTCGGGCACCACCACGCCGTCCTTTGCGGCCGGCTTCGCGGACGTGCCGTATTTCTTGCGGATCCACCACATCTGGGCGATTGACATCACCTGGCTCAGCGTCCAGTAGAGCGACAGGGCGCTCGCGAAGTTGTAGAACATGACGAGCATCATGATCGGCATGAACACCATCATCATGCGCTGCTGCCCGCGGTCGCCCGTGGACGGCGTGAGCGCGCTCTGGAGAGCCATCGTGGCGGCCATCAGGATCGGCAGGATGTTCAGTCCGCCGAACGGGAACGTCCCCGCGAAGAGCGCCTCGGGCTGCGAGAGGTCCTCGATCCACAGGAACGGCGCGTAGCGCAGCTCGACCGCGCCGCGCAGGACGACGAAGAGCGCGAAGAACACGGGGATCTGCACGAGCATCGGCAGGCAGCTTGAGAGCGGATTCACCTTGTGCTCGCGGTAGAGCTGCCACGTCTCCTGCTGCAGACGCTGGGGATTGCCCTTGTATTTCGCCTGGACCGCCTTCAGAAGCGGCTGGATCTCCTGCATCTTCCGCATGCCGATCGTGGACTTGTGCGTCAGGGGCCAGAAGAGGATCCGCACGAGGATCGTGAGCAGGATGATCGCCACCCCGTAATTCGGAATCAGCGCGTAGAAAAGGTTCAGCACCCAGACGAGCCCGTAGCACAGCCACCGCCACATGCCGAACTCCATCACGTCGCGGAGCCCGAGGTCCCACAGGAGCGCCTGTTTCTTCGGCCCCACGTAGAGCGTGTAGCTGCGCTCCGCCCCCAGGGCGGCGAACGCCGCCGCGGCCGAAACCGACTGCGGCACGTACTCCCGCGCCGCGGCCTGGCGCGCCACCGTGGCGGAGAAGCCGGACGGCATCTCCGAACTGTTGAAAAGCGCCGTCACGAAATAGCCGTTCTTCAAGGCGATCCACTTGGAGGGGGAATCGACGCGCTGCGTGGAGACGGGCGACTGCCCGCTCGCCGCGCCGCCCGAACAGCTGCACCCGCCGGACGCGCTCACGAGGTCGGCCTTCAGCGGCGCCTCCTCGTCCCAGTGGACGACGCCCGGCTTCTCGCCGGTCGCGCGGAACGAATCGATGGACAGGTCGCCGGACAACGCGCCGTTCTTGGCCACGGTGCGGGACATGACGCCAAGGGAGAGACGCGTGGGCGTCGTTTCGGGCACCCCCGCGAACGTCTCCTTCACGTCGAGCTGGTAATTGTCCTTCAGCGTGATCGTGCGGACGACCGGCCCGGCGGCGAACGTGACGCTGTTCGCGGTACGCTCCTTCACGGTCCAGTCGGCGTCGGGCTCAAGACCCGGCACGCCCGAAAGCGCGAGCGCCGGAGATTCGGCGAAATCAAGCTTCAGCGCGGGGTTGTCGGCACCCTGCGCGCCGGGTTTTTCGGAAAACTCGAACAGCGTGGCAGACTTCAGCGTCGCGCCCCGCGTGGAGAAGACGAATTCCGCCCGCGCGCCTTCCTGGCCGTTCGTAAGCGCCACAAGCGACTCCGGCGCGCGCGGCTTCGGCGGCTCGGCCGGAACCTGCTTCGCGTCTGAGGACGCCGCCTTCGCCTCGGCGGGAGCCGGCTGCTTCCCTTCGGCCGCCGCCCGTTCGCGCGCGGCCTCTTCGGGATGCGCCGCCTCCCAGGCCGCGAGTTCCTGCTGGTATTTGGCCTGCGCCTCGGCCTCCTTCTTCGACTGGCTGAAGGAGTGCCACACGTAGCCCACCAGCAACAGGCCCAACAGGACCACGATCAGTTTATCCGACTTGTTCATGTCTTCTCACATTCCATTTTCCATTTTTCACACTCATTTCGCCACCGGCCCTTCTGCGGGACGGGATCGTACCCGTGCGCACCGAACGGATGGCACCGCAAAATCCGCCACGTTCCCAGCAGGAAACCTTTCAACGCCCCGTGTACCTGGATCGCCTCGATCGCATAGTTGCTGCAACTCGGCTCGAATCGGCAGCATCCCCGGAACAGGGGGGCCAGCACCACCTGATAGGCACGGATGCAGGCTATCATCAACTTCCGCATTTCGACACAAGATACCTCAGCTCACGCATCACGTCCGCCGTCCGCCGCCCGCTGAGCGAGGCCCGTCCCACCAGAACCCAGTCGGCATCCGCCGGCATTTCGTCCGCCAGCAGACGGAACCCCTCCCGCAGGATCCGCTTGGCGCGGTTGCGGTCCACCGCGTCGTGGAAGCTTTTCTTGGAAACGACGACGCCGGCTTGTCGGCCGGCGTCCTCTGAACGCAGGACCCACGCGGTCATGAGACGCCCGCGAAGCGGGCGTCCCCGGTCGAAGACGCTCTTGTACTTCTTGCCGGGGAGCCGCGTGGACATGCACGTAACGGTCCCTTAGACCTGCGTGAGGCGCTTGCGCCCCTTCGCGCGGCGGTTTGCGAGCACCTTACGACCGCCCTTGGTCGCCTTGCGGGCGCGAAAACCGATTTTCCGCGCGCGCTTAATCTTCGAGGGCTGCCACATCATCTTCATGTTTCTGGTTCCTTCTTTGTTGAAAAGTGAGCGAATAGTATATCACATGCGGACACGTTACGCAAGCCTCACGTCGTCAACGGCGGCGGCGACGTTCGCGAAGAGCACCGGCAACTTCTCGCAGGGAGTGGTTGAAAAGGCGAGGCGGATGAGCCCGGAGAGGACGATCGTGCCCGTGGAGTACTTCTCGATGAGCTTGCGGCGCACGGCCTCCACGTCCACCCCCTTCGGCTTCACGCACATGAAGTAGCCGCTGTTGAACGGCATCGGCTCAAAGCGCGCCTGCCATTCGGGATGCGTCTTGAGGAGGTGGCGGATGATGCGGTAGCGCTTCTTCAGGACAGCGTATTTCTCGCGTTTCTGCTTCGCGTAGGCGGGGTCTGCGTATGCCTTGAGCGCGAGGTGCTGGCCGATGGAGGACGCGTTCGAGATGCCGCTGCGCACGTCGCCCGCCGCCTTCGCGGCGAGCGCCTGGAGCTGCTCGTCCGTCGCGCCCTTCCAAGCGAAGGAGATGAAGCCCACGCGGAGGCCCCACACGTAGTCCTCCTTCGTGGTGCCGTCGAGCTTGACGGCGAGGACGTTCCGGTGCAGGTCGGCGAACTCCGCGAACAGAGACTCCCCGTGCACGCCCTTCTCGTAGACGAGCCCGAAGTAGGCGTCGTCCAGCACGACGACGACCTTCTTGCCCTTCGCGGCGACGGCCTTCACGGCGGCGACGATGCGCTTCGCGTCCTCATACGTGGCCGTGTAGCCCGTGGGATTGTTCGGAAAGTTCAGCACGAGGATCTTCTTCTCGCCGGGCGCCAAGAGCGCGCGCTTCATCGCCGCCACGTCGAACGCGCCCGCGCGGAACATGTTGAACGTGGTGAGCTTCGCGCCGCACACCTCCTCGAAGATGAGCGAGTAGTTGTCCCAGTAGAGGTCCGGGGCCACCACCTCGTCGCCGGGACCGGCGAACAGCTCGCCCGTGATGCGCAGGCCGTGCGTGAGGGCGTTTGTCACGACGGGCAGGGAGTATTTCTTCCCGCGCAGGGAGGGGTTCTTCTTCACCTGCATCTTCTTCCACGCCTCGCGGAGGGGCAGTAGCCCGAAACTGCCGGCGTAGAGGAACGCCTTGCGGTCGAGGTCCGTGTGGCCGGCGAAGCAGTCCATCACGAGCGGGGAGCCGTCCTCCTCAAACGCCATGCCAATCGTCGCGTTGATCTTGCACGTCTTCGCCTCGGCGCCCTGACCGAGGATGCCCCCGTAGGGGAAATAGATGCGGCGGCCGGCGGGGGAGAGCATGTCCGCCACCGGTCCCAGTTTCGCGTTCAACTGTTCTGCCAATGCGTTCATGGCCGTATAGTATACCATAAATTCGCGGTTCGTGGTTCACCAGAACACGACGGCTCCGTAGGCGGGGGCGCAGACAAATGCCGCCGGGGAAGCGCCGAGCGGCGCATAGAACTCGCGCGCGAGCGTTTCCAACACGGCCTCGGCGCGGTCCGCCTCCACGAGCGCCAGCACGCACCCGCCGAGGCCCGCGCCCGCAAGCTCGCTGCCGAGCACGCCCGGCGTGCGGTCCAGCAACGCGCAGAGGGAGTCGATCCGGGGCGTGGAGCAACCGTAGGCACCCACGGCATCGGCATAATCGACGTTCCGCGCCGCAAGGTCGTCCAGCACGGCGTCCGTCACCGCGCGCGGCGCCTCGGACGCATGGGAAATCTTCATCAACTCGCCGAAACGCGCGCAGTCCCCCGCTTTCAGCACGTCCATCGCGCACGCCGCGCGCGCGCATTCGCCGAGGCCGAACAGCGCGACGCCGCGCAGGTCGTACACACCCGGGTCGGCGTGCGTGGCGAAGATCTCGTCAAGACGCTCCCCGCTTTCCGGCAGAAGCGCGCGCAACGTGTCGCGCGTGGCCGTGCGCGGAATCGCACGCAGGAGGCGGTAGCCCTCCGCGAACGGACGCACCCGCGCGAGGTCGCGGAAGACGGCGAGCTGCCGTTCGGGGAACGCCCGGCGCACGAGCAGAAGCGCGAACTCGTAGGCCGCCACGCACGCGTTGAAGCGGTCGCGGCTCCCCTCGCTTTTCTTCGCCTGCTCTAGGGAATTCGCCACGAGCACGGCGTAGCGCGCGGGGAGGCGCATTGACGGCCCAACCCCGAACGGCGCG
The DNA here is from genome assembly GCA_900320225.1 of uncultured Lentisphaerota bacterium. Taxonomy (GTDB): domain Bacteria; phylum Verrucomicrobiota; class Kiritimatiellia; order RFP12; family UBA1067; genus RUG572. The sequence continues at coordinate 8,483 of ONRL01000100.1, forward strand.
AAATCGAGTCGCGTAAGCGCGCCCTCCCGACTGCAGAGCATCGCCGCGTGGTCGCCTGCGCCCCCGCGGCTGCCCACGAACCATTCCGCCTCGCCGCAGAGCGGCACGAGCTCGGCCGGCTCGAGGTCGAGTCCATTCACCGCCGCAAGGGCGAGCATGGACGCCACCACGACCGACGAGGAACTGGAGAGTCCCGCCGCCACGGGGATATTGCCCGACGCCACTACGTCCATTCCGCAGAGCGGAAGGTCCACGGCGCGCTGCAGACGGTACACCGCGCCCTTCACGTAATTCGTCCAGTCGCCGCGTGAGGCGGCGAGCGCCGCCCGCACCTCGGGACGCGCCAGCCAGGCGAGCCACGCGCGCGTCGCCGCCTCGCCAGCCAAGGGCGCGTGAGCGTCGGACGACTCGTCAACCGCGAAGCTCTCCTCCGCATACGCGGGATCGAGGTTGGTCATGTGCACGATGCCGTCCGCGCGCGGCGCCACCGCGAACACGGTCGCCGCCTCCGTGGCGAGCACGTTCACGCTGCCGCCGCGGTGCTCGACATGCCGGCCCATCAGGTTCACGCGCCCCGGGGCGCGCACGAGCACGGCGGGACGTTCCGCGCCGTAGCGGGCGATGAACGCCTCCAGCACGGCACGGTGCGCGGGGTAGTCGGCGAGGAGCGCGCCGGCCGGTCGCAGAAAGCGCGCGTTCAGGCGACGGAACTCCTCCTTCGTCGAGAAAGTCAAGAGATCGGCGGGATCGGCGACGTGGTAGATGCGTACGGAGGGATGGGTACGGTCGCGCGGGAGCGCGACCCTCCCGGGTATGGAGACGCGACCGGAGGCGAAGAGTTCGATCGTGTCGGTCAAGTAGACCTCTCCTTGCGCGTTGTCGTGTCCGCACTGCGCGAGGGCGGCGGAGAGCGCCGCCGCGTCGAAGCGGTAGAGCGCGGTGTTCACCCAGGGAGTGGCGGCCACGTCGGAGGCGGGAAAGGTACGGCCGCCGAGCGTGATGTCGCGCCTTTCCGCGAGGGCCTTGCGCACGTCGGCGTATTCGACGATGCCGAGCGCGCGGTCGCCGTCCATCACCACGTGTCCGCCGTTCGGGTGTTCCTCGCGGCGCTGCACGCCGCATACGGCGAGCGCCATCGCGTCGGCGGCGAGGAGTTCGCGCACGAGACGGGAGGAGACGATCTTGTCGCCCATCGTCACCACGACGGGGCCGACGTGCCCGACGTCCTCCAGCACGCGCAGCCCGCAGCGCGTGGCGTCGCCGGTGCCGAGCTGCTCGCGCTGGTAGGCGAAGAGGACGCCGCGTTCGCCGTCAAGCGCGCGCATCACGCTCTCGGCGCGGTGTCCGGTGACCACCACGAAGCGTGAGACGCCCCCCGCGCGCAGGTTGGCGAGGATGCGCCGCACCACGGGCACGCCCGCGCAGGGCGTGCAGACCTTGTTCCGCGCGGCCGCGCCCATGCGCGTGCCCTTCCCGGCGCACAGGATGATCGCGGCGACGGGCTGCGTTGATTCGGAAGACATGGCGATATTACCGGAAAGTCAGCGGGAGACGGCGTCGAGCGCGTCGACCATGAGGCGGCGCGCGTGCTCGTCGCGCAGCTTCGAGGTCTCGCTCCCCACGACGATCACGATCGCGCGGTGGCCGTTGCGCTTGCCGGTGAGGATGATCGAGGATCCGCAGTACTCGGCGTAGCCGGTCTTGAGGCCGTCCACCTCGCTCTCGCCCTGCGCGTTGACGATCTTCTTCTTGTCCATGCGCAGGATGTTGTTGTGGTTGAGGAACTTGACCGGCTGCCCTTCCCTGTTCACGATGGTCTTCATCGTGTAGGTCTTCGCGCTCGTCCAGCGGTAGACCTCGTTGTACTTCACGAGCGCGCGGGCGAGCTTCACGAGGTCGCGCGCGGTGGAGGTGTCGTAGGGCTTGCCGCTGCCGTGCGGCGGGGGAAAGCCGTTGGGCGTGACGAACGAGGTGGACGCCATGCCGAGCGCCTGTGCCTTCTCGTTCATGCGCTGCACGAACGCCTGCAGGTCGCCGCCCTCGATCGCGCGGCCGGCGTTGCGGGCCGTGGAGTTCTCGGCGAGCAGCACGGCAGCGTCGTTCGAGCTGTGCACGAGCATCGCGAAGAGGAGCTCGTCGACCGTGATCTTCATGCCGGGCTTGAGTCCGCACACGCTCGGCTTCTCGCGCGTGCAGCGCACGGTGGCGGTCACCTCGTCCACGGTGGAATACTTCATCGCGTGCATGTCCTCCAGCACGAGGAGGAGCGTCATGAGCTTCGTGACGGAGGCGGGACAGCACTTCGCGTCCGCGCGGTCCTCGAAGATCACGCGTCCGCTCGCGGCGTCCACGCTGATCGCGCCCTGGTACGGCGTGCGCCGCACGTCGCTCTTCACCTTCACGCCGGCGGCGGCACGCTGCGGCGCGCGGCGCGCGACACCCTTCGCCTTGGGGGCGGCAAGTGCCGCCGCACACGCGACGAGGGTCACCACTAACATCAGCTTCTTCATTGTTCAGCCTTTCACTTCAGATCCAACACCATCGCCTTTTCGGGGCAGGTGAAGGGGTTGGCGTATTTCGTGCAGTTGATGCAGCCCGTGTAGAGCTTGTACATCACCTGTTCCTTCGGCACCTCGCGGAACCCGAGCGGACCGAAGAACTCCGGCGAGAACGTCAGCACGAGCGCGGCGGCGGGCTCGAACGCCTTGACGCGGCGCACGAGCTCCAGCACGAGCGCGCGGCCGATGCCCTTCCGGCGCCACGGCGCACGCACGGCCACGGACTGGATCTCGACGGCGGTATGGAGCGGCGCGCCGATTTCGGGGAAGATGGCGTAGGTCGCGCAGCCCACCATCTCGCCGTCCGACTCGGCCACGACGAACCGGTCAATGTTCTCGACGATGCTCCCGAGCGAACGCGGCACGAGCCGGTCGCGGTGGAGGTGGATGAGCGCGAAGATGCGCTCGGCGTCCACGAGCCGCGCCGTGCGCAGCGCAAACGCGGCGGCGGACGCCTCTGATACGGGACTGCTCACTTTTTCGCGGCGGCCTTGAGGTCGCGGATGACCTTGAACATCACGCTCGG
>ONRL01000131.1 GCA_900320225.1 uncultured Lentisphaerota bacterium
ATCACGCACTTGAAGTAGAGGTTGAGCGCGATGAGCTCGTAGCCGCCCGCCTCGCCGTTCACGCGAAGGCCGCAGAGCTTGCCGTTCATGAATGAAATATCGCGCAGCGAGTAGTGGCGGAATCCGTCGAGGGCCATGCACGAGGCGAGTCCGTTGCCGTCGATGCGCCCGCCGGTCACGAAGAAGTTGTAGTCGTGCAGACGGTCGTCGTCCTTCGGGAGTCCGCGGAATCCGATCGAGTTGTTGACCTTGAGCACGTAGGGCATCTCGCGGACGGCCCGCAGGATGGCGCTCTTGTGCATGTCGAGCGAGCAGAGGTTCGTCACCACGAGGGGCGACGAGACCTTGTACAGGCCCTTCGGCACGTACAGGACGCCCGAGGGCGTCGCGTCGATCGCACGCTGGATGCGCGCCGTATCGTCCGCCTCGCCCGGCCGCGCGGGGAACTGGTCCAGCGAGTTGTCCCAGCCCGCCGCGGCCGCCGCAAGCGGCAGCACGCACAGAACACCGACTTTCAGGAATTGCTTCATGTTGTCTCCTCTTACGATTAAAGCTTTCGACGTGTGGTTCCTCTGTCGGCTAGTCTATCACAACCTCATTCCGCCGACAAGGCGAAACTCGCCCGCGCAGGGACGGCACCGCGCGTTGCCCGATGCCGCAGCAAGATGTCCAGCGCTGCGCGGTCGAGCTTGTGTCCGTGGAAGTCTTTGTGTGAATTGCATCTGTATTGTCTCATTTCGGCCGGATTTCCGCAAGGGTGTATTTGCATTTTCCCGCCGGACGCCGAAATTCTTCTGCGGGGGATGGTTGCGGCACGCGCGCGGGAATGGTATAATAATGAGCTCATGCACGAACAGAACGACAAGTTGAGCAATCCGCGGACGGGTGCCATCGGCGCCGTCTTGATGTATTTTTTGCTTGGATGTGCGCTCGTCGTCCTGTTCTGCTGGCGCGTGGCCGCCACGTCACGGCAGGAGACCGCCCCCGCAACGGCGCCACAGACCGAATAGCGAAAGAAGAGAAACAAAATGGACATGCATCCCTACAGAACGCATACCTGCAACGAGCTCCGCAAGGAAGACGCCGGCAAGACCGTCCGTCTCTCCGGCTGGATGTTCCGCCTCCGCGACCACGGCGGCATCCTCTTCGTTGACCTCCGCGACCACTACGGCATCACCCAGATCGTCGTGCACCCGAGCCGCAGTTTCTTCGGCCTCGTGGAGAAGGCACACCTCGAGAGCGTCATCACCGTGACGGGCGAGGTCAAGCTGCGCGATCCCGAGACGATCAACCACGACCTGCCCACCGGCGAGGTCGAGATCGAGGCGAACGAGCTCGTGATGGAGGGCGTCTCCGGCGTGACGCCGCTCTACATCCCGGACGAAAAGGCCGAGGAGAGCGAGGAGATGCGCCTCAAGTACCGCTTCCTCGACCTCCGCCGCGAGAAGCTGCACAACAACATCATCCTGCGTTCCCAGGTGATCCGTTTCCTGCGCGAGCAGATGTGGGCCAAGGGCTTCAACGAATTCCAGACGCCCATCCTCACGGCCTCCTCGCCCGAGGGTGCGCGCGACTACCTCGTGCCGAGCCGCATCCACCGCGGCATGTTCTACGCCCTCCCGCAGGCGCCGCAGATGTTCAAGCAGCTCCTCATGGTGAGCGGCTTCGACAAGTATTTCCAGATCGCCCCGTGCTTCCGCGACGAGGCCGCGCGCGCCGACCGCTCGCCGGGCGAGTTCTACCAGCTCGACATCGAGATGTCCTACGCCACGCAGGACGAGATCTTCGCCGTGGTCGAGGACGTCGTGGGCAAGACGTTCGCGAAGTTCTCCACCTGGCAGTGCAACGCCGCCCCATGGCCGCGCATCAAGTATCGCGACGCGATGATGGTCTATGGTTCCGACAAGCCGGACCTCCGCAACCCGCTCAAGTGGTTCGACATGAGCGACTTCTTCCGCCGCGCCAACTTCAAGGCGTTCGCCGCGTGCGTGGAGAACGGCGGCCTCGTCAAGGGCCTGCTCGTCAAGGGCATCGTCGGCGTCGAGGCGCGGCAAGGGACTCGGCTACATCTCCTGGACGAAGGAAGGCGAGCTGAAGGGACCGATCGCGAAGTTCCTCTCGCCCGAGCAGCTTGAGGAGATGAAGGCGCTCGCCAAGATGGAGCCGGGCGACTGCCTGTTCTTCATGGCCGCCGACGTGGACGAGTGCCACCGCCTCTCCGGACTCGTCCGCACGAACATCGCCGAGAACCTCACGAACGACATCTGCGAGAAGAACTGCTACAAGTTCTGCTGGATCGTGGACTTCCCGTTCTTCGAGAAGGACCCCGAGACCGGCAAGATCATCTTCTCGCACAACCCCTTCTCGATGCCGCAGGGCGGACTCGAGGCGCTCAACACGAAGCCGCCGCTCGAGATCGAGGCCTACCAGTACGACGTCGTGTGCAACGGCATCGAGCTCTCCTCGGGCGCGATCCGCAACCACCGCATCGACATCATGGAGAAGGCGTTCGAGATCGCCGGCGATGCTCCTCACGGACACGCCCAACATCCGCGAGGTCATCGCCTTCCCGATGAACCAGAAGGCCCAGGACCTGATGATGAACGCTCCGAACTACGTCACCGAGCAGCAGCTGCGCGAACTCCACATCAAGATCCGCGGCACGAACGAGGGCGACGTCAAGCCCGTCAAGTGAGGCACATGACACCGCCCCGCTCAAAATACGGACCGCTCCATGCCCTCGCGGCAGGAGCGGTTCTCGTTTACGCCGTCCTCTCCAACGGCTTCGTCGCGTTCTGGCAGCAGTTTCTCCACGGAATCAACATCGAACTCAACGAGAAGATGCTCCTCACCCTTCTCGGCTACAACACGCTTTTCTTTGGCGGCCTTTTCCTCATCCTCTGGGCTTCCACCTTTTTTGGTAGGGCCCGCTCGACGAGCGGGCCGCCAGACAAACCCCGTGGTAGGGCCCGCTCGCCGAGCGGGCCGCTCCTCACCCTCCTCTCCGCCATCCCCATCTGCCTCATCGCCCTCGGCCTTAACTGGATCTGCAGCGAACTGCTCTCCCGCCTTGCGGGCATTGACCTATCCGACCAGGACCTCGTCAAGGTCGTCACGTCCAACACCTTGTCACCGGGCGGCAAGGCGATTCTCTATTCGTTTCTTCTCCTAGAAGCGCCCTTGCTTGAAGAACCGCTCTTCCGCGGCGCCATCTTCGGCGGCTTCTCCAGAATCATACCCGTCTGGGCGGCAATGGCTCTCTCCGGATTCCTCTTCGCGTTCATCCACGTCAACGCCGCCACGTTCATCCCGCTCTGGTTCCTCGGCATCGCCTTTGCCTGGCTCTACGTCCGCACCGGCACCCTCCTCGCGCCCATGGCCGTGCATTTCACCTTCAACGCCGTCAATCTGGCCTTGTGCCTTCTCTGATTCCCGCCTCCACGGGCCCTTGACAGCCATATCACCTTAGTGATATACTGTCGCCATGAAAATTTTTCATGGTTCACAGCGCATCATTGAGGTCCCACAATACGGACTCGGCAAAGTCGGTAACGACTTCGGCCTTGGTTTCTATTGCACGGAAAGCGAGGACCTTGCGAAAGAATGGAGTGTCCAGCCTAATAGCGACGGTTTTTCAAATGCATACGAACTTGACATCGAGGGACTCAACATTTTGCGCCTGAACACCCCCGCATTTACGGTGCTGAACTGGATGGCGATTCTGGTCTCGCACCGTCTGTTCAAATTGAAAGTGCCGGTGGCAGGTGCTGCCTACCACTATTTGAAAAGCCGGTTTTCGGTGAATGTCGATGCGTATGACGTCGTCATCGGTTATCGCGCCGACGACTCCTACTTTGACTTTGCCGAAGCGTTTCTGAACAACTCCATTTCGGTGGAGCAACTTTCCGTAGCTTTGCGACTTGGCAAACTTGGCGAACAGGTGGTCGTCAAGTCGCAAGAGGCGTTCGGCCGTCTCAAGTTCACAGGTTTTTCAACAGCAGCTGCCGCCCTCTATTATCCACGGCGGCAGGCTCGAAACGATTCCGCCAACAGCCAATTCGAGGAACTGCTTTCCAAGAACGACTTCAACGGTCTCTACATGAACACAATATTGGCCCAGCGAATAGGAAACGATGATGAGCGCATACCCAGAAACATTGCTCCCTAACGCGCGTTCGCTGTTGGCCGATGCCGCCGATTACGCCGTCGTCGATCTTGGCTTGGCCATTGACGATTTCTTTACATTCTTTTCGGCAAGCGCGTATGCAAGAAGGATCGAACGCGGAGACCGCTCGACGATACTCGGCATTTCGGGAATTGAACTGGCAAGAAACGTGCTTTCGGACAAAGCCGGGCAGCAGGACTTCAAGCCGGCGCGGGAAAGTTTGCGTAGGACGAAGGCCTATTGGACGGGATGGATCCTGGCATTCTATCAATGGACAAGCAACCGAACTTTCCGCGACATCCTTCAGGCATTGCCGGCCAGTACGATTGAGCAGATGTACGGTGTTTACCATGAAGCCCCGGAAGAAAGATTTGCCGCGACCGCAGACGAGATCATTCGCGAGAAGTTTCCGGAGACACGCCTCAAGCGAATCCGCTCCGCCTACGGATGTTCGCAATCTCGCCTTGCGGAGATGTCCGGCGTGGGCATCAGATCCATACAGTTGTACGAGCAGCGTAAAAAAGACATCAACAAGGCCGAAGTGGGATCTGTTCTACGTCTGGCACGGGCCTTGGGGTGCGAGATAGAAGACATCATGGAGCCATAACCATGGGAAGAGAAGAAAACGCAGAGATATTCCGCGATACGGCGGCACGATGCCGGACGCATCCGCGCCTCAAGGCGTCCATCGCCTTCTCGCGCGCCGGCCAGCGGTTGATTCCAGAGGGCGACGATGTGTCCGTGCCTCCGTGCGAGAACGCCGTCAAAGGCCGATTGACGGTTTCGCCGAAACGCACGTTCGAGGCGGCGTCAGCCTACGCGCGGACGATGAAGACGTGCGTGCTCAACTTCGCGTCCGCGAGCAATCCCGGTGGAGGGGTGGTCAACGGATCGAACGCCCAGGAGGAGGCGCTTTGCCGTTGTTCGACGCTCTACTTCAACCTGAACACGAACGAAATGTGGAGCGGATTCTATTCCCCGCATCGCGCCGCACGCGATCCCATCCACAACGACGACGCCATCTACACGCCTCGCGTAACGGTGTTCAAGAGCGACACCGCGTTTCCGACAACGCTTCCGGAATCCGAATGGTACGAAGTGGACGTCATATCCTGTGCGGCGCCCAACCTTCGCGAGCATCCGAGCAATCGAATGAACAGCGGCGACGGCGATAGGCGCATCGAGCTTTCTGCGGACGAACTCCGCGCGATCCACGAACGCCGCCTCACGCGCATTCTAGACATCGCGGCGATAAACGGAGAGGAGGCCGTGATACTCGGTGCGTTCGGTTGCGGTGCGTTTCGCAACGACCCAAACGTCGTATCCGCCGCAGCGGCCGCCGTCGTGCCACGCTACCGCACCCACTTCAAGGTCATCGAGTTCGCCGTCTTCTGCCGTCCCGGCGACACGCGAAACTACGATGCATTCAAACGCGCCCTCGGCTAAAGATGAAAGTCGCCTTTGTCACATTTGGCTGCCGCCTCAATCGAGCCGAATCCCTTGACCTCGAAGCCCGCTACCGCGCCGCCGGACACGAAATCATTGATCTGGGAGGGCCGCGCCCCGTCGCGGCCGAAGAACCCGTTACGGGAGGGCCGCGCCCCGTCGCGGCCGAAGAACCCGTTACGGGAGGGCCGCGCTCCTGCGCGGCCGAAGAACCCGTTACGGGAGGGCCGCGTTCCTACGCGGCCGGAACGCCCGATTTGATTCTGGTACGCGGCTGTAGCGTAACCGCCAAGGCCCAACGCGACTGCGAAAAAGCCATCGCTCATCTCCGTACCCAATTCCCGACTGCCGAAGTTCGCCCCATCGGCTGCCTACCCAATGCAGGGCCTGTCCCCACCATAGGGCCTGTCCCCCAAAAAAACATGGGCAAAATCCCGGGGACAGGCCCCAAAAACTTGGGATCTGTCCCCATGCAAACATCACGTGCGTATCTAAAGATACAGGATGGATGCAATGGGAAATGCTCATTTTGCATCGTCCCGTATTTTCGCGGGACACCGGTGAGCGTCCCCTTCCGTGAGATTATGGTGCGGACCAAGTCATTTCTAGCGGCCGGATATCGCGAGATTGTCCTCACGGGCTGTAACCTCTCCCTCTATCACTCGGGCAATCACAACCTCGCCACTCTCCTCGCCGCCCTCGCCGAATTGGGGTCTGTCCCCCAAACGGGAGGGCCGCGCTCCTGCGCGGCCGCAAGAATCCGAATTGGGTCGTTGGAACCCGGACCCTGGTGTGACAACATCCTCGATGTGATGGCCGAACATCCAAATATTTGCAGATTTTTGCATTTGTCACTCCAGAGTGGGAGTGATCGGGTCCTGAAGAGGATGAACCGGCCTTATGAGATTACGTGGGCGGAACGGTTTTGCACGATGGCGCGGGAACGTTTAGGGCCAGACCTCGCGCTCGGCGCGGACATCATCACCGGCTTCCCGGGTGAGACCGACGAGGATTTCGAAGCCACGCGCGCGTTTCTCAAACGCCACGCCTTCTCCAACCTCCATGTCTTTCCCTACTCGGAGCGTCCCGGCACGCCCGCCGCCACAATGGATGGCTCCATTCCCCGCTCCGTGCGTCTGGTCCGCGCCCGTAATCTCACTGCCCTTGGACGTGTCCAACGCGCCGCCTTCGCCCAAACCTTCCTCGGACGCGAGGTCGAGGTGTGCGTGGAGCGCGGCGGCGAACATGGCTGGACCAACGCCTACCTTCCCTGTAAATGGAAAGGCCCCGCCGAACGGCGGAGTCTCGTGCGCAAGCGTGTCGTCGCCGTCGATGGCGACACCCTTCTCGCATACGGGATCTGACTGGGACAACCGCCAGACTTGACCAGGTTGGTCTGAATATGATAGACTATCGGCGTTTTCAGTTAGGAGACGCTTATGCCCACCACAATGAATCTGAATGAAGCCAAAGCACGCTTTTCAGGCGTGATCAGTCATGTGTCGACTTCACGCGTCCCAGTCACAATCCTTCGATATGGAAAAGCGGTCGCACGAATCGTGCCGATTGCCGAAGAACGGTCGTTGGAACCCGATCCGCGTCTTTGTGGGGTTTCCATCTCAGATGCCGATCTTTTTGATGACTGTTCCTCGATGTTTGAGGTGATGGATGAAAAGTGATAGGTATTTGCTGGACACGTGTGCCCTCATCTGGCTTGTGCAGAAGTCAAAAAAGTTGTCCACATCGGCCAAACGGTCACTTGCGCATGCAGCGGACATCTTCGTATCGCCCGTGACGGCCTGGGAGATAGCCATCAAGCATCAGGCGGGCAAGCTAATCCTTCCGCTTGATCCGGCAGAATGGTTTCGCATTGCGGTGGACAGCTTCAACCTGACGATCTTGCCACTCGATTATCAGACACTTGTCAAATCAGCACAATTACCGCCCCATCACCATGATCCCGCTGATCGGGCGATCATTGCCTTGGCACTGTCCAATGGGCTTCCGGTTGTCACGGGCGACCATCGCTTTTCCGCGTATGGGGTAGCGGTTGTTTGCTGAGTCAATGCGGTCGCAACAAGTTGCAACCCTCCTGGCGAGAAAGATTGGCACCAGGGCGCTACGCCATCTGCTTGAGGAAGCGGAGGTCGTTTTCGTAGAGCCAGCGGATGTCGGGGATGCCGTACTTGATCATCGCGATGCGCTCCACGCCGAAGCCGAACGCGTAACCGCTCACGGTCTCGGGATCCCAGCCCACGTGGCGGAACACGCGTGGATCGACCATACCCGCGCCGGCAATCTCGATCCAGCCGGACTGCTTGCACACCGCGCAACCCTTGCCCTTGCAGACGTGGCAGGTGAAGTCCACTTCTACGGACGGCTCGGTGAACGGGAAGAAGTGCGGACGGAACCGCACGCCCGCGCCGTTGCCCATCATCTCGTTCGCGAAGTAGGCGAGCACGCTCTTGAGGTCTGCGAGCGACACGGGCTTCGTATCGACGTACAGCCCCTCGATCTGGTGGAAGTTCGCGCTGTGCGTGGCGTCCGTCGTGTCGCGCCGGTAGGTGCGGCCGGGGCAGATCACGCGCACGGGCGGCTGCTTCGCGGCGAGCATCGTGCGGATCTGCACAGGAGAGGTCTGCGTGCGGAGGAGCTGGTCGTCCGTGAGCCAGAACGTGTCGCTGCGGTCCTGCGAGGGATGGTGCGGCGGCGTGTTGAGCGCCGTGAAGTTGTTGAACGGCGTCTCGATGTCCGGGCCGTCCGCCACCGTGAAGCCGAGCTTCCCGAAGATGCGAGCCGCGTCCGCAATCACGCGGCTGAGCGGATGCTCCACGCCGGGCTCGCCCCAGCGGCCCGGCAACGTGGCGTCCACCGCCTCCGCCGGACCCGCCGCGCGCGCGCCGGCGCCCTTCGCCGCCAGCGCGGCCTCGACCTCCGCGCGCCAGGCCTGCACGGCCTTGCCGAACGCGGGACGTTCCTCCTTCGGCACGTCCTTCATGCCCTTGATGAGCGCGGGGATCGACCCGTTGCGCCCCACGTATTTCACGCGCAGCTTTTCGACGGCCTCGGCGTCGGCCGCCGCCGCGATCTCCGCCAACGACGCCGCCTTGCCCTGTTCAAGTTCTTCGAGTGTCATGATGCCTCTTTTTCCGTAGACAGACGGATATTATACCCTCAAAACGCCGCGGAATCAACCACGAACAAGATGCCGGACGATTTTTGGCGGCAACCTACAGATGTTGCCATTACGTGCCTTTACACTTGGTTAAAGAGCCGGCTCATGATTGCCTTTTGCCGGACCTTTGGGATGGCGGATACACTTCGACGCCGTGAGCGACATGATGTCGGATGCCTGCCTGCCGCAATACTTGCACGTGTAGGACTTCTTTTCGCTTCCCTCGTACAGGACATGCCTTCCCTTGGCTGGTCCATCTGGATGGCGAATGCAGAGCGAGGCCGTCAGGCTGGCGACCGACGATGTCTTGCGTCCGCAGTATTTGCAGAAAAACACGGCTTGGTTCCTTGCCTGGGCCAGCACGAAAAGACCCGCGCCCGCGACCAGCAAAAGAACAAACATCTTGATACCGATACGTTTCATGGCAATTCGCCTTTGGATGCCTTCGTCAGGAACTCGATTGCATTGTCAATCTGCTTCAGCAGTCCGTCCTTGTCATCGGCAATCGCCTCCGGCACCTGCTCGGCGGCGAGGTCCTTTCGCAACGTCTTCATCTCGACGAGAATCGGTCCGACAATTGTCGGGAACGCGGCCTTCACGGCCTTCTCCTTGGCCTCGTGGTCGCCCGCCACCTTGGCGGCGACGGCGTTGGCGGACTCGCCCATCTTCCTGCCCAACCCCTCGAACCTTTTCTCGTACGGCTTGACGTGCTTCTGCAGCAGGGGACCTTTCTGCACGAGCCCCTTCACGTGCGCGAGATACTTCTCGGGGCCGCCCGCCCGATAACCGGTTTGCGCCAGCACCTCGCCCTTCGTGTCCAGCAGAAGGACGGTGGGATAGCCGCGGATCGAATACTTCTCGGCCAGTTCGCGGTTGCGCTTCGCGGTCGCCGCCTTCACAAGCGACTTGTCGTTGGGGAAGTCAAGGAACACGGGCACGAAGGTCTTGCCCACCTCGTCGCTGAACGCCTTCTGGGACAGCACCTCGCCTTCAAGGCGCTTGCACCAGATGCACCAGTCGCTACCCGTAAAAAGCGCGAACACGGTCTTCTTCTCGTCCGCAGCCTTCTTCAGGGCGGCGTCGAAATCGTCCGTGAAGCCGGCCGGCATCGCGAACGCCCCCGCGGCAAGCGCCGCGGCCACAGTCAGGATGATTTTTTTCATGGCGTTAGTTTACCGAAAATCGCCGCCGACGGCAACTAGATTCTTCGTGCGAATGCGCCGATGGAAATCATTTGGTCAATTGCGGAAAGGAAAGGACGAAGACCGTCTCGCCGGGAATCTCGACGGCACGGTGTCCGTTCTTGAACTGCCATGTGCCACCCGAAACCAATTCCTCCGCCGAGGCGGCGCCCGCGAGGGAGGTGAGCGTCACGCGTACGGGCTTCGCCGAGAGGTTGTACACCGTCGCGTACCGGTCGCCGAACTGCTCCGTGATCACGTCGGGACTGTCCGAGGCGAGCAGGCGGTTCACCGGACGCCACCCGGCTTCGCCCACGCGGATGCAGAGCGGCATGTACTTCTTGAAGAGCGGGCGGTCCCGGTTGTAGTAGGCCGGGTTGTCGAAGTAGTGGTTGGAGGACGCGTTGGCCGAGAAGAAGCTCGGGTACATGCCGTACGCAAGCGCGCGCTGCATGTACTTCTCCGTCATCTCGTACGTGAAGGTGTCGAACACCGTGTTCATCAAGAAGCAGAACGGCTTCGCGCCGCACAGCACGCGCGCGTACATGAGCGCCGCGTCGGACATCGGATTCCACTTCCCGTTGCGGCCCCAGTTCGTCTCCGTGCCCAGCACATCCAAGTACGGCGCGAGCCACCACCAGTGGCCCGGTGTGCTGTTCGCCATCATGCGACGGCCGAGCGGACGCACCTTGCGCCACGCCCCGCGCACGTACTCGTACCCCATCAGGCCCTTGAAGACGCCCGGACGCCGGTCGTACGTCGACCAGGTGAGCGGCGTGTCCATGCCCGCGAAGTTCGCGCGGTTGAAATCCACTGGCGCCGTCACGTACATTTCGGAGGAATCAATGTACTCGCCGTCCAGCCCCTCGGGGAACGCGCCGCGGTAGTTCTTCGCGAAATGGTCGTCGCCCAGCTTCGCCGCGAACTCGCCGTTCGCCCCCTGTCCGGGCGCGCCGTTGAGGTTCCAGACGATTCCGTTACACCACGGCGTGTCGAGGATGCGTCCGCAGTAGCGCCCGCCCTCGTCCTTGATCGCGCACGTCTTCCATGCCTGCGCGTACCGGTGCCCCTTCGCCGCGAGGCGCTCCGCCTCGGCCACGCACTCGTCCATCGTCGCCTGCGCGCGGCCGTCCTTCCCCTTGATGGACATCCACCACGTCGACGGCTCGGTGTAGCGGTACGTGGTGATCCCGTGCGCGTCGTCCCACGCCGTCTCGTTGTCCCCCTCCTTGATCGCGAAGCCGAAATCCTCCCAGCCCTGCACCTTCGAGATCTTCCGGAACGCCATCCAGTTGCCCTGCTTCGTCTGCTTCACCTCGTTGAACTCCGGAAACAGCTTCTGGTACGCCTCGAGCGCCCCGCGGAAGCCGTCCTTCGCCTCAAACGGGAACACGACGAATCCCAGCCGCGCGGACTTCTTCTCAGGGACGAGCGCCACGTCAAACGCCGCGTAGAGGAGCCGCATCCCCGTCTGGAGCGACACGCGCGAAAACGCCGGGCGGCACGGGTCGAACCCGATTGCGACGCCTTTGCCGTCCACCGCCGCCGCGAGGAACGGCCAACGCGAGTAGCAGCCCGCGCCGCACGGCGCCGCCAGCGTCTCACGGTAGTCCCCCTTCACCGCCGTCACG
>ONRL01000335.1 GCA_900320225.1 uncultured Lentisphaerota bacterium
CGGACAACGACTTCTACCACGAACGCCGCGGCGGGCACAACTTCTACTGCGCCACCAACAACCCGTGGGTGGTCGTGGCGGAGTGCCTCCACCGCGCGGACGCCTACAGTCATCCGCTTACGGCGCACCAGGAGAACACCAAGCACACGACCGTGACGGGACGCGGCACGGAGAAGGGCGGACCGGAGAAGTTCGGCGGACGCTCCGCGTTCGCGGACGCGGCCGTCGCCGCGCGCACGGGCCACACGTGGTGGGGCGTGCAGTGGTCGCCGTCGCTCACCGCGTCGCCCGACTGCGCCGCCGCGCGCGACTACTGGGCCGATCCGCGTCCGGCGGTCAACTACGAGGGACGCTACTGCTACCTCTGGACCAAGGACTTTGGCGCGCGTGCGCAGGGCTACATCTCGTTCCTTTGCGGCATGTTCGGCTACGGCTATGGCGCGATCGACATCTGGCTCTACCAGAGCAAATACGACGTGAAGCGGGCGAGCCACGACGGCGTGGACAAAATCACCCCTGAAGACAAACAGGTGCCGTGGTGCCAGTCCGTGGAGTTCCCCAGCGCCCACCAGATGGCGCACTTCAAGAAGTTCTTCACCTCCTTCGACTGGTGGAACCTCAAGCCCGGCTTCGGCGACGCCGCGCGCTTCACCCCGCGTTCCGGCACGGCGCGCGCCCCCGCGCACGGCATCGCCTACGCGTTCGCCACGCTCGCAAACCCGAACCGCGCAGTGTTCTACTTCTACGGCACGAATCGCCTCACGGGAACGGTCCACGCCCTCACGCCCGACCGCTTCCACACCGCGCGCTGGTTCAACACCCGGACGGGCGAATGGAAGGACGAGTCCGTCACGTTCGTCTCCGACGACCGCGGCAACCTCGAGCTGCCGCCAAAGCCTGACGCGGCGGACTGGGCGCTCGTCGTCACCGAACTGCCCGCGCTCACGCTCGCGCCGGGCGCGGACGTGAAGCTCGACTACGGCGGCGCCGGCGTGGGCGGCTATCCCGTCTTCCGCGTGGCCGCGAACGACCCCGCCGCCACGTTGCGCATCTCGTACGCGTGCCATCCGGACGGACTCGGACCCAAGGGCGACTTCTGGCGCGAGACGGCCGCGCGCTACCTCGGCCCCGACATCGACCTGCCGATCCTCCCCGCGAACATCGACCGCTACGAAAGCTACCTGCTCGCCTCGAACGGCGTCTACCGCGCGCCGCTCCTGCAGGGACTCGTGCGCTACGTGCGCCTGCGCCTCGACGGCGCGTCGAAGCCGGTCGCGCTCGCGTCCTTCGCGTTCGCGAACGACCGTGTCCACTCCGCCGGCGAGCGCGCGGGCACGTTCGACTGCGCCGACCGCCAGCTCGCGGAGATCTGGGAGGCGAGCGTGCGCACGTGCGAACTCTCCGCCATTCCTTCCTATGATTCCGTGTGGGGGCCGAAGCCGGTGACGACGCTGCCCTATCTCGCGGACGGCGCGAAGCGCGACCGTCTCGTGTGGAGCGGCGACCTCTGGTGGGCGCAGCGCAGCTTCTTCGTGGGCTTCAAGCCGTCCGCCCCGTACTTGAAGGGTTCGGTGGAGATGCTTGCGGCGAACCACACGCCCGAGGGCTACGTGCAGGCGTCGCCGTGGCCCGACCAGGCGGTGCCGAAGGCGGGCGAGTGGGGGCCGTTCGGCTCCGACGAATTTGCCGCGTGGCTCGTGCCGGTAGCGTGGGACACCTACTTCTACACGGGCGACAAGGATCTCCTGCAAAAGGTCTATCCCGTGGTGCAGAACCTGATGGCGTACCTCGCACGCTACCAGAACCCGAAGACGGGCATCTTCGAGCAGCGCAAGGAGACGTGCAAGCACGCGGCGGGACTCGTGTTCGGCGGCACCTCGCTCCACCACCGTTCGTTCATGAACATCCTCCTCTGGAAGACGTACATCGACGCCGCGCAGATGGCGCGCGAGCTGGGCAAGGCCGACGACGCGTCGCGCTGGACGGCGGCGGCCGCGCAGCTTTCGGAATCGATCCGCCTGACGTCGCTTGCGCTCTCGGCGCGGTTCGTCACGCGCAACGAGGCGGAGCGCATCATGCCGCACCTCGTGCACATCGGCCACGGCAAGTTCCAGGCGCTCGCGGCGCGCGGCAAGTTCGAGTATGGCGCGATGGACGCCGCGCTCGCGGTGATCGACGCGCACGGCTGGCGGAAGGTGCTCGACCCCGACTGGAAGGGCATGCGCCTCACGAGCGAGTGCATGGGCCTGATCCGCAGGGGCTGGGGCGACGAGGCCCATCCCGACACGGCCATCGCCGGGCTCTTCACGAACTACATCCTCGGCATCGAGCCGGCCGAGCCCGGGTTCAAGACCTTCACCTACCGCATTCCCGTCACGTCGCGCCTCAGCTGGGCGTCGGGACGCGTCCCCACCCCGCACGGCGTGATCGGCGCAAGCTGGCTGAAGAACGAAAAGGGCGAGCTTGTGGTCCACGTGGACATGCCGAAAGGCACGACGTGCCGTCTCGTGGTGCCGGGCGAGCAACCGATCACCGTCGGTCCCGGTTCCTTCTCGAAAAACTTCCGCCGGCCCTAGACGTCAGGCGTGACTTGGTAAATAACAAGGAGCAAGAAATGAAGAAAATCATCGCCACCGCAGCCGCGGTTTTGTCCGTAGCCGCCTTCGCCGAGCTTTCGGCTGACTTTTCAACGGAAATCGGACCGGTGCGCCCGGAAATCCATTCCTCCGGCTTCGGCCCCACGATCTGTTCGCAGACGGCGCAGGACCTCGAGGACGTGAAGTCGATGGGGTTCACGTTCGCCCGCACGCACGACTGGGCGCTCGTGAACAGCAACCAGCGCGTGTGCGACTACTTCCACATCTTCCCGCTGATGCACCTCGACGCGAAGGACCCAAAGAACTACCACTTCGGCCCGACGGACTACCTCCTGAAGCGCACGCGGGAGGAGGCTGGCCTCGACGTCTTCTTCCGGCTCGGCACGTCGATCGAGCACTCGGGGGACAAGGTACACTTCAACTCCCTCATCCCCGAGGACTTCGAGAAGGTCGCGGAGATCTTCGCCGCCACGGTGCGCCACTACAACCGCGGCTGGGCCAACGGGTACAACCTTGAGGGGGCGTCTGGCAAGGACGGCAGCTGGACGTCCGACCAGCGCAAGGCGTGCCGCGACAAGTTCGTGAAGTTCTTCGTGATCGTCCTGAAGAAGCTCAAGGGCGAGTTCGGCGATGAGATCAAGGTCGGCGGTCCGGCGCTGTGCGGGTACAACACCGTCTGGTTCAACGAACTGCTCACCGCCTGCCGCGAGGCCGGGGTCGCCCCGGACTTCATCTCATGGCACGGCTACGCCCGTGACACGATGCAGTACGCCCGCCAGGCGGAGTTGGGGCGCAAGCTCTGCGATTCCTACGGCTTCCCCAAGTGCGAACTCATCCTGAACGAGTGGCACTACTTCGGCGAAAACTACAACTGGACCGAGATGCAGCGCTGCTCCGATCCGCTTGTCAAGGCGCGCATCTGGGAAGGGCCGGACAGCCACAACGGCATCCGCAGCGCGTGCTTCACGCTGTCGGCGCTCGCGAACCTCGAGCGGTCGAAGATGACGCAGGCGTACTACTACGGCTGCCGCCACACGGGGGCGTGGGGATTCAAGGACGAGCTTCAGAAGAAGTACAAGGTATTCTACGCGCTCAAGCTGTTCGGCGATATCGTCAAGAACTACTCGACGATCTGCGCGAGCGAGTCCGACGGCACGGTCACGCTCTTCCCGGTGAAGGGACCCGACGGACGCATCGGCCTGCTCGTGTCCGATTACGGCGGCGCGTCCCGTCAGATCTCCGTCAGCGTGAAGGGGTTGCCCAAGGGCACGAAGGCGACCTGCACGCTGCTTGACTACCAGCATGATCTCACGCCGCATGACGTGTCGTTCGCGGACGGCAAGCTGAAGCTGGTCAAGCCCGACTTCCATTCGGCCGCCTTCTTCGTGGAATTCAGCAAGTAGGCGACACAACAATGAAAACAAAAGTTATCCTCTCCTCGATTTCGCTGCTGCTTCTTCCGGCGGCGATGCCGTGCTTCGCCGTGATTGAGCCCGTTTCGCCCGGTAGCGGCGAGATGGTCGCGCTCGTCCCGGACGCGCAGAAGAAGGCGATGTCCCTGCCGACGCTTGACGAGCGGCTGAAGCTGTTTGCGAAGGACAAGGCGTCCGGCAAGGTCCTTCGCCACGACCCGTTCTGGCGCAAGTCGAAGCCGCTTGAGCTGAAGTGGCGTGCGACGGAAGGCGAGGTCGGGCCGTGGAAGATCGAGATCGGGAAGTCGCCCGACCTGTCGCTACTGGCGGGTCTCGGGACGCAAGCCGTGCGGCCCCAAGTGCAGTCCGCGCCATGCGAACAAGAAGAGCCGGTGCCTTGTCCGTTCGGGTGTCGCGTCGTTCCGCACGGAGGACCTCGCCCCGCGCTGGATCGAGATCGACGGGCACGTGTCGAATTTCCGCGACTTCGGCGGCCGGCGCACGGCGGACGGGCGCCGCGTGAAGCAGGGAATGGCCTACCGGGGGCAGGGGCTCAACGACAACAGCCTCACGGGCGACGAGCCGGGACGGAACCGGCTGACGGTCGAGGACGTGAAGTACCTCACTGGCACGCTCGGCATCCGCACGGACCTCGATCTCCGCAGCGACGGCGAGACGGCCAAGATGAAGGAGTCGCCGCTCGGCCCCGGCGTCGCGTTCATCCAGCGTTCGTCGGCGTGCTACGCGGGCATCTTCACCTCGGA
>ONRL01000192.1 GCA_900320225.1 uncultured Lentisphaerota bacterium
GTCGGCATACGCATAAACGGCGTCGACATCGGCACGGAAAGCGGCACGGGATGGACCTACAACGGAACGGAGGAGAGGCTGACACTGGAGAGCGGTGCGTCCAAATACGCGCTTTCAGGCACCAACTCGGAGCGAAGCGTGTCGGTGTACGTCACGGCTGCGGGCGTTGAGGTCCGCTTCGACCGCCTGTCCCTGAAGGCGGCGGACGCCGGGCCGTTCTGCCTTGAGAACGCGTCCGCCACGCTGGAGTTTTTGGGCGGCACGCTGTCCGCCGGGGACGTCTCTCCGCAGGTGACGGTTTCCGGGGGCACGTTCAACACGCGGCTTGAGAATGCCGTCGCCAAGACGGACTCGGGCGCGTACACGAACGCCTACCGCGTGACCGTGAGCGGCCTTGCGCCCAGCAGCCTGGTGGAGATCGAAGACATCGAGGGGCTTGACCGCTACGACACGTCTGGCATCTATTCCGATGCGTCGGGCGCGGTCCATCTCTACCTGCCCGATGGCGAATACTATTTCAGGGTCCGGTGCGGCGGCGTCGAGAAGGAGATGGTCGTCGTGGTTGAGGGGAACGACGAGACGGCGGTGGAATACATTCCGACGGGAGTCGTCATCAACGGACGGGACGCGGCGCGTCTCATTGGCGAGGGCTGGCGCAACGAGGACGGGCTGGTGCGGCTTCATTCCGCGACGAGCTATGTGGTGTCCGGCACGAACGACGGCGAGGCCGTCACGCTTTCGGTCGAAATGCCCGGCGCAACGCTCACGCTCGACAACCTCGTGATGACGAACGAGCTGATGCTGGCCTCTCCGATCGCATTTGCGGGGGCGTCGGCTTCGCGCTACGGGCTGGTGCTTGTCGGCACGAACGTGATCTGCGGCTCCAGTCTGAGCGCGGCCGCCATCGAACTCGGAGAGAAGTCAAGCGTGACCGTCTCGGGCGAGGGGCGGCTTGAGGCGGCGGGCATGGACGGGCAGGCCGGCATCGGCCTTTCAAGGGGCGCAGACGGAAGCTCCGCAGCGCTCACCGTCACCTCCGGCGAGATCGTCGCGACGGGCGGAGCGACCGCAGCCGGCATCGGAGGCGCCAACGGACAAGACGGTTTTGCGGTGTACGTCTATGGCGGCACGGTGACTGCAACGGGCGGCGATTACGGTGCCGGCATCGGCGGCGGAAACAGCGCCGGCGCGGTCGGAGGCATGGTGGTCACGAACGGCGTCGTGAGCGCGACCGGCGGCAGCAAGGGAGCTGGCATCGGCGGCGGATGGCGGGGCAGGGCGGGGGCGTATCGGCAGTTCGGCGGTACGGTTGTCGCGCGCGGCGTCGACTACGGGGCGGACATCGGCCAGGGCCGCGAGGGCTATTCCGATCCCTCCTGCTACACGACGATCTACGGCGGGTCGCTCAACTCCGCATCGGACAGAATCACGAAACAGCCCCAGAACCTCACGGGCAATTCGGTCTACTGCGTGACGATCCAGACGAGCCGGCCGAACTTCGACGTCGGCGCGGTAATGGCCGATTATGACGGCTATCTGCTGACGGGCGTGAAGACGGACGACGAGGGCAAGATCTACATTTGGCTTCCCGACGGCACCTACTACTTCACCCTCGGCGGCGTTCCCTACAGGGCCGTGGTGGATGGCGCCGACACCGAGGCGGAGACGTGGGCCGTCGGCGTGACGGTGAACGGCGAGGACGTCGCGTTGAGATTCGGCGAGGGCTGGACGTACGACGTCGAAAGCCATGCGCTTTCCGTCACGAACGACGGCTGCGTGGTGAGCGGCACGAACACGGCGGGCGAGGTGTTCATCGACTGCTCGAGCGACGTTGCGGTGACGGTCTCGAACCTCGTGCTGACCACGTCCTCGATAAATGCCTCTCCGATCCAGATCGCGTCCAACGTCGCCGTCGTCGTGACGCTTGCCGGCGAGAACGCGCTCACCAGCTCGTGGTCGGGCTCCCCCGCGATCCATGTCCCCTACTCGGCGACGCTCACGATAACGAACATCGACTCCTACGTGGTCGTCCCCGACCTCGGCAACATCAATTACTACACGAACACGATCGAAAGCATAGAGGAGGAAGATGACGGGCACGGCGGTGTCGTCGTTGTGACGAACTACGTGGACATCGTGACGGTCATCACGAATTACGAAAACGTCCTGACCGCGCCCGTCCTGACGGCAAAAGGCGCCTACGAGGCTGCAGCCATCGGCGGCGGATACCTCGAGAGCTACGGGACGATCGAAATAGTCGGCGGAGACATCCGCGCGACAGGCGGCACGGGCGGCGCGGGCATCGGCAGCGGATCGTTCAGCGAAAGCCTTTCCGCAAGTGAAATTGCGGAGCAGGGGACTGTGAGAATCTCCGGCGGCAAGGTCAAGGCGACCGGCGGACGGTATGCGGCGGGCATCGGCGGCGGGAACTGGAATACTGGCGGAACGATATCCGTGTCGGGCGGAGAGGTCGTGGCGTATGGCGATCAGTACGGCGCGGGCATCGGTGGCGGATATCGCGCACACGGACATCGGGTGACGATCACAGGCGGCAAGGTCAAGGCGACCGGCGGAGAGCGTGGCGCAGGAATCGGCAACGGATACAGCAACCAGCTTAGGGATAGAGACACAGTGCGGGTTTCGATCTCCGGCGGGCAGATAACGGCTGTCGGTGGCGAAGCCGCCTCGGGAATTGGTGGCGGTTTCTGGGAACCCCAGTGCGCAGTAGTCAACATAACGGGCGGAACGGTCGTAGCCACAGGCGGAAACGAGGTGTCCGGTTACATTCCCGACGACATAGGCTATGGTGGATATAGCATATACGAAAATCAATTCGCCCCGCTCACGATCAAGGGCGCGTCCGTCCACGCGACGCACCGCACGGCCTCGAAAGAATACGTCTCGCCCGCGCCGTCGAACGGCATGGAGCGCGTCTGGTGCGTGACGGTCGAGACGTCGAAGACGAACGAACTGGTCCGCGTGGACTATCTCAACGGGTTTGGCGAAGGCTCCGACATCTACGCCGACGCGGACGGCAAGATCTACCTCTGGCTCCCGGACGGAAGTTACGTGTTCTACGTCGCCGACTTGCCGGTTACGGCGACCGTCAACGGGGCGGACACGGCGGCTACGCCGTGGCTCACCGGCGTCACGGTGGACGGCGTAGACGTCTCGTTCAGGCGCGCAAAGAAGTGGGGCTACGACTATGAGTCCAAGACGCTCGGCATCATCGGCGACTGCGTGGTCTCGGGAAGGAATACCGCAGGTCTCGTCAACATCCTTGCCGTCCCGGATGGCGAGCTTTCGTTCACGATCTCGAACCTGTATTTGAAAGCGACGGAAGATGCCAAGGCTCCGCCGTTCGCAGTGACGAACGGCACCGTCACCATCCGCCTCGCGGGGGCGAACACGTTCGACGCCACGGAAACCGACGACTACGCCGGATTGAACGTCGTGTCGCCGGCCACGCTCGTCATCACCAATCTCGAGGAAACCGCCAGTCTCACCGCATACTCCGGTGAGGATGCTGCCGCCATCGGCGGAAACCAGGGCCAGAAATACCCCGTCAATTCAAACACCGGCACGATCCGCATCAATGGCGGCATGATCTATGCCAAAGCAAAGGATTCTGGCGCGGGCATTGGATCCGGCTACAAGGGGAGAAGCGGCGACATCTACATATCCGGCGGCCAGATCGAGGCGTACGGAGGCGAGTATACGCCAGTCGGCGGCACGTGGTGCGGCGCGGGCATCGGCGGCGGGGATCTTGCCTCCGTTTCTTCAGGGCGCAACAAGATCGTGTTCTCCGGCGGCACCGTGATCGCGCGGGGCGGTTATAGAAACAGCGCCAGGTACGCTGCCGACATTGGAACAGGCTACGAGGGCAACGGCGTGTACATCGTTGAGATTTCAGGCGGCAGCGTGCATCCTGACGCTGACAGTGAAAATCAGGATTTCAACCAAAGCGAGAGCGGCAATATCTACCCGGTGAACAGTGCCGGCAGCCAGGTGTTCAAGATGACGCATGAGGGCTTTGCGCCGTACGCGAAGGTTGATCTGGTGATGGATGGCTACGGCTCGAACGACATCTATGCCGACGCGGCCGGCAAGGTGTATGGCCACGACGGTGAGGGTCCCCGACGCATACGGCGTGGAGGTGGATGGTGTTGACGTGGTAAACTTATCGGGTGACAAGTGGAGCTACGACGTATTCTCGTGTCAGCTCTCCGTGACAAACGCCTGCGTGATATCCGGCACGAACACGGATGGCCAGGTCAACATATCCGTCGATGCGACGGAGGCATTCGCGCTCACGATCTCGAACCTCTACCTGCAGGCGGAGTCCGGCTCCCCGATCGACATTGTCGCTGGCATGCCCACGTTGTGCCTCGTCGGAACGAACGTCCTCGACGCGGCGGATGCAGACGACTATCCGGGACTGCACGTCGGCATGCTTCAAGGGGTCGTGATCACCAACCTCCACGACGGCGCGATGCTTGTCGCCAAGGGCGGTGAGAACGCCGCAGGCATCGGCGGCGACAATAGCGAGAACGCGGGCAAGATCGCGATTGCGGGCGGCATTATCGAGGCGACAGGCGGCCCGTACGGCGCGGGCATCGGCGGCGGCAGGAAATACGGCTTCGCTGAAATCAGCATAACCGCCGGCACGGTGACACCTGTTGGCGGGACGGGGGCGAAGGCGATCGGGTACGGGTCCGCCAATGAGTCCTACATCGGCAGCGAAAAGATCGTGTTCACGGGCGGATCCGTCGCTGCATCCGCCGAGAACGTCGGCGCGCAAGCCTCTACGAAGGCTGTCAATGCCGATGGCGACATTGTCTATCCGGTGGCCATTTCCGGTTTCACGCCCTACGCGAGGGCGGACATGGAGATTGAAGGGTATAACGCGTGCGGTGTTTACGCGGACGGCGAAGGCAAGATCTATCCCTGGCTCGTGGAAGGCGATTACATCTTCATCCTTGACGGCGTGCCGCATCTCGCCCACGTGACGAGTTCGGGCGCTGTCGCTGAACCGTGGCTCTCGGGCGTTACCGCGAACGGAACGGATCTCGCGTATCTGCACGACGAAAACGGCCAGTGGGCATACAACTTCAGCAAGCGGACACTGTACATCCTCACCGGCACGTCGCTGGCCGACTGCGTGACGGTTTCCGGCACGAACACGGCGGACTACGTGTACGTGGCGGCGACAAACGAAGTCTACTTCGCGATCTCGAACCTCAACCTCAAGACGACCAGCGCCGCTCCGATTGCGCTCGCGTGCGCCAACGCCACGGTGGCGTTCGCCGGCACCAACACGCTTGATGCCTCAGGCGCAAGTCAGTATGCGGCGTTGCAGACGCGCACGGCCCAGAGCGCATGGACAGGTCTTGTGCTCACGAACCTGGACGAGGGCGCGACTCTTGTGGCGAAGGGCGGTTCTGGTGGCGCCGGAGTAGGTTGCGGAAGCATGTCCAGTTCCAGCTACTGCAAAGTGTACGTCTACGGCGGGAACATCACCGCCGAGGGTGGATTAAACGGTTCGGGAATCGGCGGAGGCGCGAACGGCTCGAGCGAAGTGTACATCTACGGCGGGCGCATAACGGCGGCGGGCGGCAGCTACGCAGCCGGCATCGGCGGCGGCAAGAACTCCCAAGGCACGATCGAAATCCATGGAGGCACCGTGGACGCGACGGCGACCGCCGGCGGTGGCGCGGGCATCGGCGGCGGCGCCGGCGGGGACGGTACGGTGAGTGTCAGTGACGGTGCCGTCACGGCATGCGGCAACGGACTTGGCGCCGGCATCGGCGGCGGCTCTGGCGGCAAGGGATACGTCTACGTCAGAGGCGGAACGGTCAAGCCGATCGCGGGCACCTACGCAGCGTCGAAGAGTGTCGGCAACGGAAACACAACGGGAGGCGAAGTCCTCTTCACCGGCGGCTCGATCCATACGACGGTAGCCTACGTAAACCCCGCGGCATCGAACGCCAACCACGTCGCGGTGTGGCCTGTGACGGTGACGGGACTGAAGGCGGGCTCCGAGATAACCTTCGACGGATTGCCGTCCTCCTACGGCACCAAGGGAATCTGCGCCGACGAAGACGGCAAGGTCAGACTCTGGTTGCCGAACGGAGATTATGCGCTCACGGCGACGGACGACGATGGCATCGCGCGCCTCTACGTGGCGCCTGTCGCTGACGCACCCGCAGACGCCACGTACAGCGCCATGACCGGGTTCACCGTGAACGGATGCGATGTGGCGTATCTTTCCGGCGAAGGGTGGAGCTACAGCCACGGCGCGGTTAACGGCGGAATCACGCTTTCCGGACTCGACCACTACGAGTTGTCGGGCGCGCTCACCAACAAGTACCTCATCATCGGCAACTCCTGCTCGATCGTATTCTCCAACGTCGTCTTCAACTCCTTCAACGTCGATACGCAACATGGCGTCGTCAACATCGCCGGGTCGTACGACGTGGACCTGACGATCAAAGGGGAGAACAGCGTGAAGGCGCCGTCGGGCGGATACCTTGCCGGAATCAGGGTTCCGACGGGCGCGACGCTCACCATCGACGGCGGAGGTTCGCTTGAGTCCACCGCCGGCCCCTACGCGGCGGGCATCGGCGGCGGACGCAATTCCGGCTGCGGTACGATCACGATCAACGGCGGCACGGTGACGGCGACCGGCGGCAACTACGCCGCTGGCATCGGCGGCGGCGGTCCGGACGCGGTTTTCGCCGGGACGATCACGATCACCGGCGGCGTCGTGACGGCGACCGGCGGCAGCTATGCGGCGGGCATCGGCGGCGGAGCCGAGTCGGACGGCGGTTCCGTGAAGATCACCGGCGGGCGGGTGACCGCCACGTCCGGAAGCGGTGGTGGCGCGTGCATCGGCGCGGGGAAGAACGGCACATACGGCGACGTCGTCGTCTCCGGCGGCACGGTCGTCGCAAACACCGATGAATTCAGGACGCATGCCATTGGCGATGGATTCGGCACGGATGGATTCGGCAAAGTGACCATCACGGGCGGTTCGGTCCATGCGGCTTACGCCGGCGTCACGCCCGCACCGTCCAATGGAACAGCGGCCGTGTCGTGCGTGATTGTCTCGAATCTTGCCGCGAACGCCGCCGTCGCATTCGATGGCCTGCCCACCTACTACGGCACGTCGGGCATCTACGCCGACGCGGCAGGGAAGGTCTATCTGTGGCTGCCAGAAGGGGACTGGGAGGGCGTCACGCCGCATCTGCTCGGCGCCAGCCTGCACGCTTCGTCCGGCACGTCCCACGCATTTGCCGCGAATGGCTATCGCTACACCGTGACGATTCCCGCCGGCGGTGGCGAGGCCGTTGCGACGCAGGGAGCCCCACTTGAGCTTGAGGGCTTCAGGATCAACGACTTTGCCATTGAGGACGGCATGTTGACAATCAACGTCTCCGTGAAGCCCGACACGTGGCTCTACGGTTTCTTCGACAGGGTCGCCATCTATTCCTCGGAGTCGTTGCCGATTCCAAGGACGTCTGCGACGCTTCTCGACACGTCCGCCGCATCGGTGACGCTTGAAGACGACGGATCCGCAACCTACACGCTCGCGTTGCCCCCCGCCGAAGGCTCCTCGCGCTTCTTCACGATCGGCAGCCGGTAGAAGGTGGCGGACCTTTGATTGAAAGGCGGCGGGATGATGGACAGTCTTATTTTTCCCATTATTTTTCCCCTATTTAAGCAATAGAAATGATATAATACTCGCTAAACATGCCCATTCTGTCGAAAGATTCGCCTCACGACGGTCTACCAGTGAAGACCGCGGTGGAGAAGCTTGTCGCCGCCATCGGATATCCAGAACGGATATCCGGAGGTGGGGGCTCTTCTGTTCTTCGCGTGGACGGGATGGAAATTGTCGCGGAGGAGACGGACCGGCGCATCAGGCTTTCGTATGTCTTGACGGACGACGAGGCCCTTCTGCCGACGCTTGCCGCATACGCCGCGGGGCGAATGCTCAAGGAGGAGGCTGTGCTTTCGTATGGCGACGGCCGGGCGTTCCTCTGGCAGGATGGACCGGCAGACGCCGATGCGCATGCGATGCTTCGGCTTTTCGAGACGTTCATGGATTCGTGCGACTGGTGGCGGGCAAGGGTTGACGCGCTGCGGGGGAACGCGGAGGTTGCGGCGTCGGTGCCGGAAACGATGATGATACGGCCATGAGGGAGAGTGCGGAAATGTGGAAGTGCAAGAATGTTGCCAATGTGGAAATGTTGCCAGTTCCCAGATCCAATGTCGCCACGCGTTGGAAAATGGCTGTTTGCACATTGGCAACATTGGCAACATTGGCAACATTCCGCGCCGAAGGCGCGCCGATTCCGTGGAAGCTGCCGAAATACACGCTCGTGGCGCGCGACATGGACCTCCGCGTGGCGCTCGACACCTTCGCGGTGGCCGAGGGGCTTTCGGTCGTGATGTCGTCGGCCGTTGCGGGGGCTTTCTCCGGGGACTTCAAGGGAGTCGCGCCGGATGCGTTCCTCGACAAGGTCGCGACGACCCACAACCTCATTTGGTACTACGACGGCGCGGCGCTCTATCTGTACGGCTCCGGCGAGATATCGACCCTGCTCATCGACCTCCAGTACATGAAGGCCGGCGAGGTGCGTGCGATGCTCGCGGAGCTGGGCGTGGAGGATGCGAGGTTCCCGCTCAAGACGACGTCCAACGACGAGCTCATCATGGTGTCGGGCCCGCCGCGTTACGTCTCGCTTGTCTCGGAAATGGTCGCAAAGGCCGACAAGCTCAAGGAGACGCGCACGTTCAACGAGGTGGAGACGCGGGTGTTCCCGCTGACGTACACGTGGGCGGACGACGTGAGTTTTCGGGCGAACAGCCCGGAATCGACGCTGACGATACGCGGCGTGGCGCGGCTTCTCGAGGAGATGATGCACGCAAACACGGAGGGGAGGTCCCATGACGTGTCTAACACGAACGAGGTGTCAGTTCTCGAGTCGCGGCAGATGGCGGGATTCACCCCCGTGATCCGGGCGGAGAACCGTCTCAACGCCGTGCTCGTGCGTGACGCCGTCTCCCGCATGCCGATGTACGAAAGCCTCATCAAGCAGCTCGACGTGCCGCAGAAGCTCGTGGAGATCGACGTCACGGTGGTGGAACTTTCCCGGAAGGACGCCCTCGACTGGCAGCTGTCGCTGACGGTGAACGCGCGGCACGGCCATTCAGACATCGGAGCCGGACAGAACGCCGCGAACCTGTTCAGCCCCGAGGCCCTTGCCGGCAAGGGCCTCGCCGGCGCGCTCACGCACGTCCATTCGGCATACGCCATCGCGTCGTCGCTCACGGCGCTCCGCGAGAAGGGGAAGGCCCGCTCGATTTCGAAGACCTCGTTGCTTACGGTGAACAACATGGCGGCGGAGATGTCCGACACGCAGAGTTACCACGCCAAAGTGGTCGGCACGGAGGTGGCGACGCTCGAAGAGGTGTCTGCCGGCACGAAACTTCAGATCAAGCCCCGCATTCTTCCTTCAATCGCCACGAACGTGCCGAACCAGGTCTGGTTGTCGATCGAACTGGACGACGGCGGATTCGAGTCCATCTCGGTGGACTCGATGCCCATGAGCCGGTCCTCGACGTTGCAGACGCAGACCGCCGTCTTCGAGAGCGAGTCCATCATGCTTGCGGGCTATCTGCGGGACATCGAGGAGGACGCGGGGTGGGGCATCCCGTGGCTACGCGACATTCCCTGGATCGGCTGGCTGTTCGGCGGAAAGTCTACGCGCAAGGAGACGGTGCAGCGCATGTTCGTGATGACTCCGCACGTCGTCGACCTCGACCAGGAGATGCTGGCCCGTCTTCAGGCGACGCGCTTGAGGGACATCGTCGAGGGCGAGAAGATGCAGGACGACGCGGAGGCGAGCGATAACGAGCGCCGGCGCCGCGATCTTGAGCGCAAGGACCAGAACGAACGCCGCAACGAAAAGGCTGAGGACTTCCTCGAACGGCTTGAGGCAGAATTTGAACACGCCAAGAAAATGCGCCAAATCGACCGCAAACGCGAAAAGAAACGTCTTGACGAAGACAAGCGCGAGTGGGGGCGCAT
>ONRL01000210.1 GCA_900320225.1 uncultured Lentisphaerota bacterium
CGACACAAAAACTTGCATACAGTATTTCAAGGACTTGCAATCACTTCTGCAACTTGCGTTTATCCTTTCAGACTTGCGTTTAGTTTTGCGGGCGGCATCATATTTTTGGATTTCATTCGGTCATATTCTTAGGTTCCATTCGGTCACATTCTGCACTTACATCCGGTCGTTCTATCTTCTCAATCACGCCACGGCCGGTGGAGCGGCCGTCCTTGTTGATGTCGTCGAAGGACGACGCGTGCACGAGTTCCTTTGGCGGCACGCCCCGCGTGCGGACGTTCTCCAGCACCACCCGCCCTACGCGGCAGCTCACGTACGGATCGAATATCTCCGTGCCGGGCTTTCCGTCCTTTCCAGGGTAGAAGCACGACTTCGGCCCGACCTGCACAAGGTGCGTGAGCGGCCATTTGTCGGCGTGGAACGTGATGTCGATGTTCCTGAAGTGGACGAGCGAGAGGTTCGCGCCGAACTCGAAGGCGGCGAAGTGCCCGCGCGGCGCCTCCTGCGTCGCATACTGCCCGATCCTGTCGATGGGGGCGTCGAGGTCGATCTCAATGTCGGAGAAGAAGAGATTCCCGCCAGATCCAACCTCGCTCCATTCCGGTTCGGAACCGATCTTGTAGCGCGGCGTCTGGAGGTACATTTTGTAGGTGGTGACGCCCTTCACGCGACGGAAGATGACATCGGAGATCGTGCAGTCCACCACCGAGCCGTCTGCGTACCTGTACTTCGCCGGCAGGATGCGGATCGCCGGATAGGCGGGCACGCCCGGAAGGCGCACGAGTTCGAGGTCTTCGCAGAGAACATACCGCTGCGGGCCAAAGTCAACCGAGGAATTGAGCCAGTCGTAGGCGTTGAGCGCCACCAGGTCGTCGCCCACCTGCCCGCGCACGTTCCGCGCGAGAACGCGCGTGAGGTTGCCGTTGAGGTGGAGACCGTCCGCGAAACAGCGGTCGAACGTGATGTTCTCGAAGCGGTAGGCGTCGCCGTCGCCCGCCTGCACGGCGAATCCGCCCGTGTGGTGGAAGGTCGCGCCCACGACGCTCACGTGGTCGCAGTTGTTGAAGAACATGAGCGTGGAGACGCCGTAGAAGTTCCCCTTCTTGCGCGGCAGGAGGTTGAACATGCCCGTGCGGCCGTAGCCCGCGCGCCGCGTGCAGCAGTCCTCCCAACGTCCGCCCACGATGGCGATGTTGCCGTCGCGCGCGCCGCCGCTCCTTCGCACAGGCGCCGCCCGTACGCACGCTGACGTTCCACCAGCACCCCGATGCGAGAGCGTTTGGACTTCGTTTCAGTCACTGTGCGTTCCTTATGTTTTCCCTTTGGCCAATCGTCGCTGCATCATTTCAGAAACTCGCGGGATCATTCACGGTACGGAGGTGGCGAGGGCGATGCCGCGGCCCTTGCTGCCGACGGCGCAGTAATAGTGGTAGACCACGCCGTCGTGCTTCAACACCCACGGCTTGTGCGCATGCGTGCGATCGAAGTCGGCGGACGGCTTGATGAGCGGCTCGCCGTCCCACTTCGTCCAGTGTTTCAGGTCGTAGGAGCAGGCGAACGTGTCGAACGCGCCGCCGGGCCTCCACTGGTAGCCGAAGTAGAACATCACCCAGAGGTCGCCGATGCGGCGGAACCCACGCGCCGCCAGTGGAGCATGTCGTCCGAAACCGCCATGCCGATCGCCTCGCGGTGCGAGACCTTGTCGGCGGCGTTGTAGAAGTTGACGAACCGCCCGCCGCATGCGCGGGACGGATCCTCCACGGTGAAGTGCTTGTAGATCGTCGCGCGCTCGAAGGCGCGGGCTGCCGGGTCGGACGACTGCAGCACGGGGTTGTCCGCGCAGCGCGTCCACTGCTTCACGGCGGACGGGTCGTCCGTCCAGGCGACGCCCGTGGAGAGCGGGTCCGTCTCGTAGCCGTCCTTCGCGCCGCCGAGGTACATCATCCAGTAGCGTCCGTTGAAGGTGTTGAGCGTGTTCGGACCGTCCCAGCGCGTGTCGGCGAGCGACGGCCAGCCGTCGGCCTGCGACGCGTCCCAGGCCCCTTTCTCGCCCCGCTTGAAGATGCAGCCGAGACGCTGCCAGCGGACGAGGTCGTCCGACTTCGCGAGATGCGTCTCGTAGCCCTTGCCGTCGAAGCGGATGAAGATCATGTACCAGGCGTCCTTGTGGCGGAACACGCTCGGGTTGTCGAGCATCTCGCCCTTCTCGGGCGTCAGCACCATGCCGCGCTTGTACGGCGTCTTGACCGTCTCGTAGATTTCCCTCATCTTCTCGGGCGGCACGGCGGCGGGCGGCGCGCCGGCGAGCGACCAGCCGAGGAGTCCGGCGGAGACATCGGGACGGAGGACGATTTCGAGTCGGACGGCCTGCGCCGTCACGGCCTTGGGCAGGCGGATGGCGCAGGGCCTGTCCTTGGCGATCTCGACGGTCGCGCCCTCGACGGTCTGCCACGGCGCGTCCTTCGCAGGCCGCACCTTGACCGTCACCTTCCGGGGCAGACGGCAACCGCCCTTCGTCGCCTCGTCGTCGAGCCAGTAGACCGTCATGTCGCGGATTTCCTCGGGCGCGGGCAGATCGTACTGCACCCACTCCGTCGTGCCTTTGTTCGGCCAGAAGCTGAAGTGGCGGCATTTCCGTCCGGCGGAGTCGGACGGGGTCTGGCTGGCGGTAAGGGCGTTGAGCGTGTCGTACTGCCAACAATGGGAGGCGCTCGCCCTGCCGATGAAGGCGGGCTCGGCACGGTCGGCGGAGGTCGGCAGCCACGTCTGCATCTCGCCCGCGCCGCGATGGCTCCACGCGAAGTAGGGGACGAGCGTGAGCGTTGCCGGCGCTTCGGCGACGGCGCGCACGCCGCGCGTGCGGGCCGTGGCGGGCAGGCGGATGGCGGGGAGCGAAAGGCCGCAGATGGTCACGGTGGTTTCAACAAGGCACTCCACGCGGGAGGGGCGCAGTTTACTGCGCCCGCCGCCAAGATGGCGGCTCTCCATAATGCGGCTCGCCGGGATGTACTTGTTCAGCACGTGGCCGCCGTTGTCGACGCCCTCGGCGCAGTAGACGACGGGGCCGCGTTCCACCGCGAGGCGGCCGACGTCCTCCGCGACGCGCGCGTCGGCGCGGACGAAGCGCGGCGTCATCTTGAGCGAGAGCTCGATGCGGTCGCCGCGCGTCCACGTGCGGGAGATCGTCACGTAGCCTTTGTCGAGCGCAAGCGCGACGGGCCGGCCGTTGACCGCGAGCGACACCTCGTCGAGCGAGGCGGGATTGACCTGTTCGTAGAGCTTCGTGGGCACGCACGCGCCGCGCGCCCAACCGGGGATGCGCACCTTGACGGCGAACGCGCGCGGCGCGCCGGGGTCAATTTCAAGCGCAAGTCCGTCCCCGCGCCACGGATAGCCGTTGTTCGTCTGGCGCACCTTCACGTCACCGCCCTTGAGGCGGAGCGTGGCGTCGCTTGCCATGAAGAGGTTCCAGTAGAGCGTGTCGCCCGCGGTGGCGTAGGCGTAGGTGCCGAGCTGCGGGATGATGCGCACCACGTTGGCGGGGCAGCAGGGGCAGCCATGCCAGCGCCAGCGCGTGACGTTTCCGCGCGAGGCGAGGGGATTCACGTAGAAGAACGCGTCGCCGCCGATAGAGACGCCCGCCGCGAAGTTGTTGTGGAGAATGCGCTCGAAGACGTCGATGTACTTCGCGTCGCCGTCGAGGCGGAACATGCGGAACTGCCAAAGCGCGTTGGCGAGGGTTGCGCACGTCTCCAGGTATCCTTTCTCGTTGGGCAGCTCGAAGTCGGCGCCGAACTTCTCGCCGGCGTGGTGCGCGCCCACGCCGCCCGTGACGTACATCTTGCGGCCGACCACGTTCTCCCAGATGGCGTCGAGCGCGGGACGGAGCGTCTGGTCGCCCGTGAGCGCGAGCATCTCGGCCATGCCCGTGTAGAGGTAGCAGGCGCGCACGGCGTGGCCCACGGCCTCGCGCTGTTCGCGGACGGGCTTGTGGTCCTGGTAGTAGGCGGCGTCGAACACGGTGGAGCCGGGCGTGCCGTAGAGCGGACGCAGGTCGGCGCGGCCGCGCCAGTCGATGAAGTTCCTGATCAGCTCCATCGTGGCCGGCTCGCGCGCGAAGCGCCAGAGCTTGGGGAGGGCGATCTCGGGCGACTCGTGCCCGGGGACGCGCTTCAGCTGGCTGCGTCCGTTGCCGAACGTGCGCGAGACGAGGTCCACGTTGCGCCACATCACGTCCATCAGGTCGTCCTTCCCCGTGAGCTGCTTGTGCGCGAGAGCGGCCTCCACGAGCTGTCCCATGCAGTAGAGCTCGTGGCTGTCCTGCAGGTTGCTCCAGCGCGTCGGGCCGGCCCGCCTGCGTTCCCTGCCCACGCAGTCGATCGTGTGGGCGGTATAGAGGTAGCCGTCCGGCTCCTGCGCAGCGGCGATGATCGGGATGATGGCCTCGGCGCGCGCCTGGAGATTGGGATCGGGATGCGCGAGGCAGGCGAGGAACGCGCCCTCCAGGATGCGGTAGAGGTCGGAATCCTCGAAGGAGTTGCCGTTGTAGGGGATGCCGAGCTTGCGCGCAGCCGCGTTGCGGAAGTTGTCGAGACGCGTCCGTCACCCGCACGTCTGGGATGGTGGGGATGTCGATGGGGAAGTCGCGCGCCGCCGCGCCCGCCGTCAGCAAGACGGCAAGGGCTCCGATGATCGTCTTTTGCATGTAGAAACCTCTCTTAACGGAAAATGATGCAGATGCCGCCAAGCTTGCATGTCACCTTTCCGGCGGCGACGTCGTACTTGACGGCCCCGTTGCACGACCCTTGCACGCTTCTGAACGGAGCGATCGGCTGGCCGGGCGTGCAGGTGGCGAGCGTGTACGTGACGCCGGGCTTGAACGCGCTGCCGGCGGCGACCGTGAGGTCAAGCCCCGAAAGGTCGAGCGCGCCATCTGCCTCCAGCGCGCCGCATGTGCCGTCCGCCGCCGGGGCGACGACGAGTGGGCCGCCGAGCGTGGCGCCGGACGCCAACTTGAGCGTGCCGGACGCACCGCCGTTGCCGGGCCGGATGCCGTCCGTGGCCGTCAGCTTGCCGTACTGCACCGTTCCCTCGCCCGTGAGGGACGTCACCGTGTTCGTGCCATTGCACAAGTCAAGGACCGCGCCCGCGCACACGTCGAGCCGGGCTGACGCGGCGAGCTGCGCCGCCTCCGCCGTGCTCTCCGCCGAATAGTCGGGCACCGTGTCCGGCCCCAGCAGCGCATGTTGCGTCAGCTGCTCCTCGGTGAGCGCAATCGACCATACGCGCATTTCGTTGTAGCTTGCGTAGGCATCGTTGTCGTTTCCGGTCGAGTAGCCGAGCGCGCAGCTGTCCTGGGCCAACTTGGCCGGCGACCAGCCTGTGCTGTTCACCGAGAACGTTCCCGTTTTCAGCGTCTCTCCGGTCGTGGCGTCCTGCTTGTAGCCCGTCACCCACCACCGTCCGGTCGACGTGTCGTTCGTCATCGTGACCGCGATGTGGTATTCCGTGTTGAGATTAAAGGGCGCGAGCGTTTCTGTCCAGTAGTCGGTCTTGCCGTTAGTGCCGCCTGGAACCGTCACCGCCAGGTAACTGTAATTACGATTCCCAGATTTGTTCCACGCCATCATGAGCTTGTTGTTGTCGTCCTCACTCCTGCCGAAGGTGAAGGCGCGAATCCAGTTGTCGGAACCGTGCACCGTGGCCCAGAGTTCAATCGTGACCGGTCCCCCGTCGCTCGGCAGGATGTCCTTGCCCAACTCGATGTGCCCGGCCGTACCCTTGGCGCCACCCGGGAGGGTGATGGACGTGGCGTTCGAGACGATCGTCTTGCCGGAGGCTGTGGGATTGACGATCCAGGCGTTCTTGCCGCCAAGCCCCTTGTCCGTCAAATCGCCGTTGTTGAACGTCCAGCGGTGTACGAGCGGCGTCGCGCGGCCCGTGCCGGCGGCGAGCACGCCGTTCTCCACCACCACGTCGAGCGCATTGGTGGCGGACAGCAGATCCAGCCGTCCAGAACCTCTCTTGACGATCGCGCCGGGCGCGCCAAACGTCGTGTCGGGGCCGAGCCGCACGCTCGCGGCCAGATCCTCTTCGGTGAGTGCGGTCTTCCACACGCGCACCTCGTCAAAGGTCGCGGCGGCGTCGTAGTCGTTGTACAGGGAGTGCCCGAGCCAGCAGTTGTTCTGCGGCGCGGCGGGGAGCGTCCAACCCGCTGGCGGCGAATAGACGTGGGAAGCGAGCAACGCGCCCGTCATGGCGTCGTGCTTGTAGACGGTAATCGTCCACGCGCCCCCCGCCGCAGCCGGCGGCGTGAACACCCACGCGATGTGGTACTGGATGCCGAGCGTGTAAGGCCCGGTCGTGGCGACGTCGTAGAACTCGCCCTTGTCGCTACCGGTCTTGTAGGTGATGCCGATGCGGTCCTCATTGATCTTCGTTTCCGTACTCCACGCCATTGACATCGTCTTAGTCGTGTCAAGGCCAATCTCAAACACGCGAGAATATCTCTGCGCCGAAAGTTGGGTTGCCCAGATTTCCAGCGTAACGCCCGATCCGTCCTTCGGGAGGATATCCGAACCGAGGTCGATATAACCGGTGCCCTTGGCACCTCCGGGAATGGTGTAGGAGGAGAAATCCGTGAAGTGTTCGTTGACTGCCGTCGCGTTCTGGTTGCCGACGGAGTCGACGAGGTCGCCGTTGAAACTCCAGCGGTGGACGAGATTGTTCGTCGCGAGCCGTTCCGGCACGTCCGCCACGGTGAGGACCTGCGGAACGCTTGCATCGCGTCCTGCCGTGTCGAAAATCGCGCCGCGCGAACCGACGTTGAGCGCGGGCAGCCCCGTGATCCAGTTGGCACGGGAGTTGGCAATCGCCGAGCAGTCGGGCGAGAGGATGCCGCCGTCCACGAACAGCCCCTTCTGCTTGCCCTTTCCGTCAATGCCACGGATCTGCGCCCCCGTCACGCGTCCGCCGTTCAGCACGTAACCGCGTCCCGCGCTGACAGCGCCGTCCTGGGCAAAAGTGATCGGCGCGTTCACGGTCAACTCGCCGCCGTTTTTCACCGTCAACGCGCCGCCGCCCGACTCGCCGACGTTGAGACCGTTCTGCGTCACGGTCATCGTCCCTTCGTCCTCCACCAGCAAATGCCCGTGACTATGTTCGGTAAACCGTCCAATAGCCGTCCAGTTCCGCGTGGTGAACGAACCGCGCGTGATACGCAGCACGCCCTCGCTCGAGTTCCTGTCGTCACGGTGCTGGCCGATGTGACAATAGTAGGATCCTGCATCCACCGTTCCGCCGGAGAGGTGGTAGAGGGCATAGCGAGAGGATGTTGCGGCAGCTGCGGAATCATACCGATCGGCACCGCTCAGGTAGAACGACGCCGCCGAGTTGACGTTTGAGCCTCCGTTGTTAACGGCGGTCATGCGCACGTTGCCGCCCGTCTGGATGACCGTGCCGTTTCCGGTCACGCCCACGCCGAACCTGTTGACCGTCACGTCGGACGAGATGCGCGCCGTGCGGTCGCCCGAGACGTGCGCGCGCATGGTCGAGTCCGGCACGGCGTTCGAGCTCCAGTTCGCCGCGTCGTGGAAGCTGCCGTCCGCGACGACGAACTCGTTGGTGAAGTCGGCTCGCGCGCCCAAACACACCACCGCCAGAGGCACGACAGCGCCCCTCGCCAGTCGCCGCAACACGTTGAGCCCATTCTTCATGGTTGTTCCTCACCTTCTTTGACGTTTTTCTGATTTAAAGATTTTACAAGAATCAGGCCTCAAAAGCAAGCGCGCAATCGATTTTCGTGAGTAAAGTCCATCCGCTCACATTTCCCGTTTTATCTCGCGGGCGGGGCGGCGATCAGGTCGTCAAACGTCACTTCGGACTGCACGATACCGGAGTATTTGTTCTGCAACAGACCGGCCGTCGTCACGAACGTCAGGTGTATCGCCGAACGAGTCTTCGTCACCTGTTCAAAGGCCCCCATCTTAGACTTCAAGCGTTCCAAATAGTCCTTGTCAATCGAAAACGGACGTGCCGAGAACTTCATCTCGCAGACGTTGACAACATGGTCGGCGCGTTCAATGAGCATGTCAATCTGTGCCCCGACGGGATAGACGTCGTCGGCTACATGACGCCAGCAATAGACCTGAGTCACCACCCCGGACACGCCGAGAGCCTTCTTGATCTGCCGGACATGCCAGAAGCACACGCGCTCGAAAGCCAGTCCGCGCCAGGCGTTCACCTTCGGCGAATTGACCGAATGCTGCCAGTACTGTTCGTCAGGATTGGACTCTCCTCCAATAAACTTCAGGTGAAACAGAGTAAAACAGTCGATCAATTGGTATTGCGAATCCCTCTTTCGCTTTCCGTAGGAGGTGAATTTCCTGACAAACCCGCTTTGTTCGAGTTCTTCAAGGTAACGCTTCCCATTCCCTCCAGACGAAACCCCGGCCGCAGCGAGCAACTCCTTCTGCGTCATTCCGTTCTTGTGCCTGGCCAATTCCTGTATTAGCTTGAGGTGCATACCCCCGTTCTCGAACAACGAAGCATACAGTTCGCCAAACTCCTGCCTAAGCTTGCCCTTTGCCGCAAAGCAAAGCTGGTCAATGTTCTGCGCGAGGCTTCGCCCCTTCGTCAGAAGAGTCCAGTAATAGGGCACTCCGCCAAATATCATGTATGCTTCGGCAAGATCGTCATCTCCCAGCTCTATTCCTCTTGATTCCATCAATTCACGGCATTCGGACAACGTGAACGGCTCAAGGAAAATCCGCCCCGTCGCACGGTTGTAAAGCCCACCCTTGTTGCGGAATACCTTTTTGACAATCCATGACGTCGCCGAGCCGCAGATGACGAAAACAACATCTTTCCGTCCCGAACACCATCCGTTCCAGAACACCTCGAACGCCTTGAGAAAGCCCGATTTGGGCGTGTCCATCCACGGCATCTCGTCGATGAACACGACTTTCTTCCCCTTCCCCCGACCCGTAGCGATCAGACGTTCAAGCTCATTGAACGCCTCGCGCCAGCCGCCCAATTCCGGAACGTCCTTGAGACCTGCCCTGCGAAGGGAGTCTGCGAACTCTGCCAGCTGTTCAAACATCGTTCCATGCATGATGCCAGCATGTTCAAAAAAGAACTTTCCATGAAAGCTCTCGCGAACCAGATAGGTCTTGCCCACGCGCCGACGCCCGCAGACGGCAATCAACTGCGCCTCGTCTGCTGAAAGCGACGCTTCAAGCTCCTGTCGTTCTCGGATTCTTCCAACCATGTGTCCTCCTGTATCGGTGGCGGTATTATACCAAAAATTCATAGATAACGCCATGGATAGATCCGGAAAATTTGGAACGGAAACCCCAAAGATTTAGCGACGAGCAGGATTTCGTGAGTAGGATCTGCTCGCATTTCCCTTTTTATCTCGCGGGCGGGGCGGCCATCAGGTCATCGATGAGGGCGGCGACGCGCTCGCGCGGCCATTTGTCCACCATGCGCGCATGCGGGCCGTTCGGGTCGGGCGTCCAGAGGTTGTCGCCCTTGTCGCCGACCATCGTCATGCGCCCCTTCTCCACGTCGAAGAACGAGCCGACGCCGCGCACCGCCGCGAGCACGCACGACTGGTCGAAACAGTTGTGGCCCTCCTTCACGTTGTCCTTGAACTTTCCGGTGGGGATGATCTCCGCCGCCGCCGGGCACTTCTCGACGGGCGGCACGCACCACGCGAAGATGTCGCGTATCGGGTTGCCGTCGTCGGGCAACGCCGCCACCTTGCGCCCGGCGTAGATGTACTGGCTGTAGTTGAAATCGTCGATGACGATCGGCGTCGGCCAGTTCTCCAACACGTACCGCGCGCTGGCCGGGTCGTTCTGGATGTTGCACTCGCGTCCCTGCGGGATCTTCCAG
>ONRL01000079.1 GCA_900320225.1 uncultured Lentisphaerota bacterium
GAAAGACGGAGGCGGCAACCGCACCGAGGACTTCGACTGCGTGCACTACCAGTTCAACCGCGACGTGGTGGCCGGCGGAATGACCGTCAACCTGCCGGGCGGCGGCAAGGTCTCGACCACGAACTACGAAACCGCGCGCGACCAGCTCGTCCAATTCATCACGGGCGACGACAAGGCCACCTACAAAGCCGCCTCGGCCAACGTGAAGAAGCAGACGGGCCTCCTGATGTCGATCGTCACGCAATACGCTCCGAGCATGGTCAAGAACGCCTTCGTCTCCACCCTGTCCAATGGCGGACACGAAATGTCGCTCGCGGGCGGACGCATGAAAGTCCAAAACCCCTTCCTAAAACCCATGGCCTGGACGCTCGGCAAGGCGGAGGACGGCTCGATCAAGGCTTCGGTGACCATCACCGAAGGCATCGGCTTCCTCTTCACCGCCCAGGGCCAAACGAAACTGGACGACACCGCCAGCTACGAAGAAACCACCCTCGACATCACCATCCCCGCCGGCAACCTCGCCACCCTCGCAGACCAGGACTGGTCCACGTTCGACCCCGCCCCGTTCAACGCCGCCGGCAAGGACTCTGACGCGCAGCTGAAGGCCATCCCGCAGCAATTCCGCCTCGAAGCGACCGTCAACGCCTCCTACAACCTCCACTTCGACGCCCCGGCCGCCTAGCCAACCCCGCCTAGCCAACCCTTCAACCCTTCAACTTTTCAACCTTTCAACCTTTCAACAGGAGACATCCATGCCACTCGGAATCAACGGATACAACGACACGTTCAAGGCCTTCACCGACTTCGCGACGCAGGCGAAGGGGGGCTCGACCATCGCGCAGGTCGGCGGCGAGAAGAACACCGTCGTCGGCGCCGGCCCGCTCGCGGGCCGGACGATCGTCGCGAAGACCGGATTCGACTTCATCGGCAACGTCGGCCGCCGCCAGGCATCGCGCGACGTGAACAACGCCGTGCGCGAACTCTTCAAGCAGGCGATCGCCGACCTGTTCCACGGCGAGTCGAACATCCCGATGAGCGTCCTCGACGCGATGAAGCTCGCCGACTTCGGCAAGGGCAAGCCGCTCACCGCGCGGCGCATCCTCGCCGTCAAGGCCGCGATCGACCAGGCCGCGGGCTCACCGGACAAGGGCGCGGACGCGGCGGGCGGGATCGACAAGAAAATCGAGTCCGCCTTCGCGACATGCATGAGTAAATTCGGCAAGAAACCGAATGCCAAGGCCGAGCCGCTTGTCCGGATCGCGCTCGAGGCCTGCAACGGCGATGCCGACGCCGTGGACATCGTGACGAAGAACATCACCAAGAAAATCCTGTACACCGGAACCTCGGACTTGCGCACGGAGGCGGACATCCGGCAGAAGGTTGGAGACATCGTTTCCAACCTGGAGGAGCTGAAAGCGGCCTCGAACGGCAATCCGGCGGTCGTGGCGGCGGGCAAGGCGTTTCTGATGGAACATGGCGGCAATACTCTCCCCAGAGGATTGTTCACGAAGATGGCCGAGGCGGCCGCCAAGATTCCCCTCGACCAGATCCGCGACCTCTCCGCTTCCTCGCCGGCCAGGAGCATCCACAAGGCCGTCGCGGATCTCAACGAGGCTCTCGACGACGCGATGGTGTCCTCCGGCGTGGCGAACCATTTGGAAGCCCCCGAGGAGAGAACCAACGCCCGCCTCTTCCTGACAAGCGTGGCGATGTCCCAGTGCAACCAGGTCGCGCTGCGGAACATCCACGACGCGCTCAACTCCAATTCGTCCAAGCAGCTGCTCGCCTTCTACCGCGAGTGTAGGACGGAGGACTTCCAGCAGCTCGACGGACAGTCGGAGGACATCCGGAAGGGCGCCGAGTCTGTGGCCGACGAGTGCGAGCTCTGCCTGCGGGGGCTGGACGCCGCAGTCAATGAGAACATCAATCGGATGAATCCCTCCCAGCCGAAGATGAAGCCCATCCCCTTCATCGACGATAATCTCAACATGAGGGCCGTCGGCGGCGATAAAATGGTTTCCGACATCGTTTCCGCGGCCGAGGCCTACAACGCCAAGAGGACGGACGACTACATCAACGCGACCGTGACGGGAAGCGGACAGGGCGCGGAAGTCATGAAGAACCTTCTCCGGGCCAAGCTCGGCAACGCCAGCAAGCCGGAGGAAAAGCTCGGCAAAAGCCTGAGCGCCAACGCGAAAGCCATGATGAACTGGAATATCTGCGGCGAAATGAAGAAGATCGTCACCGGCAAGGAATGCCAGTTCAAGGCGGACATCTATCGCGGCACCAACGTCACCCTGACAAACGGCAAGAACAGCTTCAAGCTCACTATGAAGTTCGAGACGGCCCGCGACGAACTGGCGCAGTTCGTCACGGGCGACGCCAACGCGACCTACGAGGGCCTCACCAAGGCCGAGGACAAGAACAAAGTCCATCTGCTGATGGCCTTGGTCTCCCAGGAGACGGAAAAGGCCGCGCAGATGGGCTCGGAAATCGCCATTGAACCACGCGAAAGCGATCAGGCGTTCGGGGAGTGGTTCAAACACGATGGGCAAAGCAGGAGCTACACGGTCGAAATGCGCCATGACGGGGGAATCGCACTCCATTACGTCATGGACAATGAGATCACGGACATCAAGGACAATACCACGAACGACGGCTTGAATGACGAAATCAGCGTTGGCGCAGGCAGCAGGTGGAAGTGCACGCTGGACTACACCTTGAAGGGCGACGAATTCAACCGCCTCGCGAAACTGGACTTCAGTAAATTCGACGACAGCGAGGGAAAAGCGTTCTTCGAAGAAAAGGAGGACATGCCCGACGGCACCCGGCAAGGCCACGCGAACAAGCTGGAGGGGACAGTGAACAAATTCGCGCAGGAGTTCAAGGTCAAGGCCGAAGAATGCATGATGGACTTCACGATGAACCTGAAGCCGACCGACGAGGAGGAGATCGCCGCGCAGCGCGACGCCGGCCCCATCGTCGCCTAGCGGCAGCGCCCCGGCCCCTTTCAACTTTTCAACTTTTCAACTTCTAAACCGGAGAACTCCCCATGCCAAGCAACGTCAACATCCAGCTCGCAGAGTTCCAGCAGTTCGTGCAATTCGCCGAGACCGCGATCGCGTCAGGCAAGCGGAAGGCGATCGCCCGCGTCGAAACGTCCGAAGTCGGCGGGATCGCCAACCGCACCATCAAGTCCGGGTCCGGCGACTGGGTCGGCATCGGGGTGGGGCGTCTCGCCAGCCTGAAAAAGGCCAACAACACCACCCGCGCTACCTTCCTGAAGGCGGTCTCCGACATGTTCGGCGGGCAAGACCACATCCCCGAAAGCGTGCAGGCCGCCATGAAGATGGAGGACTACGGGAAGGGCAAGCCCCTCACCGCGCGGCGAATCATGGCGGTCAAGGAGGCGATCGTCCAGATGCTGGCGGAGGAAAACAAGGCGGTCAAGGAGGCCAACGAGAAGCTGCACACGGGAATGCAGAGCTGCGACCCGATCTCCCAGTCCGGAATGCCGACCGAGTTCGCCAATGAATTGCGGAACATATTGACCGAAGCCCAGAGGCGCTACATAGGAGAGCCGTCTGGCGAACCGACGCCGATCGATTTCGTCAGAGGCGGGGCACAGAAACTGATTAGCAAAATGGTCAAAACCGCCAATGCTGAAGGCCACCGCATAACCGTGAAGGAATTTTCGGACGCCATGAAGCCGTTTTACGAGCGCCACGTCGCGGCGGCGTCCATCCAGGGTCTGCTGGACAAGTTGACCACTGAGATGAGCCAGACTAAATGCAATCCTCATATAATTACAAAACGCCATCCGGAAATCCTCGACGATCTGCTCGCTTGCAAGAGCCCGGACGAAGTCAAGGTCTGCTTTGAAAAACACAAAGAGACGATCAAGGACGTCTTGAAACTTCGCGGGGAACTGCACAAATACGAAAACGAGTTCATATCTATGGTCGAGAAGGCGATCAACGATGGTACGGGGCACGACGACATCCGGTTCAATTTCTCGAACCGATCGACACAGAGGAGCGCTTTTCTGGCCAAGATGCAGAATTTCTCGAGTTCCATCCTCACGAATGAAAACGAGGACGCGAAAAAGCTCGGATGGAGTCTGGAGGCCGCCGTCAAGCATCTGGTGGACGAAGCAGCAAGCGGTTTCATAGCCCGCATCAAGGAGATTGACAAGTTCGTGTCGTCCGGCGAAAT
Source organism: uncultured Lentisphaerota bacterium (assembly GCA_900320225.1). Lineage (GTDB taxonomy): Bacteria > Verrucomicrobiota > Kiritimatiellia > RFP12 > UBA1067 > RUG572. Next base: position 4,216 of record ONRL01000079.1, read on the forward strand.
CTCCGAGAATCTTGGAAAGACGTGGAGGGACGAACTGGTTTTCTCCGCCAATGCCAAAAGCTTTTCCCCGGAGAAAATCATGGCCATGTCGAAGAAGCTCGATCCGCAGACGCTTATCGACGGCTTCAAGCCCGGGAACGACATAAAGGCCATCCTCAATTCGGTCGGCGATTTCGCGAAGCAGATCGAAACGATCGGCGAAGATGCGTACGGCTTTGACGACTGGCACAACGGAAGCGTCGACGGTAAAAACGAGGTGAGACTTCGCATCATGCAAGTCCTCTTCGAGAAGAATCCGGGGATGAAGGACGCTCTCATGGCTCGTGCCAAGGAGGTCAAGGAGAACATGGACTCGCTGCTTGTCGGGGTGCCGAGCAAAACAGGGAAAACGACGGTCAAGACAAGAAATGAAAACTGGCAGTTGTGCTTTGTTATCTTCGGAGAACCCGTCCAGAAGAAAGAAGCCGTGCAAGCCTGACCCGGCAGACCTGAACCTTGTTCTCTAGAACGCTTAGGGGCAAACATCCATGGAACTGAATGAATTGATGTCCGCATTTGCGGAAAAACTCGGTATCGAGGGGATCGCGGTCGAGAACGGCACCTGCTCCCTAACGATCGACGACATCCCGATGGAATTTACGGAGTCGCCGGACGGTCTTGCCGTGGTGGGCGTCGCCGTCATCGGCGAACCGCCGCCTGAGAAGCGCGAAGCCTTCTACGAGATGCTTCTGGAGGCGAATACGCAGGTGTACGGGACGCAAGGCATCGCCTTGTCGAAACTGCCGGACACCGGCGAGATCGCGCTGATTGGCGGCCTTCCGTTCAAGGACCTGGAGATAAAGGAATTCTGCAAGTGCCTGGACGAGTTCGTCAGCAAGGCCGAGGAATGGCGCGAGACGGTGGAGAACTTCCGTCCCGCCGCGGAAGAAGCCGCCGTCCGCGACGAGGAAGCGGCCCAGTTTATCAAGTTCGGCGGGAACGGCCCCGGCTTCATCAGCGTCTAGGCGGTGAAAGGCTGAAAATGTTGCCAATGTTGCCAGTTTCCAATGTTGCCAATTCCACATTGGCAACATTCATTGTTGGCGTGTTCTTCTCTACTTGCGCGGTTGCGGAGCCGGGCTATACGAACCATGCTGGAAACATGGTTTCGGGGTGGCCGGTCAAGCTCACGGCGACGCAGGTCGTGCTGGCGGAGGGCGGCTCTCCGGGGCGGATCGGCGGGACGCCTCGCCCCACCTACGTCGACCAACCACCAACTACCAACCACCAACCACCAACTACCAACTACCAACTAACGACGAACGACCATAGCCTTTCAACTTTTCAACCTTTCAACTTTTCAACCACAAACACCTATCCTCTCTCGATCTTCCCCGAATCGGAGCGGCGGCGCATCGCGGCGGACTTCGTCCTCCTCCAAGGCGGCGGGCAAATCGGCCTGCTGCGGGTGCCGGTGGCCGTGAAGCGGGCGATTACCGGGGCGGAGAAGGCGATGGCGCGTTCGCGCAAGCGGGCGGAGAAGGGGCTCTGCACGAAGGAGGAGAGCGACGCCTTCTGCGCGAAGTCGGAGGCCGCGCTCAAGAGCTACCTCGACAAGCAGGTCAAAGAGGGCGTGATAACCCCTGCCGAACGAAAGGCCATTGGGCATGCTTACTAAAAGCGCGTAAAAGCATGAGATTTAGTAAGCCGTATAGTTTAATTGTGATTATTTATTGATTGCTGCTCGTTTTATAATAAAAGAAAATGGCCATTGACTAAATCCAACATGTTATGATACAATTTAGGCAGTTCATTTCATTTGAAATTGGAGTTGCCAGATGATTGGGCGTCAAAAAGAGCGGAGTCGGCTATTAGAGGCGTTCGCATCCGAGGATTCGGAATTCGTCGCCGTTTATGGACGTCGCCGGGTTGGAAAGACATTTTTGGTCCGCGAGACGTTCGATCAAAGTTTCACCTTTCAGCATACCGGGGTCAAGAACGGATCGCGTCAGATACAATTGTCCCTTTTTAGGCAGTCGATGATTGAACAGGGGCATCCGAGTTGTCCGGAGCTGAAGGACTGGTTTGACGCGTTTGACAACCTGAAGGCCGTTATCAAGGCAAGCGCTGCGGAGCGCAAGGTCGTATTCATCGACGAAATTCCGTGGATGGGTCGGTCAGACCAGAACTTCATTTCCGCCGTGGAGAACTTCTGGAACGGCTGGGCGTCGGCAAGGAAGGACATTCTTCTTGTCGTTTGCGGATCGGCGACGTCGTGGGTGCTGGAAAAGATCGTGCATAACCGTGACGGGCTGCACAACCGCGTGACGTATCGGATTCGTCTCGACCCGTTTACGTTGCGGGAGTGCGAAGAGTACGCCCAGTCGCGGGGCTTGGCCTACACGCGCGACCAGCTGGCGGAATGCTACATGATCCTTGGCGGCATACCGATGTACTGGCGTTACCTTGAACGCGGCAAGAGCGTTGCGCAGAACATCGACGACATGTTCTTTTCCGGCAGCGAAAAGCTCGAGGACGAGTTTGACGAGCTTTACGCGTCGCTCTTCGAGCACCCCGAGCCGTACCTCGCCATCGTCACCGCAATGGCCAAGAAGAAGTGCGGCATGACGAGGGAAGAGGTCTCGGACATGGCCGGCCTCGAGAACGGCGGGGCGCTCAGCCGATACCTGAAGATACTGGAGCAATGCGGGTTCATCCGCAAGTTCACGGAAATCGGAAAGAAGACGAAGGGAGCCGTCTTCCAGCTCATCGACAACTTCACGCTGTTCTATTTCAGGTTCATGGAGTCCAACAAGGCCAACGACCCGCATTACTGGTCTGCGATGGCGGACACCCGCGTGCATTCGACGTGGGCGGGGCTTGCGTTCGAACGACTTTGCCTGCAGCACATCGACGGCATCAAGCGTGCGCTCGGCATCAGCGGCGTCTTGACGAACGTTCATTCCTGGCGCAACGCGAATGCGCAGGTCGACCTGCTGATCGATCGCAGGGACGGAATCATCAACATCTGCGAGATGAAGTACTGGGCGGGGCCGTACGCGATGACGGCGGCGGACGATGCCGCGCTGATGAACAAGAAGTCTGAATTCAAGGCGGCCACGAAGACGCGCAAGGCCGTTCATCTGACCATGGTCACGTCTTTTGGCGTCAAACCGAACGCCTATTCGGGAAGGGTCCAGTCGTTTGCAACGCTTGACGACCTTTTCGCGATGTGATGCAATTTTGTGGGCAGTGCAAACACGGCAAGAACGAGAGGTGCAGAATGGAAAGCACGAAGCAAGAAGAAGCGATCAATGAACTCAAGGCCGCGCTGGCGGAGCTTGAATCGGACGAAGGGCTCGAGATGTTCGTGGAAGGGCACGGGCTCCAGAGCCGCTACTTCGCCTTTTCATGGCAGTCGGACGATCTGGAGATCGACTACAACCTGCCGTATGCGCGGGTGTTGTCCGACGAGGACGCCCAGAAGCTAGATGCCGCGCGGATTGGCGCGGCGATCCGTCTCGCCATCCTGCTGCTCGCGTCGTCGTCCAGCGGGGCTCTGCTTCATGACGGCGAGGCGTCGCTTTCCGTGACGGCCGACGAGACCGGCGCGAGCTATTCCTTCGTCAATCCCGCCGGCGAGGTCGTTGACTCCGCCGAGGAATGGGAACCGCTCATCGCGCGTCTCGGAACCGATCTCCCCTCCGCTGCCGACGACTTTCAGATCATCTGGCCTTGATCCGCCCGGAGGAGCCCCACTCATGAAGATGCGCTGTAACCTTTGACCGCCTCGTGTGTAGACAAGGTGAACAGTTGAAAGGAGGGACGTGGGGCTCTTCAACGAGGTGAACGACCTCCGGCAGCTCTGCGACCGCCGGGCGATGGAGATCAACCACCTCGCCTATCAGATGAAGGACTTCGCGGTGCATCTGGCGGCACAGGGCAAGAACGCGGATCCCAACGTCGTGGCCATCCTCAAGGCCAAGGTCAACGAGCTGCTGCCGCGTCAGGCGCTGGCGATGCACGGCACGGCGGACGGTTGCGGAGAAGATCGACGCCTTCCTGCGCAACCCGTCGGCCGTCACTCATAGCCGCTTTCGCGACCCGCCACAACGTGATCGGCGTTCTTCGTCAAGAACCACGAGACGGGCAAGTACGTGGTCGCGCGCCGTCTTTTGTTCGCCATGCTCTCCGCCGAGCCGCACGACATCGGACGAAGCGATTTTAAGAGGGACAACGGACATTCGACTCGTGCGGGACGCCCGTTGCCCCAGTGTGTGACACAGCGAGTGTGACACGATGACACACCTGTGCAGGAGTTGGCACAGTATTTAAGGGGCGGAAAGTGCGAATTGTCGCGTTTTCCGGCGTGTTTTTGAAGCGTGCCGCTCTTTGGCACGCATTTTGCTTAATGTGAACTGCCTGCACAGAGAAGAAAGTGGGCAAGGAGAAAACATTATGGCAAAAGTATTAGGCATAGATCTGGGCACCACGAACAGCTGCATGGCTGTGATGGAAGGTGGCGAAGCGACGGTGATTCCGAACGCGGAAGGCCAGCGTACCACGCCGTCGATCGTGGCGTTCACAAAGACGGGGGAGCGTCTCGTGGGCCAGGCGGCGAAGCGCCAGGCCGTGACGAACCCGAAATCCACCATTTACTCGATCAAGCGCTTCATGGGTCGTCGATACGACGAGATGGAGGCGGAACGCAAGATGGTTCCGTACGACGTCGTGCCGGCGGCGAACGGCGACGCGGCGGTGAAGGTCGGGGACAAGACGTACAGTCCGCAGGAGATCAGCGCGATGATCCTTCAGAAGTTGAAGACGGACGCGGAGGCGTTCCTCGGCGAGAAGATCACCGAGGCGGTCATCACCGTGCCGGCGTACTTCAACGACGCGCAGCGCCAGGCGACGAAGGACGCCGGCCGCATCGCGGGCCTTGACGTGAAGCGCATCGTGAACGAGCCCACGGCGGCATCGCTCGCGTACGGCCTCGACAAGAAGAAGAACGAGAAGATCGCCGTGTACGACTTCGGCGGCGGCACGTTCGATATCTCCATTCTCGACATCGGCGACGGCGTCTTTGAGGTGAAGGCCACGAACGGCGATACGCACCTCGGCGGCGACGACCTCGACCAGGCCATCATGAAGTGGCTCATCGAGGACTTCAAGGCGCAGAACGGCATCGACCTCGGCAACGACATGATGGCGCTGCAGCGTCTGAAGGAGGAGTCCGAGAAGGCGAAGTGCGCGCTCTCCAGCGCCACGACCTACGACATCTCGCTTCCGTTCATCACGGCGGACGCGACGGGTCCGAAGCACCTGACCGCCACGCTGAACAAGGCGAAGCTCGAGCAGCTCACGATGGATCTCGTGAACCGCACGAGCGAGCCGTGCCGCAAGTGCATGGACGACGCGGAGCTCTCCTCCGTGGACGAGGTGGTCCTCGTGGGCGGCCAGACGCGCATGCCCCTCATCCAGGAGAAGGCGAAGAGCCTCTTCGGCAAGGAACCGCACAAGGGCGTGAACCCGGACGAGGTGGTCGCCATGGGCGCGGCCATCCAGGGCGGCATCCTGAAGGGCGACGTGAAGGACGTGCTGCTCCTCGACGTGACGCCCCTCACGCTCGGCATCGAGACGCTCGGCGGCGTGATGACGCCCCTCATCGAGCGCAACACCACGATCCCCACGAAGAAGAGCCAGGTGTTCTCCACGGCGGCGGACAACCAGCCGGCGGTGACGATCAGCGTCTTCCAGGGCGACCGCAAGATGGCGCGCGACAACAAGAGCCTCGGCAACTTCAACCTCGACGGCATCCCGCCGGCCCCGCGCGGCGTGCCGCAGATCGAGGTGACGTTCGACCTCGACGCGAACGGCATCCTGAACGTCTCCGCGAAGGACCTCGGCACCGGCAAGGAGCAGAAGATCACCATCACGGCGGCGGGCGGCCTCTCGAAGGACGAGGAGGTCCGCAACAAGGCGGACGGCCTCGCCTTCCAGGTGGAGAAGACCCTCAAGGACGCCGGCGATAAGATCGCGGCCGACAAGAAGGCCCCCGTGGAGGCTGCCCTGAACGACCTCAAGGAAGCTCTCAAGGGCACCGACACCGCCGCCATCAAGGCGAAGGAGGAGGCGCTCATGAAGGCAATGGAGCCGGTTGCGCAGGAAATGTACGCGCATGCCCAGGCCTCCGGCGCGCAGCCGGGCGCGGGCACGCCGCCCCCCGGTGCCGGCACGCCGCCCCCGCAGGGTGATGCGGGCTCCAAGAAAGGCAACGACGACGTGGTCGATGCGGACTACACGATGAAGTGATTTGATGTAATAACCCGAAAGGAACAACAAAAAATGAAGATCAGACCCCTCGGTGACCGCGTTCTGGTTGAACCGGTCGAAGAAGAACAGAAGGTCGGCGGCATCTACATCCCCGACGCCGCGAAGGAGAAGCCGATCAAGGGCAAGGTGCTCGCCATCGGCAAGAAGGTGGACAAGGAGAACAAGGAAATCCCGTTCAACGTGAAGGTCGGCGACGAGGTGTTGCTGCCGAAGTACGGCGGCACGGAAGTCAAGCTGGGCGACAAGAAACTCCAGCTCGTGCGCGAGGACGATCTCCTCGGCGTGCTCGAGAAGTAACAACAAGCGGGGAAACCCCGGTTTCCCCGAACCCCTTCAATAAGGAAAGGTCATTCTATCATGGCAAAGCAAATCAAGTTCGACGCGGAGGCGCGTCAGAAGATCCTCGCCGGCGTTGAGAAGCTCAGCGCGGCGGTCACGAGCACGCTCGGCCCGTCCGGCCGCAACGTGATCCTCGACAAGAAGTTCGGCTCCCCGCAGATCACCAAGGACGGCGTGACCGTCGCGAAGGAGATCGAGCTCGCGGATCCCTTCGAGAACATGGGCGCGGCCAGCAAGACGAACGACGTCGCCGGCGACGGCACGACCACCGCCACGCTGCTCGCCGAGGCCGTCTACCGCGAGGGCCTCAAGAACATCACGGCCGGCGCGAACCCGATGGCCCTCAAGCGCGGCATCGACAAGGCCTCCGCGGCCGTCGTCGACGCCATCGCCAAGCTCTCCAAGAAGGTGAAGGACCCGGCGGAGATCGCCCAGGTCGCCACGCTTTCCGCGAACGGCGAGGAGGAGATCGGCAACATCATCTCTGAGGCGATGGACAAGGTCGGCAAGGACGGCACGATCACGGTCGAGGAGGCGAAGACCCTGGAGACCACGCTCGACGTCGTCGAGGGCATGCAGTTCGACAAGGGCTACCTCTCCCCGTACTTCGTCACCGACCCCGAGGAGATGGAGTGCGTGCTCGAGAACCCGTACATCCTGCTCTTCGAGAAGAAGATCTCGAACCTCCAGGACATGCTGCCGATCCTCCAGAGCGTCGCCAAGTCGGGCCGTCCGCTCATGATCATCGCCGAGGACGTCGAGGGCGAGGCGCTCGCGACGCTCGTCGTGAACAAGCTGCGCGGCACGTTCCAGGTGTGCGCCGTCAAGGCCCCGGGCTTCGGCGACCGCCGGAAGGCGATCCTCGAGGACATCTCGATCCTCACGGGCGGCAAGCTCATCAGCGAGGACCTCGGCATCAAGCTCGAGAACGTCACGCTCGACATGCTCGGCAGCGCGAAGAAGGTCACGGTCGACAAGGACAACACCACGATCGTTCAGGGCAAGGGCAAGAGCGCCGACATCTCCGCGCGCGTCGCCCTCATCAAGAAGCAGATCGAGGAGACGACCAGCGACTACGACCGCGAGAAGCTCCAGGAGCGTCTCGCCAAGCTCGCCGGCGGCGTGGCCATCATCAAGGTGGGCGCGGCGACCGAGGCGGCCATGAAGGAGAAGAAGGACCGCGTCGACGACGCGCTCCACGCGACCCGCGCGGCCGTCGAGGAGGGCATCGTCCCGGGCGGCGGCGTCGCCTACCTGCGCTGCCAGAAGGCGATCGACACGCTCCAGCTCACAGGCGACGAGAAGGTCGGCGCCGAGATCGTCGCGCGCGCCATCGAGGCCCCGCTGCGCAAGCTCGTGTCCAACGCGGGCCAGGAGGCGGCGCTCGTCGTCGCCAAGGTCAAGGCCGACAAGGGCTCGAACGGCTACAACGTCCGCACGGGCGAGTACGCCGACCTGATGAAGTGCGGCGTCGTGGACCCGGCCAAGGTCGTGCGCACCGCGCTCCAGAACGCGGCCTCCATCGCGGGCCTCCTGCTCACCACGGACTGCATGGTCACGGACATTCCCGAGAAGAAGGACTGCAACTGCGGCAACCACGGCGGCCAGGGCGGCATGGACGGCATGATGTAATCCACGCCTGACATGCCAGACGAGACGGGCACTCGGAGTCTCTCCGAGTGCCCGTTTCCGTAAACACGGTGGTTGAAGTTGATTGTGGTTTTAGCCACAAAGAACACAAAGATCACAAAGGTAAGCTTGATCTGAGATCTAAGGTGAAGTGTGAATCGTATCCTATTCGAGCGAGGTGAAATCCGCGACGGACGGGCGACCTTTTCGGACGTCCGCGCCGAGCATGTGCTGAACGTCCTGCACGGCACGGAGGGACAGACCCTCAAGACGGGTATCCTCGACGGCCCCGTCGGCACGTCCGTCATCGAGCGGATTGAGGGAAACGCCGTGACCGTGCGCTGTACGCACGAGTCTCCGTCCCTCCAGCCTTGGCTCGATCTCATCCTCGCGCCGCCCCGTCCGCGCGCGATGAAGCGGCTTCTGCCGCAGCTCGCCTCCCTCGGCGTGCGTCGGATCGTGCTCGTGGGCGCGGAAAAGGTGGAGAAGGCGTTCTGGGGCGCGCAGCTTTTGAAGGAGGAAATCTACCGTCCGCTTTTGGTGGACGGTCTCCAGCAGGCGGGCACGACCGCCGTGCCGACGATTGAGACGTTCAAAAGCTTCAGGCATTTTGCCGAGCGCAAGCTCGATGCGCATTTCGTGGATCAGCCCACGCGGTTTGTGGCGCATCCGGCACCTGTGTCGGGGCACGGGGGAGGGCCGCGCTCCTGCGCGGCCGAGATGAGTGCGGAGGTCGGCCGCGCAGGAGCGCGGCCCTCCCCGCAGGTTCCCGTGCTGGCCGTGGGGCCGGAAGGGGGCTGGACGGAAGAGGAAGTCGGGATGCTGGAGGAAAAGGGCTTTGCGCGGATGTCGCTGGGGCCGCGCATCCTGCGCACGGACACGGCGCTCATCGCGTTGATTAGCCGTCTTATGGAATCTTTTGATATGAACGCCGCCAAGATGGCGGCGCTCCCAATCAACATCGCGTAAAGAAAGGACCCAGAGAATGAAGGTATTCAATTTGTTCATACTTGGTACGACCCTGGCGTTGGTGGTGCCGGCAGACGCGTACTACTTGGGCGCGCCGGACGCGGCACACGCACACGCGACGCGTCAGCATGAGGGAATCCCCTCGATGGCGCGCGATCCTGCCACGGGGCGTCTCTGGGCGGTGTGGTACGGGGGCGTCACGCCCTGCGAGGACTCCAACAACTACCTGATGATCGCGACGAGCGAGAACGGCGGTGACACGTGGAAGGAAGTGCTCGTGTACGATCCCGACGGCAGCGGCCCCGTGCGCGCCTTCGACCCGGAGATGTGGGTCTCGCCCGATGGCAAACTGCAGCTCACCTGGACGGAGCGTACGGTGCCCATGGCGAAGGAGTCGGCCAACGGAAAGTGGGACTACGGCCACCTCGCCGGACACGACGACCGCGCCCTCGCGTCGAGCGACCGCTTGATGATGCTCACGCTCGATGCCTCGAAGGAACCGTGCGCGCCGTACCCCGCGCCGCGCCCGATCGGCACAGGCGTGATGATGTGCAAGCCGATCCTCGGACCGAAGGGAGAATGGTTCTTCCCCGTATCCATCTGGTGGACGAAGGGGAGCGCGGGGCTGCTCGTCTCGGAGGACGGCGGAAAGACGTTCACGCGGCGCGGCGGCGCGACGGTCGCGCCCGAGGAGGGACAGACCTTCGACGAGCACAGCATCGTGCTGATGAAGGACGGCTCCATCCGCAGCTGGATCCGCACGAACAAGGGTGCGATGGAGTCCTTCTCGAAGGACGGCGGTTCCACCTGGTCGCCCGTCGTGGCGGGCACGTTCGCCAACACGCCCACGCGCCGCGTGGTGACGCGCCTTGCGAGCGGCAACCTGCTCCTCATCAAGAACGGCGACAGGCCGGACGCCAACCAGGGGCGGAAGAACCTGACGGCATACATCTCAGATGACGAAGGCAAGACCTGGAAGGGCGGCCTGCTCCTCGATCCGCGTCCGAGCGCAACGTACCCAGATTTCGCACTCGGTCCGGACGGCACGATCTACGCCGTGTGGGACTACGACCGCTGCGGCGACCGTGAGATCCTCTTTGGACGCTTCACCGAGGCGGATGTCCTTGCGGGCAGGCCCGTCTCGCCCCAGACGAAGATCGGCGTGACGGTGACCTCGCGGATCAAGCCGGCGGTGGGCGGACGCGACTTCCCCGTCACCGCGCCGGCGGACGGCTCGGACGCGACGGCGCGCGTGCAGGCGGCGTTCGACGCCTGCTTCAAGGCTGGCGGCGGTACGGTGACGCTTGCGCCCGGCATCTACAACGTGGGCGGTCTGCGTCTCCGCAGCCGCACGACGCTCCACCTCAAGAGCGGGGCCGTGCTGAAGGGCGCGCGCGACTGCGCGCGCTACCGAATCCTCGCGGGCGACAGGCTGGAGCCGGCGCGCGCGAAGGACCTGCTCTATCCGGGCGCGACGTGGACCGTGGAGAACCAGGACTACGACAAGCGCGTCATCCGCGTTTCCAACACCTACGGCAGCAACTGGAACAACGCGATGATCCGGATCTACGACGCGGTCGACGTGGCGATTATCGGCGAAAAGGGCAGCGTGCTGGACGGCTGCAACAGCTACGACGCAACGAACGAGGAGAAGTATCGCGGCGTGCACGGCATCTCGGTCCACTACGCCACGAACGTCGTGTTCCGCGGGCTTTCGATCCAGCATACCGGCAACTGGGCGTTTTGCGTGCGCGAGGCACGCAACATGGTGTTCGACGACCTGAACATTATCGCCGGACACGACGGCCCGCATTTCTCCACCTGCAACGACGTGACGGTGAAGAACTGCCGCATGGCGACCGGCGACGACTGCATCGCGGGCTTCGACAACGAGCATGTGCGCGTGCGCAACTGCGACCTCAACACGGCGTGCAGCGCGTTCCGCTTCGGCGGGTACGACGTGCTCGTGGAGAACACGACGTGCCACGGTCCGGCGAAGTACCTGTTCCGCGGGTCGCTCACGCAGGCCGAGAAGGCGGCGGGCGCGATGGCGGGCGTCCACGAGCGGCGGAACATGCTCTCGCTGCTCACCTACTACGCCGACCCGACGATCAAGGTGCGCCGCACGCCCGGGAAGATCGTGTTCCGAAACGTAAAATGCATCGACGTGGACCGTTTCCTCCATTACAACTACTCAGGGAACGAACGCTGGCAGCGTGGTATGCCGCTGAGCGACGCGACCTTCGAGAAGGTGACGGCGAGGGGCGTCAAGCTGCCGCTCTGCGTCTACGGCGACAAGGACGTGCCGTTCAGCCTGTCGTTCAAGGACGTCTCCATCTCCTTTGCGGGCGAGCCGCCGGAGTTCATCCGCGGGGCGCATGTGAAGAGGATCACTGCGGAGAACCTGAAGGTCCAGGGCGTGAAGGGCCCGTTCTTCCGCACGTGGGGCGGCGAACCGAAGATCGAGGCAACGGAAGTCAAGGGCATCACCCCGTCGGTCGTACCCGCCACGGAGCCGTTCCGCGTTCGCCCGATCTGACGCGAGATGATTGCGCAAAGGGGTGGAAATCCTGTATAATGTCGGCATGACAAACTGGATTGACTTGCTGATCATCGGCGTGTACCTCGTCGGTACGACGCTGTTCGGGTGCAGTTTCTTTTTCAAGAAGAAAAGCGGGGATGCGGCCAACACGTTCATGACGGGCGGCGGCAAGTTGCCGACATGGGCCATCGCGCTCTCGGTGTTCGCCACGCATGTCTCGTCCATTTCCTTCCTCGCCCTGCCCGAGGGCGCGTTCGACAAGAACTGGTGGGGATGGATCAACTCGATTACGGTTCCCATCGCCACGCTCATCGCCGCCGTCTGGTTCGTGCCGTTCTACCGGCGCGCGACGAGCGTCTCGGCCTATTCGTTCCTCGAGAAGCGTTTCGGCGCATGGGCGCGCATTTACGCGAGCGCGTGTTTCCTCGTGATGCAGAGTGCGCGTTCCGGCATCATCCTCCTGCTGCTGGCGATCCTCGTGAACCAGCTGCTCGGGTTCTCGTACGAGTCGATCATCCTCGTCACGGGCGTCGCCACGCTCGTCTACTCCATGATGGGCGGCTTCTCTGCCGTGGTGTGGACGGATGCGATCCAGTCGCTGATCCTCATCGGCGGCACGATCGTATGCGTGGTGTGTCTCCTCGTCTTCACGCCCGACATCTCCGTCAACCTGCAGGCCGCCTGGGATGCCGGAAAGATCTCGCTCGGGTCGATGGATCTCGCGGACTGGGGCAGCAACACGTTTTGGGTGCTCTTCTTCTACGGCATTTGCATCAACCTCCAGAATTTCGGCGTGGACCAGTGCTACACGCAGCGGTACGTGGCGGCGAAAGACGAAAAGGCGGCGGTTCGCACCATTTGGGGATCGGCGTGTCTCTACGTGCCGGTCACGCTCCTCTTCACCATCATCGGGACGCTCCTCTGGATGTATAACCACGCGACGGACGCGGTGCCGGCCGGCACGAAGGCCGCAGAGGTGTTCCCCTGGTTCATCATGCACAAACTCCCCACGGGCGTCTCGGGACTCCTCGTGGCGGCGATCATTGCGGCCGCGATGTCGACCGTGTCGACAACGCTCAATTCCGGTTCCACCGTGTTGCTGGAGGACTACTGGAAGAGGTTCTTTCCGTCCCGCGTGGGCGAACGCGCGAACATGGTGTTCCTCCGTGTGATGACCGTGCTCCTTGCGGCCGTCTCGATCGGCATCGCGCTCAGCGTGGTGTGGGTGTGGGGCAAGGACAACAAAACCGTCCTTGGCATGTGGTACACGCTCCAGGGGGTGCTCTCCGGCGGCATGCTCGGTCTCTTCCTCATCGGCGCGTTCTCGCGGCGGACGCGACCGTGGCACGCGCTCGTGGCGACGCTCAGCGGCTTCCTGCTGCTCGTGTGGGTGGTGTTCGGGCAGAAGATCCTGCCGCTTCCGTGGCCGCTTCACGTGAACCTCTCCATCGTCTTCGCGACCCTCGCGATCGTCACCGTCGGCTTCTCGCTCGGCGCGTTCTTCGGGGGCAGGACGAATGACCTACACGAATCCCCGTAATGGCAAGATGATCGCAATGAAACGAGTCGTCCTCATATCCCTCATGGTTTCCCTCGCCGCGGCTGCACAGGTGAAGGAGCTAGGTTCGGGACGCGAGGTCCTGTGGGACATGGACCGCATCGCGTCCCTCGGCGGCGGCGCGGCGCTGAAGCTGCACCGTCCCGAACAGCGCGAGGTGTCGATGGTCTACGACGCGCCGTGGGAGGGAAACGTGTGCTGCTACCACACCGTCCTGCGCGACGACAAGAACTACAAGATGTACTATCGCGGCAGCGCCTACAGGCTGCCCGGCTACAAGAACCACCAGGTGGTCTGCTACGCGGAGAGCGACGACGGCGTCGTGTGGCGCAAGCCGAAGCTCGGCCTCTGCGAGTACGACGGCTCGAAGGAGAACAACATCATCCTCAAGAACGACGGCAAGCAGGCCGCGCACAACTTCTCGCCGTTCTTCGACCGCAATCCCGCCTGCAAGCCCGACGAGAAGTACAAGGCCGTGGCCGGCGAGGGCAAGAGCGGGCTCGCGGGGTTCGTCTCGCCCGACGGCATCCGCTGGAAGAAGATCGGCGACAAGCCGCTCATCACCAAGGGCGCGTTCGATTCGCAGAACATCGTGTTCTGGGACCAAGCGCGCGGCTGCTACGTCACCTACTACCGCACGTTCTGGAAGGGACCCGGCGGCAAGAGACTGCGCGGCATCCAGTGGGCGACGTCGAAGGACTTCCTGGCATGGAGCGACCCGAAGTGGGTGACGTACGAAACGGACTCGCCGAACGACCAGCTCTACACGAACGCGATCCACCCCTACGACCGCGCGCCGGGAATGTACGTGGGTTTCCCGAAGCGTTTCACCGAGGGACGCTGCACGGCGTACGACAAGAGCGGCGCGGGCGGCATCCCCGGCGTCTCCGACGGCGTGTTCATGTCGAGCCGCGACGGCGCGCGTTTCCGGCGCTGGAGCGAGGCGTTCCTGCGTCCGGGGCTCCAGCACGAACGGTGGATCAACCGCAACAACATGGTTGCGTGGGGATTTGTCCAGACGAAATCCGCGATTCCCGGCTGCCCCGACGAACTCTCCCTCTACTCCACGGAGAACTACTATTCGCTCGAATCCCCCAACCGCCTCCGCCGCATGACGATCCGCCTCGACGGATTCGTCTCCGTGAACGCGCCGTGGCGCGGCGGCATGGTCACGACGAAGCCGCTGACGTTCGCGGCGGCGCCGGGCGGCAAGGCGACACGCCTTTTGCTGAACGCCTCGACCTCCGGCGCGGGTTCCATCCGCTGCGAGATCCGCGACGCCGTCGGCGCGCCGATTCCCGGTTTCGCCCTGGCGGACGCAAAGGAGGTGTACGGCGACGAGATCGACCTCGCGATGGCGTGGAAGGGCGGCGATGACGTGAAGTCCCTCGCGGACAAGCCCATCGCGCTCCACTTCGAGATGAAGGACGCCGACATCTACGCCTACCGTTTTGGCGAATAGTCAGAAAGCATTGAACCTCATAGAACTTTTCCTGAAAAGGGGTATTCCATCCCGCCATGAGTTATGGTATACTACTCTCTCCATGGAAAAATTGGAAGAGATAGACGAGCTTCGGCTTGATTTCACGAAACTGGAGAAAGTGGGCGGCCAGGTTACGGCCACCCGTGCTTCCGGCACGTCGCCGTGCGATCCGGGCGTGATCCCCGTGGCCGTCCAGAACGCCGATACGAAGGAGGTCATCCTCGTCGCCTATACCAACGAGTTCGCGATGAAGGAATCCTTTGCGAAGCGCAAGCTTGTGCTGTGGTCGACGAGCCGTAACAAGCTCTGGTTCAAAGGCGAGACGAGCGGCGAGACGTTTGACCTCCTGGAGGCGTACGTCAATTGCGAGCAGAACTCTCTCCTCTACGTGGTCCGTCCCTGCCGGGGCGGCATCTGCCACACCAAGAATGCGGCGGGCGCGCCGCGCAATTGCTATTACCGCAGAATCGACCTCGACACGCTCAAGCTGTCGTTCGTCGATTCCGCCGGAAACGAAACGGTCTGATTGAAAGGTTGAAAAAATGATGTCGTTCCTCATTGGTCTCCTCTATGTAGTTGAAGTGATCGTGTGCCTTCTGCTCGCGCTTGCCGTGATGCTCCAGAAGCCGAAAGAGGGTGGTCTGGGCGGAGCCATCGGCGGTGGCATGAGCGAGGCCGTGTTCGGCGCCGACGCCAGCAACGTGCTCATCAAGGTGACGATTTGGCTGGGTTCGATTTTTCTCATCAACACGCTGCTTCTGGCCCGGTTGACGTCCGTGGGACACTCCCAGTCCGTCATGGGCAATGTTTCCGAATCGCAGCAGGCCGCTGAACAGCAGCAGGCTCCTGCCCCGGTGCCCGATGCGCCGTTGCCGTCCGTGGATGAGCTTCCCGCCCCTGCGGCGAAGCCTGATGCCAAGCCCGCGGCCACCCCTGCGGCGAAGCCCGCGGCTCCTGCGGCGAAGCCTGCGGCCCCTGCGGCCACCCCTGCGGCGAAGCCCGCGGCTCCTGCGGCGAAGCCCGCGGCTCCTGCAGCCGCTCCTGCGGCGAAGCCCGCGGCTCCTGCGGCCGCTCCTGCGGCGAAGCCCGCGGCTCCTGCAGCCGCTCCTGCGGCTAAGCCCGCGGCTCCTGCGGCGAAGCCTGCGGCCACCCCTGCGGCGAAGCCTGACGCTAAGCCTGCGGCCGCTCCTGCGGCGCCTGCGCCGGCGAAGTAATGTGAGGTTTCTGCGGCGTTATGACGGCAACCGGCACGCCACAGACGACCGGCGAGGAAATCGCCAACACGGTCATCCATGTAATCGGGTCGCACCTCGGTGCGGCCATGATTGCTTTATTGATCTGGCAGGCCGTGCATTCAGGCGTCGACTTAGGCTGGAAGATCGTCTCGGCCTGTATTTTTGGTTCGTGCATGATTCTCCTTTACGCCATTTCCTCATCTTACCATGCCGTAAGCAATCCACGCGCCAAGCAGGTGCTGCATGTGATGGACCACATGGCGATCTACTTCCTCATCGCCGGCAGCTACACGCCGTTCTGCCTCGTCACGCTGCGTCCGGATCATCCCGGCCTTGCGTGGACCGTCTTCGGCATCGAGTGGGGCGCGATGCTCGCGGGCGTCTTTTTCAAGATCCTTACGACGGGTCGTTTCCGCTACGTTTCCACGGCCGCGTACATCGTGATGGGCTGGGTGGCGCTGATCGCGATCGGGCCGCTCGTGCGGTCGTTGAGCGGCCTCGGCACGATGTGGCTGGCCCTCGGCGGCGGACTTTACACGGTTGGGTGCGTGTTCTACCTGTGGCGGGGTCTTCCCTACAGCCATCCAATCTGGCATCTTTTCGTTCTGGCCGCCACGATCTGCCATTTCTTCTGCATCCTCTGGTACGTGATGGCGTGAACTTCAAAGATGGAAAGTCTCACGCAGAGGCGCAGAGAGGCGGAGCGCGCAGAGCATGCCTCTGCGCGAGGCCCAACATCGTACAGGAAATCAAAATGAGGTGTTTTGCAATGAAAAGAACTGCCATGCTGATGTTCGTAGCGGTCTGGGCAATGTCTGTACAGGCGGCGTGGCCGCTCGTGGTCGTGCGGTACACGGGGGCAATCAACGGTGATCGGCCCCAATTCGAGCGTCTAATGGCCGTACACGGCGAGTTCCCCGGTTCCTGCGACGAAATCTGGTTGTCCGCCGGCGGGATCAAGACGGTCGAGGGCGTGGCGGCGGATTGCGTCGCGCTCGCCCCGTACCGCGCCGCCTGCGAGTCGAACGGCGTGCTGCTCGCGTACCAGCAGGGACGCACCCTCGGGCACGGCCCCGCCCATGACGGCGGCGCCGCGCCGGGGAACTATCAGTTCTCGGACGACGCCTGGCAGGTGGGCGTGGACGGCCAGCGGATCAAGGGCGTGCTGTGTCCGCGTTCGCCAGATGTCCTTGCCTATGAGCGCGCCTTCGCCCACGCGGTGGTCGCGGCGCTGCATCCCGCGAGCTTCTGGCTTGACGACGACCTGCGCATGGGCGTCTCGAAGCCGCAGGGCTGTTTCTGCAACCGGTGCCTTGCCGCGTTCAACGCGAAGACGGGCGGCGGCTGGACACGCACGGCGTTGGTTGAGAAACTGAACGGCAAGGCCGTGCGCGAGCCGGTGCGCGCCGCGTGGCTGGCGTTCAACCAGGAGTCGCTGGCCCTTTATGCGGCGGCGGCGCGGGACGGTGCCCTTGATGCCGACCCCAACTGCCGCATGGCGTACCAGGCGGTGTGGTCGGACACGATCTACACCGGACGCGACAACCGTCCGCTGCTCGCGGCGCTGTCGGGTCCGAACGGTCGCGCCGTGGGGATCCGTCCGGGCGCGGGGTACTACGCGGAGGCGCATCCGCGCGACATGGTCAACAAGTGCCTCAGCGTGGCGCGCGAGGCGGAGCGCTGCCGGGACTACGGTTTTGTGCGGAACGTGTGCTACGAGCAGGAGACGTATCCGCGCCGCATCCTGCAGAAGTCGCCGGGGGCGATCATCACGGAATCGACGCTCGCGCTCGCGAGCGGCGCGGACTCCGTGTCGCTCTACTGGTACGTGGGCGAGAAGCCCGAGCCGCTGGACGAGTACCGTCGCGGCGCGCGCGCGGTCGCTGCGGCGCGTCCCTGCTGGGAGCGTCTCGCGAACGTTGTGCGCCGCACGCGCCTCGCGGGCATCTCGCGCTACGTGGGGTCGGCGGCGGCCGAGGTGGCCGGATTCGACCTGCGCGACCCCGTGGACATGCCGCTCGCGTTCGCGGGCATTCCCGTGACGGTGGCGGAGGCGGGGTATCCGCTCTGGTATCTGACGGAGAAGTCGCGCGCGGAGATGACGAAGGAAGACTTCGCGCGCGTGAAGGGCCGCACGGTGGAAGTGCCCGCCGCGCTCATGAAGGGGCCCACGCCCGGTTACCTGCGCGCGGCCGAGCGCACGGCGTTTCTTGATGAAATCGACCGCGTGACGGAGGGCAAGTTCCCCGTGCGCCTCGAGGAGTGCCGTCCGATGCGCATCCTCCCGCGCGTAGACGCCGCGGGACGCCTTGCGTGCGTGACGCTGCTCAACTGCTCGATCGGCGAGACGGACGCGCTTACGCTGCGCGTGCGCAACCCCGTGATGCCGTATGCAGAGCTCGTGGTGCCGCGCGCCGCGCCGGTGAAACTCGCGTGCGAGCCCGTTGGTTGTTCGGTCGCGCAGGAGCGCGACCCTCCCGGGCGGCCGCGCGAGTGGAAGGTCGCGGTCCCGTCGTTTGCGGCGTGGCAGATCGGCGTCGTCTTCTTCGAGCCGGCGCCGACGGCCGAGAACGGTGTCACCGCGCACCGCGGCGATTCCGTGCGCCATCCCCAGAACTCGCTGGAGGCGTTCTCCGCCGCCAACGACGTGGGGGCGGACTGGATCGAGACGGACGTGCACCTGACCTCCGACAAGCAGCTCGTGATCGCGCACAACCACACGACCGGGGAGTACTGCGGCAAGGAACATAACCTCGTCATCAAGGACCACACCTACGCCGAGCTCGCGGCGCTCGACATGGCCGCGACGTTCCGCGCCCGCAACAAGCTCACGCTCGAACAGTGTCCGAAACTGCGCATCTGCCGTCTGGACGAGGCCCTCGACCTCATCCTCGCGCAGCGGAAGGCGCGTCTCTCCATCCAGCCCAAGTGCGACTGCGTGGACGCCGTGATGGCGCTCGTGCGCGCGAAGCACGCCGAGGCGTGGGTGGGGTTCAACGACGGCAACGCGGCGTGGATGAGCCGCGTGAAGGAGTTGGACCCCACGATTCCCGTGTTCTGGGACCGCGGCAAATGCGACTTGGAGAAGGACATCGCCTTCGCGACGGCGCACGGGTTCGAGACGATCGTGCCGAACGGCAAGTGGGTGACGCCCGAGGTCGTGCGGAAGTTGCACGCGGCCGGCTTCAAGGTGGGCGCGTGGACGGTGAACGACCCTGCCGCGATGAAGCTTTTCCTCGACATGGGCGTGGACCGCCTCTACACGGACGTCCCCCAGCAGCTCCTCGACGTGAAATCCGCCCGGGAGGGTCGCGCTCCCGCGCGACCGTAGACTGGCGTCCCGCGCGGCAATATGCTATAATCTCCACTCCATTTCTGAAAGGACTCGCAAAATGAAATACGACAAGAACCATGCGCTTCTCGAGACGCGCATACCGGGCCTTCCTCCGCCGAAGAGCGGCAAGGTGCGCGACGTGTTCGATCTCGGCGACACACTTCTGATGGTGGTCACGGACCGCATCAGCGCGTTCGACGTGATCCTCCCGTGCGGCGTGCCGGACAAGGGCAAGGTGCTCAACCAGCTTTCCCTCTTCTGGCTCGACTTCCTCGGCATGAAGAACCATCTCGTCACTGCGGACGTGGACGCCTACCCCGCCGCGCTCCAGTGCGCGAAGGACGACCTCCGCGGCCGCTCGATGCTCGTCAAGAAAGTGAACATGGTCGAGGTGGAGTGCATCGCGCGCGGCTACCTCACCGGCAGCGGCTGGAAGGAGTACCAGAAATCCGGCACGGTCAACGGCCAGAAACTCCGCGCCGGCTACCAGAACGCGTCGAAGCTCGACGAGGTGCTCTTCACGCCCACCACGAAGGCGGCGATCGGCGACCACGACGAGGCGATCGACTATGCGCAGACCGAGGCGCTCGTGGGCGCGGAGACGGCGAAGCTCCTCAAGGACGCCACGATCGGCCTCTACTCGAAGGCGGCGGACTACGCGCTCGGGCACGGCATCATCATCGCGGACACGAAGTTCGATTCTGGCCGCAGGCCTCCTACGCGGTGGGCGCGAACCCGCCGTCGCTCGACAAGCAGTACGTGCGCGACTGGCTTGACTCCATCCACTTCAACCACCAGCCCCCGGGGCCGGTGCTGCCGGACGACGTGGTCGCGCGCACGCGCGAGATCTACGTCAAGGCGTACGAGGAGCTGAGTGGCAAGAAACTGGTCTGAGGGCGCCCGTGCGGTGCTGGACGCCTATCCGTGGAAGAATCCGACGGACAAGGCGCGCGCCGCGCGCGAGGCGGAGCTCGTGAGCTTCGGCGAGGCGGTGGAGGTGGCGGACCTCCCGCTCGCGGTGCGGCGCTGGGCGGCGAAACGTCCGCAGCCGCGTTACGTCTGGAACGGCGAGAGCTGGCGGGACCTCGTGGGCGCCTTCGAGAAGGCGATTTTGGAGCAGGTGCTCGAACGGGCGCACGGCAACATCTCGGCGGGGATTCTTTGACAACATCAAGCAGGTGATGCAGATGCGCAGCGAGTCCAAGAAGCTGCAGGCCGAGGTCGAGAAGATCGTGGTGCCGTATTCAAACGGCGGCATCACGGTGACGGCGCGCGGCGACATGTCCATCACGTCGATCAAGATCGCGCCCGAGACGTGGGCCGAAGTGGTGAAGGGCAAGACCGATCGCTTCGAGACCATGCTCTTCAACGTCGTCAACGGCGCGCTCAAGAGCGTGAAGAAGGCGACGCAGGAGCAGATGATGCAGATGATGAAGGACGGCGGCATGGGCGGCCTCTTCGGCAAGTGATGCTTGCGCCGATCGAAAACCTCGTTCGGAACCTCGGCCGCCTGCCCGGACTCGGCCGGCGCAGTGCCGGCCGCGCCGCGCTCGCGCTCGTACGCGAGCCAGACCGTTTGCTGGAGCCGCTCGTGCTCGCCCTGCGCGACGCGCAGGCGAACGTGTGCGCGTGCGCGCGCTGTGGCGCGTTCACGGTGCGTGGCGAGGACCCCTGCGCGCTCTGCACGGACGCGACGCGCGACGGCGGTGTCGTGTGCGTGGTGGAGGAGGCGGCGGACGTCGTAACGATCGAGTCGTCCGGCGCCTTCCGCGGCCGCTACCACGTTCTTGCCGGGAAGCTCTCCCCCGTACGCCATTGCGGCCCTGACAAGCTCCGCATCGCGGAGTTGAAGGACCGCATCGTACACGAGGGGTTCGGCGAGGTCCTGCTCGCGCTCTCCACGGACATGGAAGGGGACGCCACGGCCGGCTACCTTGTGGAGGCGCTGCGCGAGTACCCCTCCGCCGCCGCACCCGTGAAGGTCACGCGTCTTGCCTTCGGACTCCCCGCCGATTCAGGCGTTGCCTATTCCGATCCCCTCACGTTGCGGCGCGCGATCGTGCACCGCTGCCCCGCCTAAAACCTCTTTCCCGTCTAAATGAAAAAAACCGCCCGGCTAAGTCTCGGGCGGTTCTAAAAGAATGGGGCAAGAGACGGGGCACGATCCCGCAACCCTCAGATCCACAATCTGATGCTCTACCAATTGAGCTACTCTCGCCATCGGAAAAACGGCACATAGTATACCGAATTTCGGCGGATGTTTCAACCGTGATTTTCTTTTTTGTTGGCCGACGCGCAAAGTTAGACTTTTGGAGTGAGCAAAATTAGACAGTCTCGGGCGCGCAAAGTTGGACTTCTTCTTGCCAGGGGTTGCCAACGCCTCGCCGTTGTGGTATTCTCCGTGCGCCTTTCGGCAAGAAGTTCCCCGTGGCCTGCTTTTGGAAGGGTCCGCCGCGTCTGGAGCGTCCTGTCGGAAGGCATTGTTTCTGACCGGCATGCGGGCCGCCGTGACAGTGTCGGCGGACTCTCGCATGACGATTTTTTTTGGAAGGGTCCGCCACGCCTGGAGGCCTTCCTGCGGAATGCATTGGCCCGCTTAGAACCTGTGCGCGAGCAGGATCCTGGGGATGACGGGGTTGGTTGGGTCCGGCCGTTCCTCCAGGACGTAGAAGCCGCGGTTCTCCGGACGCACGGCCAGCCACACGGTCTTCTTGAGCGTCTTCGCGACCTTCCACTTCCGGCCCATGAACTCGACCCAGCATCCGAGCTCCACCCGCCTCGGGACGTGCCTCGACATGAAGAGCCTCAGTATCTTCTCGTTCGTGACCGGGCGCAGGCGCGACTTGCCGCTTTCGACAAGCCGCCGAGCGCGCTCGTCGGGGATCTCGCCCGTCTCCTCGTTCGCGTGCGTGGAGTTCCAGAAGTCGATGTGCTCGCCCGCCACCTCGTTCGCGCGGGCGGGGCTGTCCACGCCGGCGGCCGTGAGCACGACGACGAGCCGGTGCTGGAACGTGCGCATCGCCCGCTCGATCTTCCCCTTCGCCTGCGGCGTCGGCGCGATCATGTGGTTGATGTCGAGCGCCCTGCACATGCGGCCGAACTGCGAGCACAGGTCCTCGCCCTCCTTCCCGAACATCTTGAACCCGTCGGTGTACAGGGACTCCGGGACGCCGTACCTGAGGAACGACGGCTCCAGCATGGCGAAGTGCTCGAGAAGCGTCTCCCTTTCGCAGATGCGGTGCGCGACCATCTGCCGCGCCGCGTCGTCCAGCGTGAGGATGATGCTCTGCACGTCCCCCGGCGCGCCCCAGATGTGCCTCGGCGTCGAGTCGTGCTGGTACAGCTCCCCGTAGCATTCGCGCTCCCACCTGCGGTAGCCGTCTCCGACCGCCTTCCGCTCGACCGGGAACACGCTGCGCATGAGCGGCATGAGGTTCCTCTCGCAGTACCGCCTCACGCTCGAGCGGTCGCGACTGAATCCGAACTTGCGGGCCAGCTCGTCCGCGTAGAGCTCGAAGTTCGGCCCGTCCTCCCTGGACGCCTGTATGAGCGTCTCAAGGTAGCCGACGCACTCCTTCGGCCAGTCGCTGGCATGGTCGCCTCCCGACCGGCCGAGGAAGGAAGCGGACTTGCCGGCGGCGAGCCACCGCGTCCGAAGGTTGTAGAGCTGGGCCCTGCTGATCCCGAGGGAGGCGATGGCGTCCCCCGCAGTCATGTCCCCGTCGTTGAAACGACGGACGATCCGCTCGACCACGTCCGGGCCGAGGCGCGTGTACAGTTGTTGCTTTTTCATGCGCCCCATTATCGCACAATGCACCCCCGCCGCAACGCGCCGGTGCGCCGGGTGAGCAAAAGTGGACAGCAATCACTCAAAAGCCAATAAACACACGGGTGAGGCGGCTCTCCACCGTCTAGTTTTGCTCACTCGAACCTGTCTAGTTTTGCTTGCCCGCCAACACCGTGATTTTCTTTTTGTTTTTTAGGCGGGGGGCGATGTGGTCGGCTACAGTTTTGACGGCGAAGGGATAATTTAGTATAATGTCCCTCCGTGAACCACAGGAGGGGCAGATTTACGGACTGGATGGCGCTCGTCGCCGCCGGTTGCATGGCGCTCGCGGCAGTTTGCTGCGGGCGGACTCTTTGTTTTTGCTCCGAGGATCCCGATGGCTGCGGCGAACACTGCCATGTGTGCGAGGAGAACCTGCCGGACGGCGTGTCGGCCTCCGACCCCTGCGACCACTTGTCCTTTGGGTTCCTTGATTTCTGGGACGAAGACGGCGCGGTGACGGTTGCCGGGGCGGGCGACTTGCCCGCAGCGCCAGCGTGGGGGTCTGCCGCCGCGCGAAACCAGGTCGCTCTGCCACGTCGCCCGACGTCGCGCGCCAATGCGCCGCCAGGTGCGTTTTCAGACTCCGTTCTTTTCCGAATGCGCCGGATTCTCCTTTTGTCGTGAGGGACGCGCGGCGTCCGCTCTTTTCGCGGAGCGGACACGTTTCTTTCTTCACCTCAAACGGGACATGTGTCCCAAAGGAGAATCATCATGTTTAGAATTCTGATCGCTTCATTGTTTGTTCTTGGCCTCTTGACCTCCGGATGCAAAACCGAGAGGGCGGGGCATCCGCACCAAGGCTGCCACCGGGTGGGTCCGCACCTTCATGGGCGGCATGGAACCATACACCACCATCGCGTCGAGTCCAACGCGCCTGTTGACGAGAAGGCGAAATGATGCGCCTTCTTTTCGCGCTGCCCCTCCTGCTCGCGGGGTGCGCCACCTACGAACCTGCGCCCATTGACTGGGCGAAGGAGTCCGCCGCACTCGCGGCGGCGCCGAGCAAGGTCGAGCTTTCGGTCGACGACGTCCGCGTGCGCACGGTCGCGTTCAGCCCCGCGCTGAACGCGCTCCGCCAGGCGCACGCGGCCTCGAAGGCGAAGGCCGCCGCGTCCGGCTGGTGGGAGGATCCCGCGCTCAACGCGGACTTCCTGCGCATCCTCAGCGCGCCGGAGAACCCGCTCGTCTACGGCGGGTCCCTTGCGTTCACGATCCCGCTGAGCGGCATCCCCGCGCTGGAGAAGCGCGCGGCGGAGGCGTACGCCGAGGCCGACCGCTGGGCGCTTGTCGCGGCCGAGCGGGACGCGGCCGGCGAGGCGGCGGTCGAGGCCGTGACGGCGCGCGAGACCGCCGCGTTCGCCCGCACGCTGGAGCGGACGCTGGACGGGACGAACTACGTGGCCGCCCTGGACGTGGCGCGCCGCCTCGCGGACGTCGGCGAGCTGCCGCGCGCCGACTACGAGCAGCTCGTCGCCGACTCGCGCGAATGGCGACGCACGGCGTTCGAGCTGGGACACGAGCGCGCCACGGCCGAGGCCGCGCTCCGCGAGAAGATGATGCTGTCGCCGACGTGCGAGATCACGTGGACGGACGCCGGACGCGAGGCGCAGATGCCGACGAACGTCTTCGCGGCGCTCGACTTCACGAACGCGCCGTCCGTGCGCGCCGCCGTCGCGCGTCTCGCGGGCGGCGAACTCGAGTTCGACCGCGAGATCCGGCGGCAGTACCCGGAACTCTCCTTCGGCCCCGCCTACACCCGCGAGGACGGCTACAACCGGCTGGGGATCACCGGGGGCCTCACGCTTCCGCTCTGGAACCGCAACCGCGTGGGCATCGCCACGGCCACGGGCACGCGCGACGCGGCGCGCCTCGCGGCCGTGACGGCGTGGCAGGGCGCCGTCCGGCGCTGGCACGACCTCAAGCTGGAGCAGGAGCGCCTGCACGTGCGCGGCGTCGCGTCGCCGGCGGACGTCGCGAATGCAGAGCGTCTCTACGCGATTGGCGAGCTGGACGCCGCCGGCTACGTGGGCGTGGTCCACCGCGCGCTCACCGAGGCGCAGACGTCCCTGCGCCTCCGAATCGATTCCGCCACCCTCGCCGAACGGATGAAATCCGTCGTCGAGGGAATGTCCGTCAAGGGAGAATGAAATGAAGCTGACGTCTATTCTGTTCGCTACGGCTTTCGTGATCAGCTGCGCGCTGGCGCACGACCACGACCATGAGCACAAGCATGAACATGACCACGATCACGACCACGAACACGAGCACGGGCATGACCATGACCACGATCACGAGCATGAGCATAAGCACGATCACGAGCATGAACACGACCACGAACACCATGAGCGGGGCGTGGAGATCAGCGATGCGGCGGCGGAGCTGATCGGGTTGAAGACCGCGAAGGTCGAGATGCGGCGGATCGAGTCGGCTGTCGGTTTCTACGGACGCGTGATGTCGGATCCGCGTGCGCTTCGGCGCAAGTCCCTGCCGCTCGCCGGCTTCGTGGCGTGGCGCATCGGCGCGCCGTGCGAAATCCATCCCGGCGACGAAATGCTCCGACTCGTCTCGCCCGATGCCGCGACGGCGTACGGCGAGCTGGCCACGCTGGAGGCGCGTCTCGACGCCGTGAACAAAAGCGGCGCGAAGAACGCCTCCCTCGCGGCGGAGCTTGCCGCGAAGCGCATCGCCTACGCGGCGATGACGAACGCGCTGGTGGCGGTCGACGCGGGGCGCGGCGAGTTCTCGCTCCGCGCGACGGTGCGGGGACGCGTCAACGAGCAGCTGGTCGCGAGCGGCGTCTTCGCCGAACGCGGCACGGACATCCTGAAGATGACGGAGGCGAAGCCGCCGGTCGTGTTCGCGCTCGTCCCGTTCTCGGACGCGCGCGGGCTTGCCGACGGCGCGAAAGCGCGCGTGGGCGAACATGTGGGAACGATGCTGGTTGATCGCACGCGTACCGACGGACTCGTCGGCGTGTGGATCGCGTGCGACGAGAACTGCGACGCGCATGTCAAGCTGGTTCTGGGCGAGTCGGTGTATGTGACCGTGGAGACGGACAAGGCGGAAACGCCGGTCGCCTGCGTGCCGTCGAGCGCGGTGTTCCGCGACGGCGTGACGCCGTCGGTCTTCGTCCGCGACGAGCACGACGCGGACCGGTTCGTGGTGAAGCCGGTCGTGCCCGGGCGCTCCGCCGCGGGATGGACGGCCGTCACCGGCCTCGACGAACACGATGAAGTCGTCTCGCGGGGCGTGTACGAGCTCCGCCACGCGCTCCCGGCCGTCGGCGGCGAGAAGAAGGCCGCCGGGCACTTCCATGCCGACGGCACCTTCCACGCCGGGGAGGATCATGAATGAGCGCCCTGCGGAAACTGCTGGCGGTCATCCTTGACTGGCCGAAGACGACGGTGCTGCTCGCGCTGGCGCTCGTGGCCGGCGGCGTGTATGTGTCGCAGCGGCTCGCGGTGGACGTGTTCCCCGACATCAAGGTGCCGCGCGTCACGATCCAGACGGAGGCGGGCGGGCTCACGGCCGAGGAGGTGGAGCAGCGCATCACCGTGCCGATCGAGTCCGCCATGAACGGACTCAAGGGCGTCACGAACATCCGCTCCAGCTCGGGCGGAGGGCTCTCCTTCGTGTGGGTGGACTTCGACTGGGCGTCCGACCCCGACTCGGCGCGCTTCCGCGTGTTCGAGCGCCTGGGGCAGGTGCGCGAGTCGCTGCCCAAGGAGGCCGAGCCGGAGATCGCGCCCGTCATCTCCGTCTCCGGCGAGATCATGATGGTTGCGCTCGTCTCCGACTCGACGAACGTGACCGGCCTCGCCCTGCGCGAGATCGCCGAGTTCTCGCTCCGCAACCGCCTGCTCGCCATCCCCGGCATCGCGCAGGTCGTCGCCATCGGCGGGAACCTGCCGGAGTACCGCATCGGCTACTCGCCGCGCCAGCTCGCGCAGTACGGGCTCGGCGTCAACGACCTCGCGGAGGCCGTGGGCGCGTCCCGCACCTGGTCGAGCGGCGGCTATCTCGCGGACGTCAACGGCGAGGAGCTCTCCGTGCGCCAGGTGGCGCGCGCCGACACGGCGGAGGACCTCGCCTCGGTGTGGGTGCCGAACGAGGCGGGCACGCCCATCCGCCTCGGCTCGGTCGCGAACGTCTCGCTCGCGGGCGCGCCGCGGCGCGGCAGCGCGTCGTTCAACGGACGCGACGCGGTGGTCGTCTCGATCCAGAAGGCGCCGGGCGGGAACACGCTCGAGCTCACGAAGCAGGTCGAGAAGGCCCTCGACGAGTTCGCGCTGCCGCCGGGCGTGCGGATCGAGAAGGACGCCTACCGACAGTCGGACTTCATCAACCTCTCCATCTCCAACGGGCGCAACATGGTGCGCGACGCCGCGCTGATCGTCGTCGTCGTGCTGGGCCTCACGCTGATGAGCTTCCGCGCGCTCCTCATCGTGCTCCTTACGATGCCCGTCAGCATCGGCGCGGGACTCCTCCTCTTCCCGCATCTGGGCCTAGGCGTCAACATCATGACGCTCGGCGGACTCGCGGTCGCCGTCGGCGACATCGTGGACAGCGCGATCATCTTCACGGAGATCTTCCGGCGGCGGATGCGCGGGAATCCGAAGGCGGACATCCTCGCCGCCGCGCTGGAGGTCGCGCCGGGCGTTGCGTTCTCGGGACTCATCATCGTCATCGTCTTCTTCCCGCTGTTCTTCCTGAACGGCATGGAGGGCGAGTTCTTCAAGCCGCTCGCCTACGCCTATCTCGCGGTCTTCGCGTGTTCGGTCGCGGCGGCGTTCCTCGTCACGCCCGCGCTGGCGCTCCTCTTCGGCTGGAAGCGCGCGAAGAAGAAAAAGGAAGAGGCCGCGTCCGAGCCGCCGCGCGCGCCGGTTGCCGAACGCGTCCTCCAGTGGATCTACACGCCGTTCCTCGCCCTCGCGGTCCGGTTTCCGAAGGTGGTCGTCCTCCTCGCGGCCGCGCTCGTGGGGGTGTCGGTGTGGTACGGCGCTCGGTTCGGGTCGAGCTTCCTGCCGCCGTTCCACGAGGACACGTACACCGTGTTCGTGTCGCTCGTGCCGGGCACGTCGCTCGCGGAGTCGGAGCGCGTGAGCGAGAACGTCGGGAAGAAGCTCTTGGAGGTCGACGGCGTCCTGTCCGTGACGCGCAAGACGGGGCGCGCCGAGCGCGACCAGCACGCGGAGCCGGTCTCGGCGTCGGAGCTGATCGTGCGCGTGGACATGAAGCGAAACCCGGACGAGCTGCGCGCGGCGATGAACGCCGTGATCAAGTCCGTGCCGGGCGCGTCGTGCATGATCGGCTATCCGATCGCCCACCGCATCAGCGCGGTCCTCTCCGGCAGCGCGGCGGAGCTGTCGCTCAACATCTTCGGCGACAAGCCGGAGGACATCCGCGCCGCCGCCGCGCGCGCGAAGGAGCTGCTCGCGACGATGCCGGAGGTCGGCGACTTCCAGGCCAACCGCGAGATCCTCGTCGACACCGTGAAGATCGACTACGACCGCGAACGCCTCGCGCACGAGGGGTTGACGCTCGCAGACGCGGGCGAGCAGGTCTCCGCCGCGTTCAACGGACGCGTCCTCGGCACGGTCGCGGAAGGGCAGAACCGCCGCGACGTGACGCTGCGCCTGGAGGAGGGAGAGGCGGACGAAGAGGCCGTGAAGAAGCTCCTCATCAAGACGCGGACGGGACGGTTCGTGCGGCTCGACGACATCGCGGACGTCCACCGCGAAGAGGCGTCTAACCTCGTCATCCACGAGAACGGGCGCCGGCAGGCGCTCATCACGCTCAATCCCGCGCCCGGCGTCTCGGTGGGCGAGCTCGTCAGCTCGCTGGCGCGTCGGCTCGGGCCGGAGCTTGCCGCGTTCGGCTGCACGGCGGAGTTCGGCGGCACCTACCAGGCGAACATCAGCGCGCGCCGCACGCTCGTGACGTTCTCGGTGGTCCTGCTTTTCGTCGTCTTCTTCGTCCTGCTCGTGGCCACGAAGGCGCCGATGCGCGCGTTCGTTGTGATGGCGACGCTGCCGCTCGCGCTCGTGGGGGCCGTCGGCGCGGTGGCGCTCACGGGGCGGATCGTGTCCATCGCCTCGGCCGTGGGGCTCGTCACCGTGGCCGGCTTCGTGATCCGGAACGGACTGCTGCTCGAGAACCGCTATGCCGAGCTCGAGCGCGAGGGGCACGTGCCAATCGAGGCGATCCGCCTCGGCAGCCGCGAGCGGATGGTGCCGATCCTGATGACCTCGCTCACGACCGTGCTCGGGCTCGTCCCGATCGTGGCGGCGCTGGACGTC
This sequence comes from uncultured Lentisphaerota bacterium, assembly GCA_900320225.1. Taxonomy (GTDB): domain Bacteria; phylum Verrucomicrobiota; class Kiritimatiellia; order RFP12; family UBA1067; genus RUG572. The sequence continues at coordinate 33,745 of ONRL01000079.1, forward strand.
CCGGGCGGCGAGATCCTCGCGCCGCTCGCGGCGGTGCAGTTCGGCGGGCTGGTCGTCGCGACCGTCGCCGCGCTCGTCGTGGTCCCCGCGCTCTCCGTCCTCGTCGCCCCAAAAGGCGCAGTGCCGTCATTACAGGCTTCCCCTCGCGGGAAAGATGTGGTATGATATGTCCCGTCAATGACAAACAAAGGAGGAAAAGAAGTGAAAAAAGTTTTTGGCGCACTGGCAGGCGCGGCGTTCGTGTTGGGCGCAGCGGCAGCCGAGACAAACGAGCTCGAAAGGGCTGAAGTCGAGGAGACCGACGGCGAAGGCCTGACCGTGGAAGTCTCGATGGACGTGTTGAGCGATTACATCTGGCGCGGAACGATCTGCAACGGAAACCCCGTGTGGCAGCCGTCGGTCACGGTCGGCTACGACGCGGGCGACTACGGTACGCTTTCAGCGAACGTGTGGTCGACCTACGACCTCACGCACAAGCGCGGCACGTTCACGAACAGCCGTCGGTCGTGCGGCCTGCAGGAAATCGACTATGGACTGTCTTACGCCAACACGCTCGG
>ONRL01000126.1 GCA_900320225.1 uncultured Lentisphaerota bacterium
CCTCGCGCCGCACCTGAAGCTGTTCCAGGGCGAGCAGGGAAGCCCCAGCAAACGGCTCACGGGGTACGCGCTCGCGAATCACGACTGGACCGAATGGTCTCAGGCGAAGTGGGACCTCAGGCGGTACGTGGGCGACATCGGGCACGGGGCGGAATCCTCCGTGTTCACGATCGCGGACATCTGCTACAAGGACAAGGGTATCCACAACGCAAAGGGGCTGCTCGCGACGGACCTCGACATGAAGGTGGTCGGCGTGAAGAAGTCATACTACGCCGTGCAGAACATGGTGAGCGTGTTCGACGACTCGCTCGAGTGGCTGCCGAATCCGCCGTTCACGAGCGCGGCCACGAACCTCTCGCTCTACGCCTGGCGGCAGAAGGCGGGCGGCGCGCCGCTTGTGGCGTTCTGGGACAACCAGGACGGCAGGGGGAAGAAGTGCAAGGGCCGCAGGACGTTCCCGACGGAGTCCTTCGAGACGCGTCCCGTGACGCTCGCCTACGCGGGTATGCCGCTGAAGGAGCCGGTGTGGGTGGACCTGATGTCGGGTCGCGTCTACGCCTTCCCGAAGAAGAAAATCAAGGTGTCCTGCGACGAGGTTGTTTTCGTGGACGTGCCCACGTACGACTCGCCGTGCCTCCTCACGGACAAGTCTGTGCTCAAGCTTCAGTGAGGTGCACATGGATTTCGAAACTCTCTACGGGCGGGCGCGTGGCCTGCCGATCATCGACTGGCACAACCACCTCGACATGCGGATGCTCGCCGAGGACAAGCCTCTCGGCTCGCTTTACGAAGTGTGGGTGAAGGCCGATCCCTACAAGCACCGCGCAATGCGCATCTGCGGCGAGCCAGAGCGGCTGATCACAGGCGACGCACCCGAGGCCGAGAAGTGGGCGGCCTGGCGGCGCACGCTGCCAAAGCTCGTGGGAAACCCCCTCTTCGCCTGGGCCAAGATGGAGATGGAGTTTCTGGGAATAGATGGTGTCGAGAACGTGTCGCTGGCGGACTGGACGCCCTCCAGGCTGCTGAAGGCGTTCAACGTTGAGTACTGCGATCCCGGTTACCGCATGGACGCCGGGGCGGCGGCGGACTTCTCCGAGATGGAGCGCGTCCACGCGCGCGGTGGACGGGTTCTGGACATTTCGGCGGACGACGTGTCGCGCCTCGAGTCCTGCTTCCCCGCGATTCTGCCTGTGGCGTCCTTCGCCGTCGCGGACGGATGGACGATGTTGCTGCACATGGGGGCGCTGCGGGAAACCTCGGCGCGCATGCGGGCGGCGGCGGGGCCCGCCGGCGGGTTCGCGGGGATGCGTGGGCCGCTCGATCCGGCTGTCGTGGCAAGATTCCTCGATCGCTTGGAGTCCGCCGGCGCGTTGCCGCGCACGATTTTGCTCACGCTCAATCCGGAGGCGCACGCGCAGCTCGCCGTGCTGGCCGGTTCGTTCGTGGAGGAGGGCGTGCCGGGTAAGGTGCAGCTCGGGCCGGCGTGGTGGTGGTGCGACCACGCGGAGGGTATCCGCGACGTGTTCGAGAAACAGGCCGCATACGGCGTCCTTTCCACGTTCGTGGGCATGACCACCGACTCGCGCTCGCTGCTCTCCTTCGTGCGCCACGACTACTTCCGGCGGCTTTTCTGCCGCTGGCTGGTGGACAAGGTCGCCGCCGGCGAGTTTCCCGACGATCCCGCGCTCCTGCTGCCGATCGTCGAGAACGTCTGCTACCGCAACGCCCGCGACATGGTGAAGGGAGTTTAATATGAAACAAATTGCAACCTGTTTCGCCGCAACGCTTGTCGCGGCGACTGCGTGTGCCGACGAGGCGCTGCTCATGCCCGACGCCTCTCCCGACCGCGTGCAGACCCCGCTGAACGTGCCGTTCACGTACCTCGGCACGATCCGTCCGCGCGCCGCCTCGGAGATCAAGGCCTCGAATTGGACCGTGGGGTGCGAGGGGCTCGACCGCGATTTCGACGACTTCACGAAGTTCCGCCATGTGATCGAGCCGCTCGGCATCAAGACGATCCGCCTTCAGGCCGGCTGGGCCAAGACGGAGAAGGTGCCCGGCACGCTCGACTTCACGTGGCTCGACGAGATCGTGGACTACGCCGTCGGCCACGGCATCAACGTGCTCCTCGAGACCGACTACGGCAACCCCGCCTACCCGGGCGGCGGCGGCATGTACCTGGGCGCCTCGTTCCCCACGAACGAAATCGCCCTCGCCGCGTGGGACCATTGGGTGGACGAGCTCTCGAAGCGCTACAAGGGGAAGGTCCGCGACTGGGCGATGTGGAACGAGCCCGACATCGGCGTCGAATGGCAGAAGGTCGGTCCGTCCATCCCGTGCCGCCGCAAGACGCCCGAGGAGATCGCCGCGCAGAACGTGCGCACGGCCCGCATCATCAAGCGGAACATCCCCAACGCCCGCATCGGCGCGCTCTCGCTCGCGCAGAACAAGGCGGAGTTCCTCGAAGCCTGCCTCCAGGCGATGGGCGAAGACGTGAAGTTCTTCACCTGGGTGATCTACCACGGCTACTGTCCCAACCCGGACGCCTCCTACGAGGAGGTGGAGAAGCAGAAGGAGGTCGTGAAGAAATACAATCCCGCGTGCGAGCTGCGCCAGGGCGAGAACGGCTGCCCCAGCGGCTGGGTGCCGAACACGGCGCTCTCGAAATGGCCGTGGAGCGAGTATTCGCAGGCGAAGTGGGACATGCGCCGGATGCTCGGCGACCTCGGGCACGACGTGGAGTCGTCCGTCTTCACGCTCATGGGCGGCGGCGAGAACAAGAGCCTGCTGCGGCGCGGGAAGGACAAGTCCGTGGTGGACTTCAAGATCGCGTACTATGCCGTGCAGAACGTCGCGAGCGTCTTCGACTGCACGCTCGCCCGCCGCACGAACGCGCTCGCCATCACCACCAAGGACGAGACGATCGCGCTCTACGAGTACCGCAAGCGCGGCAAGGACCAGCGGCCCGTCTACGTGTTCTGGGAGCGGGGCGACCTGAAGAAGTTCCACCCCAGGACGAATCCGCAGTGCCCGTCCGACAGCTTCCAGACGCGTCCTGTGGCCTTTACGGTCCGCCGCGCGCTGAAGGAGCCCGTGTGGGTAGACCTGATGACGGGCCGGGTGTACGCGTTTCCGCGGAAGAACATCATACCGACCGGCTTCGGGGATACGTGCATCTACAAGATGGTGCCGGTGTACGACTCGCCCTGTCTCTTGACGGAGCGGTCGGTGGTACTTGAGGATAAGGAGACGTCAAAATGAAGTTGTTCGTGAAATCGCTGCGCGCACGGGGTGCGCGCCCTACCGGTGTCTTGTTCATTCTGTCTGCCGTATTGATTGCGTCGGTGTTTGGCGCAACGGCGCCGAAGGGGAAGAACCTGACGGATGCCGAACGGGCGGCGCGTCGGAAGGCGCTCATCGCCCCCGTGGCGGAGGGCGTGCTGCGCGTGCGGTCCACGTTCGCCGCATGCGGCGTGTGCTACGGGTCGGCGAAGGCCGTGCCCGGCCTCGCGCTCGAATGGCGCAAACTCGGCGCGGGGTCGTGGCAGACGCTCCGCGAGTTCCCGCACTTCGACGAGACGGGCGACTACCGCGGCTCGATCCTGCGCCTGGAGGAGGACACCGCATACGAGGTGCGCGTGGTGGCGGACGGGCACACGCGCGCGCAAACCTCGTTCCGCACATGGGCGAGCAAAGTGCCCGTGGCGCGCACCGTGTGGCTCGACGCGGATACGACCTTCCCCGTGAAGGTAAGCGACCGCGGCAAGCCGGACGGCTGGGTGCGCTATGCGGCCAAGCCCGGCGTGGTGCTCGACAACCGCACCGAACAGGAACTCTGCTTCCAGGTGGAGGGCGCGGCGTACGTGCTGTTCGACAACCTCACGATCCGCGGCTCCGGCGCGCGGCACGTGATGACCGTCGAGAACAGCGCGTGCGTGCGCGTGCGCAACTGCGACATCGCGCGGTGGGGACGCGTGGGCACGCCGCGCTTCGACATGCTCGGGCGCCGACATGAGGTCGGCAAGCCGGCGCGCGGCTACGGCATCAACATGGACGGCGCCATCAAGATCGGAAGGGGAAGCCGGGAGGTCGTGGTGGAGCGCTGCTTCATCCACGACCCGCGCGGACAGGCGAACAGCTGGTTCTACTCCCATCCCGCCGGACCCGAGGCCGTCGTGCTGCAGAGCCCCGACCACTCCACCGTCATCCGCTGGAACGACTTCGTGGGCAGCGATGCGCACCGCTGGAACGATGCCGTGGAGAGCATCGGCAACTTCAGCGCGGAAGGCGGCTTCAACCGCGACGCCGACGTCTACGGCAACTTCATGGCGATCTGCAACGACGACTGCATCGAGCTGGACGGCGGTCAGCAGAACGTGCGCTGCTGGGACAACCGCTTCGAGGAGGCGCTCTGCGGCGTGTCCGTGCAGGGCTGCATGGCGAGTCCCGTGTACGTGCACGACAACGGCTTCTACTCGATGGGCGACGAGTTCGGACTCATCGGACAGACGATCAAGACCGGCGGCGGCGAGCACGGCGTGGAGGCCTGGGCGTACATGTACGGCAACCTCCTCTGGGGCGCGGGCACCGGCATCACCCGGATGCAGCTCCTGCGTCTCCAGACGCGCGGCAACACGTTCTGCGGCACGCAGAGATTTCGCGGACACGAGATCTCGCCGTTCGCGAAGAGCGAGGACGACACGTTCGGCGTCGAGATCGCCGAAAAGGACCTGCCCGTGAAGTGGCCGGCGCGTCCGGCGGGCTTCCAGATCGACCGCGCGCGTTTCTCCGGTATCCAAGTGGCGAAGGGACAGGCGGCGCCGGCGAATGTGCGCGTGACGGCGACGGGCGGCGCGCGCGACGTGCCGTTCGCCATCGCGAAATGCGACGTGTCCGACTGGTTCGACGTGGCGCCCGCGAAGGGCGTGATCCCTGCGGGCGGTAAAGTGACGTTCACGGTCACGTTCCGTCCCGAGCGCATGGCGGACCGTCACGACTACCGAGGTGCGTTTCTCGTCCGCACGCCGGAGGGCCTGTCGCGCCCTGTGTCGCTCTACGCGGAGACGGACTTCGTCCCGCCCTACAAAGCCGCGCGGGAAGGGGACTTCGCCCTCTACGCCGAGGGTTTGCGGGAAGGGGATTTCAAGACCTTCGATCGCAAGAAGGAAACCGCGTTCACGTTCGACGTGCCGAAGGCCGGGCGCTACTACCTGATGGTCCGCGCGAGGGGCAACGGACGCGACCGCCTGCGCGTGGCGGTGGACGGCGACAAGGCGGAGGAGTCAATCCAGCAGACCAAACCCTATCCCACCTGGACGATGCTCACGCCCGGACACAAGTTCGGCGACATGACCTGCCATTGGGATTTCCAGCCAGGTCCGCACACGGTGCGCATCCGCGCAACCCGCAACGAACTGAAGTATGACGGCCTCGTGCTCACGGACAACCCGGGCAGTTTCGAACCGCGTTAATGTTTCAAGACAGGGAGCGAAAGATGTTACGATTGTTATGCCAATATGGGAGGGCCGCGCTGCTGCGCGGCCGCAACGGGCGAGACGCCCGTTGTCCCAGTGCAACGGGCAAGATGCCCGTTGTCCCAGTGGGGAGGATTGCGTTTGTTGCGGCAGCGCTTTGGGCGTGCGCCGCGCAGGCATTCACGCTCGTGGGTCCGGGCGCGCAGGCGCGCGTGGTGGTGGATCCGAACCTGCCCGACTGCGTGTGGCGCGCGGCGCAGGATCTCACGAACGACGTGAAGAAGATCACCGGCGCCGACCTGCCGCTCGTGCGCGGCGGGGCAGCCAAGATCGGCGATGTGAACATCGCCGTCAGGACGGATGGCCGCTGGGAGGCCTACTCCGTGCGCGAGCAGGGCGGCGTGCTGGAGATCGTGGGCAGCGACGCGCGCGGCGCGATGTTCGGCGTATACGACTTCATCGAACGCTACCTCGGCGTCGATCCGATGTACTTCTGGAGCGGCGTGCCGCATCCGAAGCGCGCGGAACTCTCGTGGGAGAAGGTGGAGATCGAGCAGGGCGAGCCGTCCTTCCGTTTCCGCGGCTGGTTCCTCAACGACGAGGACCTGCTCACGAAGTGGCGCGAGGCCTCCGGCGTGCGCGACTACAGCCAGTACAGGTACTACCACGACGTGGTGAACCACGGCGTGATGGAGGCCGTGGCGGAGGCGCTCGTGCGCACGCGCATGAACCTCATCATCCCCGCGAGCTTCCTCAACGCGACGCGTCCCGCCGAGGAGGGCCTCGCGGCGATCTGCGCGGCACGCGGCGTGTTCGTGTCGATGCACCACATCGAGCCGATGGGCGTGTCCGGCTACACGTTCAAGGACTACTGGAAGCAGCGCGGACGAGACCTCGAGTACTCTTACTTCAAGTACCCGCGCGAGGTGGAGGAGGTGTGGCGCGCGCTTGCCACGCGCTGGGCGAAGTTCCCGAACGTCGTGTGGCAGATCGGCCTGCGCGGCACGGGGGACCGTCCGATGTGGGCGGACGACCCCACGATGCCGAAGGACGACGCGGGGCGCGCGCGGCTCATCACCGCGGCGTTGGAGCGCCAGCTCGCGATCCTCGACGAGGTCGGCGTGCCGCGCGAGGGCCGCCACGTGACCACCACGCTCTGGGGCGAGGGCGCCTACTTCCACGCGAAGGGCCTCCTGAAGATCCCGGCCGGCACCACGGTGGTCTACTCCGACAACAACTGCGGCTGGCGCTGGCAGCGCGACCTCCTCGACGCGCGGCCGCCTGCCGACGGGGAGCGGCGCGGCGTGTACTACCACCACCAGCTCATCGGCATGGGCCCGCACCTCGTCTCGCTCGTCCCCGCCGCGCGCACGTGCGCGATGCTGCGCGGGGCCCGCGAGAAGGGCGCGCGCGACTACGCCATCTTCAACATGGGCAACGTGCGCGAGTTCGTCTACGGCATCGACGCGACGGCGAAGATGACCTGGAACATCGACGCCTTCGATCCCGAGACCTGGACGAAGGCGTGGATCGCGCGCCGCCTCGGCTCCAACGCCGCCGCGTGGAACGACGCCGTCAACCTCCACTACAAGTCCCTGCAGCTCCATCCCGAGACGGGCGTGCCCTGCTTCCTCGACGGACTCATGCAACAGCAGTACCGTCGGAGCTTGGGCACGATCAAGCGCCTCCTCTCCGGCAAGGAGCCACGTCTTCCCCTGCGCGAGCCGTTCGAGAACGCGTTCAAGGGGAAGGATATCGCCGATCCATTCCACGCCGCGCTCTCGGATACCTATCCCGTCTTTGCCTCCAATCGCGACACCTACATGCGCCTCGCGGCGCAGCGCGCGGGCTTCGAGCAGACGTTGCGTCTTGCGCGGCGCGCGCTCGCGGAGACGGCGCCGGAGGAGCGTCCGTTCGCCGAGGACTTCGTCGTCTACCCCGCGCGGCTGATGGTCGACCTCACGTCGGCGCGGATGGAGGCGATCGACGCCGAGGATGCGCTGCGCGCCGGCGACCCGCCTGCGGCGGCGGCGCATCTCCATCGCGCGGCCGATGCGCTCCGTGACGCCGTCGCCGCCGGGAAGGCGTACTGCCACGGGAAATGGGCGGATTGGTACCGCGGCTGCGAGAAGGTGTCCCCCGAGGCGATGCTCGCCCTCACCGAAGAGGCGCTGGCCGCGTTCCCTTCGATTTGCCGCGTCACGAGCGCCGAGGAGTGGACGCGCAACGTGCGTCCGCGCGTGATCGAGTTCTTTGACGCGAACGTCTACGGACGTCTCCCGCCCAAGCCCGCGAAGCTCTCCTTCGACCTCGTGGAGCGCGGACTGGCGTGCGTTCATGGTCTACGCGAGAACGACCTTGAAGTGGTGAAAGAACGATGGTTGACGAAGTGAGATGCGTCCGCCGGGTGACGCTCGGCGGCATGATGGTCAACGTGGCGTTGTCGGCGTTGAAGGCCGCGTCGGGGTGGCTGGCGGGGTCGCAGGCGCTGCTGGCGGACGCGGTGCATTCCGCGTCCGACCTCGTGACCGACGTCGCGGTCCTGATGGGTGTCCGCTACTGGACGGCCCCCGCGGACGAGGAACATCCGTACGGACACGGCAAGATACAGGCGGTTGTCGCGGCGGCGATCGGGCTGGTGCTCGTGGCGGTCGCCTTTGGCATCGGCCGGACGGCCTTGCAGCGGTTGCTGGCGGCGGCCGACGGGAACGAGCCCTCTGCTCCCGCCGCGTTCGCCTTCTGGATCGCCGTGGTGTCGCTCGTCGCAAAGGAGGCGGTTTACCGCTGGACCCGTGCCGTGGCGAGACGGTTTCGCTCCTCCGCCCTGGAGGCCAACGCCTGGCACCACCGTAGCGACGCGATCAGCTCGATTCCGGTCGCCCTGGCGCTGGCGGTGTCGTACTTTGTGCCATCGCTCGCGTGGGTCGACTCCCTGGGCGCGCTCGTCGTCGCCGTCTTCATCTTGAAGGCCGCCTGGGACGTGGTGAAACCGGCGGTCGAGGAGCTGACGGACGCCGAGATGCCCGGCAAGTCGGCCGAGGTCGCGCGGATCGCACTCAGAGTGAAGGGCGTCAAGGGCTGCCATCGCGTCCGCACCCGCCGTTACGGTGGCGTTTTCCAGGCCGATCTCCACGTTCAAGTCGCGCGGACGCTCTCCGTCGTCGAGGGCCACGCGATCGGGCACGCCGTGCGCGATGCGATTCGCGCCGCCGGCATCGACGTCGTGGACGCGGTCGTACACGTCGAGCCGATGTCGGAAAATTCTGCCAATTGCAAAAGTAACGTGGGTTCGCAGAGCTAAACGAGGGTTTGGGGCTTTTGAAGAACTAAACGTTCCCCAAAACCATGTTTGCCTTTTCAGACCACAGGTTTACTTTTCCGTTGCACGGAGGAAGGTGTTTTGGTATCATCATGACGTTTTCCGTGAATTGCAGGAGTCGACCTTGCTGTGATTTGTCACTTGCAAAGTCGCCGGGATGTCACAGGAGGAGCGAAACATGAAAAGACTATTCGCATACATTGCGGCGACCGCAATCGCCGGAGGATTGGCGTTGTCGGCGCAGGCCGCTGACGCGTACATCGACACGGACGGCACGCAGAGCATCGTGCTGGACTACTACGTGAAGCCGAACACGAAGATCGTGGCCGATTACGCGTTCCTCTCCGTGACGCCGCTCCAGTCGCGCGTCTTCGCCGCGTCGGGCCGAGAGGCCGGAATGTCCTGCGCGCACTACATCAACGGCAGCGGCCAATACGCCTTCGCCTTCAGGAACGGCGACGGCGACTGGAGCAGCACGGCCATCACCGCGACGACCGACCGGCGCACGTTCGAGATCGACGGCCCGAGCAAGAAGGCGCGTCTCTACACGGACGGCGAGCTCACGAAGGAGATGAACACGGCCACGCCCACCGTGCCGTCCGTCTACCCCCTCGGGCTTTTCGCCACCGTCAAGAACGCGGAGGGAACCTGCTTTGAAAACCCCGGCAGCAAGGTGCGCCTCTACTCGCTCCAGGCCTATGAGAGCGGGACGCTCGTGATGGACCTGCAGCCCGTCCTGAAGAACGGCGTCTACCTGCTGAAGGACGTTGTGACCGGCAAGACGTACGGCCCCGTCGCGGGCAACCCGCTCACGGGCGGCGGCGACATCGCGACGGAGACGGGCACGATCGGGTGGACGGGCGCGGAATCGACGGACTGGAACACGGCGGCGAACTGGCAGGTCGGCGGCGCGGGACGAGGTGGTGATTCCCGTCGGCTCCACGGTGGACATCAGCGGCGCGGCGGCGAGGGTGAAGAGCCTCACGGTCACGGGCAGCGGCACGGTGACGCTGACGGGAACGAACGCGAAGCCGCTGGCGGATTCGCTTGTTGTTGCGTCGGGCACGACGCTCTCGCTCGCGTCGGGCACAACGGTCTACGTGCCGGCGGCGACGGCAGGCGGCGCGTCCGTGCCGGCGGGCCGTCATGCGGGCGGCTCGCAGGGCTGGCTTGCGGGAAGCGGCGCGCTCAACGTCAATTCGGCGGGGCAGTCCCTCGCGGACGGCGTGCTGACGTTCGACGTGCCGGCGGGGCAGACGCTCGCCTACTACACGCAGCTGTCGTCGGCGATCACGAAGATCGTCAAGATCGGCG